>JBLIMM010000186.1:0-9127 GCA_047638635.1 Pseudohongiellaceae bacterium | reverse complement strand
ACGCTCTTCCGATCTGCTTCTCGCGGAAGGCCGCTAAGGCCTCAAGGCGATCGCTGCTCGGCAGCACTTGTTCCAGGTAGATTTGGCGCTCCCGCACCAACGCGGTGGCCATGTCGAGGCCATCGTTGCCCACGTCGATGGCTTCTTTGGCAGCGCGAACGGCCAGGGGCCCATTCGCAGCGATGCTGTGGGCCAGTTGCTGTGCTGTGGCCATCAACTCGCCAGCGGGGGCAACGCGGTTTACCAAACCCATGGCGAAGGCCTCGTCAGCGTCTAGTCGGCGCGCGCAGTAGATCAGCTCTTTCGCCCGGGCCGTGCCAACGATCTGAGGCAAGCGTTGGGTGCCACCCGCTCCAGGGATAATCGCCAGGGACGTTTCAGTCAGTCCCATGCGAGCGCCGGAGACGGCGACTCTCAGATCGCAAGCCAGAGCTAACTCTAGGCCGCCGCCGTAAGCCACGCCGTTCATGGCGGCGATCACCGGCTGGGGCAGGGCCGCCACCGCAGAAAACGTGTCTCCGATAAGGGTGACAAAGGCCCGGGTTTGCTCTTCCGTGAAACCCACCCGCTCCTTGAGATCTGCGCCCGCGCAAAAAGCCCGATCTCCGGACCCTGTGAGAATGACCACGCGCACATCTCGGTCATCGCTTAACTGACCGAGCAGCTCGCCGAGGCGTCCAAGGGTGTCGAACGACAGCGCGTTCATCACATCGGGGCGGTTGAGGGTCAACCGAGCCACACCAGCAGCCACTTCCATACGCACGAGATCAGTCACCGAGCGAACTCTCCAAAAAGGAAATATGACGGGGGTCGAGAGGAGTCAAATGGGTGACTCCGGGCGGCAGGTTAGCAGCCCCAGCCGCCGTCGCTACCATTGCCGCACTCATGGCTTGCCCCAATCGCTCTCCCACGCGCTCCTCACACCACTGGCCAGCAGCCGCCGTGGTGCTCGTGGCCGCGTGGATCTTGATGGGCTGGCTCGGCGACTTGCGGGCACACCCGGTAGAGATGCTTTGCGCTTACCTGCTGGCCTCCCTGGCCTGGGGCATCGCCTGCCGAGCAGTGCTCAACGGGGGACAAGGGCCGTCCACTCGCTGGATTGTCGTCGTCGCGATGGCGTGCCGCTTGGCGGCCCTACCCGGTGAACCCACTGATGACATGGCCCGCTATCGCTGGGAGGGGCTCGTCCAACTGGCGGGACACGACCCGTACCGAGAGGCTCCCAACGCCCCGGCCCTTGCCCCACTAGCCGCCCAGTTCAGCGACCACCAGGCCATCAATCATCCAGATTGGCCGGCGATTTACCCCCCGGGCATGGAACTTTGGCAGCGAGGCGTTGCCGCTCTTTCACCCACTGCCCTCGCCTTCAAACTCTCATTTCTTGGGGCGGAGGCGCTGCTCTTCGCCGCATTGCTGGCCTGGCTCAAAGGCCGTGGCCTGCCAGCGAATCGGCTGGTGCTGTTTGCTTGGTGCCCTCTTTCCGTTTACGCCACAGCCTTCGAGGGACACCACGACGTCATCGCAGCCACAGCCCTGGTGCTCGGCATCGTTGCCCTCGAAGCTCGACGACCGAGCGCCGCAGCCATGGCTCTTTGCGCGGCGGTGCTGACCAAGGGTTTTGCGGTGGCAGCCTTGCCCGCCTTCGCCCTGGCACGCCGCCCGTCACCCAGCGCGAGTCCTTCCGCCCAGAGCGCCGTCATCTCTCCCCGCAGCTGGCTCGCTGGCCTAGCACTGGCCGCCGTCATCACCCTTCCGTTTCTGGGACAGGGAGGCCCGCTGCCCTCAGTGCTGCGCTTTGGCTCGGAGCTGCACTACAACGACTCTGGCCACGCTCTTCTGGCAAGCCTCTTCGGTGACGGTGTCTCGCGCCCCCTCGCAGCTGCAGCCTGGATCCTCGGCGCCTTCTGGGTGCTGCGCGACTCCCCCGCCGACACAGCCCGACGAGTGGCTCTCCTCCTGGGCGGATTGCTGCTGGTGCTCCCCACCATGCATCCGTGGTATCTCATGACCCTGTTGCCCTTGCTGACCGTGTTTCCCTGGTGGGGCTGGCTGGCTCTCACAGCGAGCGTCTCGCTCACTTGGCTGCCTCACCTGGAAATCGCCAACACAGGACAGTGGGTCGAGTGGCACGGGCTCAAGCTCCCTGAGTACGCCCCGCTGTTTGCCTGGCTCGCCTGGGTGTCCTGGGGTTCCTTCCTCCGCACCCAACGCCCACCCCCCTCAGAAGACACTGCCTTCCGTCCATGACTGTCGCGCTCCTGATCATCTACTGGCTCGCAGCAGCCGGGCTCTTCGTGTACGGCATCCATTGCTACGTGCTGGCCGCTCTGTACCTGCGCCACGGCCCTGAGCAGAGCCAGCGACGTGAGGCCATCCGCAAGGCACACGCAGAGTCATGTCGTGACCATGAGTTGCCCGTGGTCACGGTGCAGCTGCCCGTGTTCAACGAGCGCTTCGTGGTGGAGCGGCTCATCGATGCGGCACTAGCCCTCGATTGGCCCAGCACAAAACTGCAGATCCAGGTGCTCGACGACTCTACGGACGACACCCCTGAAATCGTGGCCGCCGCCCTCGCCCGACACGGCGACTCAGGGGTTGAGCTGCAGCACTTGCGGCGCAGCGAGCGCACAGGCTTCAAGGCCGGCGCCCTCGCCGCAGGACTCGACCGGTCCCGGGGTGAACTCGTGGCCATTCTCGACGCGGACTTTGTTCCACACCCAGACTTTCTGCGCCAATGCATTCCGTTCTTCGCTGACCCGCAAGTGGGTCTGGTGCAAGCCCGCTGGGGGCATCTTGATCGGGATCACTCCTGGCTCACGCGCCTGCAGGCCCTGGCCATCGACGGGCACTTCTCCGTGGAGCAGGCGGGCCGCTGCTGGTCTGGCCTGGCGCTCAACTTCAACGGCACCGCGGGCATTTGGCGCCGTGCTGCCATCGACGATGCCGGAGGCTGGCAAGGGGACACGCTCACGGAAGATCTCGACCTGTCTTACCGGGCCCAGCTGGCGAACTGGCGCGTGGAGTTTCTCGTAGATGTCGAGGTCCCCGCTGAAATCCCTGGGGACATCGAAGCGTTCAAGAGCCAGCAACGACGGTGGGCCAAGGGCTCAACCCAGACCGCAGTGAAACTCCTCGGCCGCGTGTGGCGTTCCCAGTGGAGCTTCGGTCGCAAGTGTGCAGCCACCTTGCACCTGACCCACTATGGGGTGCACCCGCTGATGCTCATCATGGCTCTAGCTGCTCCCGCGGTGCTCTCGCTGTGGAGCGGCGACCTGGGCCCCTTGGCCTTCGCCGCCGTGGCCTTGCTGCTGCTCATGGGAGCGGCCGGGCCCAGCACCCTTTACGTCGTCGCTCAACGGTCGCTGCACCGAAACTGGCGCCGCCGCTTGCTCGACATGCCGCTGCTCATGGTAGTGGGCTGCGGCATCGCAGTGTCCAACGGGCGGGCTGTGTTCTCAGGGCTCTTCGGCTCTCGAGGAACATTCGTACGCACACCCAAGCGCAGCCTCACCGACGCTCCCCAAAGCGGTGTCAGTGACGGCTACCGCCTGCCTCTCGACCCCATCTTCTTGGTGGAGGGCGCCCTCGCCCTGTACACCGCCTGGGGGCTCAGTCTCTATCTAGCCAAGGGCCAGTGGTTCGTCGGCCCGTTCCTGGCGCTCTATGCCCTGGGCTTCGCGGTCGTGTCTGTTTGTTCCGCCCGGGAGGTACTGGCTGGATTGATCCGCTCGAAGAATAGCGGGGTCAGCCCGTCCGTGGAGCGCAATGAAACCTAATCGCAGTCACATCATCTGAGCACTCACTCGGCCACATCCGGAGAACACCATGGGCAAGCAAGACGCACGACGCACTGACCTTTCGCACCGCACGACTCTCTGGCCTGTGGTGACGGCTGCTTTTTTGGTCGCAGTGTTGCTGAATCCTGCAACGTCGTTTGGGCAAGGGCAGGCTCGCCCACAGAGCCCAGAGACCACCCAAGACGGCAATCCAGGGGCCTCTAGGCCAGTGTCACCAGCGCTCCTCGCAGCGGACGCATTGCACGCGCCCTTCACTGAGCTGCTCAAGCGCTTCGTGGTCAACGGAATCGTCGACTACAAAGGTCTCTCCAAGAACACAGCGGGCCTCGATACCTACATCGCCGCACTCTCACAGGCGAAACCCGGCACTGGCCCCACAGCCTTCGCCTATTGGATCAACGCCTACAACGCCTTCACCTTGCGCCTGATCCTCGAACACTACCCCAAAATCGAGTCGATCAAAGACATCTCGAGCAGCGATCGTTGGGATGCCAAGCGTTGGTCTGCAGACGGCAAGGTGCTCAGCCTCGACGCCATCGAACACAAGATCCTGCGGCCCATGGGCGATCCGCGTATTCACTTCGCGATCAACTGCGCCAGCTTCTCTTGCCCCGACTTACGCAACGAAGCCTATCTTCCCTCGCGACTCGACGCGCAGCTCACCGACGCCACCAGTGTGTTCTTGGCCAACCCTGCCAAAGGCGCCTCCAGCAGCACCAAGAAAGGCTTCTTCGGGGGACAAGATCACAACCTCTACGTCTCGAAGATCTTCGACTGGTTTGAAGACGACTTCGATCGCTGGAGCGACGGCGCGGTGGCTTTCGTCAAGCGTCACGGCCCCCAAAAGGTGAGCGCATACATCGAGTCACACCGCAAAGATCTAGACGTCGAGCACCTGGACTACGACTGGTCACTCAACGGCAAGTGAGCCGGCCCAAGCCGGCGCAGGCGAGCGATGGTCCACAAGATCTTCACGCCCGCTGAGATTGTGCCCCGCAGGGTGCCGGCAATCTTCGAACGCCCCACTCGTCGACGGTAAGACACGGGCACTTCGGTCACAGCCAAGCCTTCTTGCAGGACGCGCACCTGCATCTCCACGGTCCAACCCCAGTTGGGATCGGCCATGGAGATCTGCTGCAACGCTGCACCAGTGATCGCGCGAAAAGGCCCCAAATCTGTGTAGACGTGTCCGAACGCTAAGCGGATGAGAAACGTCGCCAAGGCGTTGCCGAAGCGCTGCTGGGGCAACATCGATCCAGGTTCTGCTTGTCCCAAAGCGCGGGACCCCACGACCAACGCAGCCCGTCCCGCAAGGATCGGCGCCAGCAGCAAGGGCAACTCGTGGGGATGGTCGCTGTAGTCTGCATCCAAGAAGACCACTACGTCGTTCGGCGCCAATGCTCCCAGCTCTGCCAAGCCAGCGAGACACGCTGAACCGTAGCCCCGGCGAGAGGCCTTCACCACCGTGGCACCAGCCTCCCGTGCCACAGCGGCGGTGTTATCCGTGGAGCCGTTGTCGGCCACGACCACCCGGCCCAGCAGCTCCCACGGCAGATCGTTCAGCACCAGGCCCACAGAACGCTCTTCATCCAGAGCGGGGATGACCACAAAGACACTCCCCAAGCCCGCGTGTTTTTCGCTCAGAGAATCAGCGGGAGACATTCAGAACCTCGTTTCCAGCCAGGGTGAACAGAAGGGGCCTCGCACGGGGCGGGTCCTGGCGTTGCACAGCCCATAGCATCTGCGGATGATGAGCGTCACCCCCTCTCCCCACAAGGTCGCGACCGTGGACATCCTCTCTGATCATGGCTTGTGGCTGAGAACGATCCACGTCGTCTCGGGTATCGGCTGGGTGGGATTGCTGTGGTTTCTCCACGGCAGTTTGGCGCCGAGCGCTTCCCAGCTAGACAACGACGTCAGCCGCAAGCTCTGGCAAACGGTGATCCCCCGCGTTCTCTGGTGGCTTCGCTGGGGTGCAGCCATCGCCTGGGTCACGGGCATGATCTATGCGTCTTTTCTCAGTACGCAAAGTCAGCAAGGTTTGCTGGGCTGGTTTCATGGGCCCTTGCGCGGTAAGTGGATCGGCATGGGCTTCCTTCTCGCCACAGCCATGGTGTTTCACATTTGGTTTGTGAGCTGGCCCACTCAATCTCGATATATCGCGGCTGCCCGACGAGGGGACGCTGCTCCAGACGGTGAACCCTGGACCGTGAGACGATCCCTCTGCTCACGTTTCACCGTGTACATGTCCATCCCCCTGCTGATCAGCATGCAGGCAGGCAAGCACAGCGGCGAACTCACCGGAATCTTGCCTACGCAGTTTCTACCGGCTGCCGGCATTGTGCTGCTAGGAGGCGGCGCCATCGCGGCCATTCTCAGCCACCTGATCGCACCGCGGGTGGAACGCTAGCAGGCTGCGCGTAACGCGCGGTGATGCTCCGCGCGCGCTCAGAGCGCGGCACAGTACGCACAGTCTGCTAGGGCCCGATGCTGGTCGACTAGAAAGACACCTCACCCAAGTCGGCAGTCTCGTTCGCGGACACCGAAACTTCGACCTCTGTCGTGCCCAGGCTCTCGTGCCACATGCGCACGACGTAGTCACCGGGGGGCACACCTTCGAGCTGGAACGAGCCGTCGGTAGCGCTCACATCGAAGCACGGATGGTCGACCACGCCCACGTAGGCCGTCATCCAAGCGTGCACGTCGCATTGCAACTCGATCATCGTTTCAGGGCGCTTGAACTTCATCTCGATCTTCATGCCCTGGGTCGGCATGGCCAAGTTCTTCTCGCCGTTCTTCTGCCCTACCGAATGGACGTTGTGCAGCACCGGGTCGCTGTTGATCATCTCTAAGCTCTGCCCTTTCTGGAGGCCAATCACGTGAGGCACGTAGGTGCAGCCCGCCTGGTCCATAGCCACCGAACCACTGGCCCGGGGAAAGCGCCAATCGTCGAGGCCAGCAGCGATCCAAACAAAGGCTCCCGCGAGCTTGCCGTCGCTCACCACGAGGGTTTCGCTGAGAAGTCCCGGACCGTCTTTGGCTACGCCCATACAGAACGCGTCGCCAATCACCGGCAGCACGGCTCGCGGAGGCACGGGGCCAACAAAACTCATCTGCCCAGTGATGCGCCCGGTGTTCTCTGGGTCCACGTCTTGGCTCGCCTGGATGGGTGTTGAGCTCTCACCAGAATCGCCGCCGGTCGACTCGCCGGAAGTTGCCGCTGTGGTCTCAGTGCCAGACGGCGCGATCGTGCCACCCTTCGGCGCAGTTTCGTCCTCACCGCAGGCTGTGAGGACGGCCAGCAGCAGCGCTCCTGCGGCCACTACTGCAGAGCTTCGCCGGGGAGCCTGACGGCCCTGGGCGTTCTGCCGGAACAGCTGCTTCTCTATAGTGCGGCGCATGGCATTCATCGAAACAACTCCAGTGGGCGAAGCCGAAGGTCGGCTCGGCAAGATTTACTCATCGGCGATCGAAAGAGCGGGGCGAGTTTACAACATCGTCCGCTTGCAAGGGGCCAACCCGGCGGTGCTCACCGCGTCGCTGCAGCTGTACCAAGCGATCATGATGGGACCATCGCCCCTCACTCGAGTGGAACGGGAGAGCATTGCCGTCACCGTCTCTCGGGCAAACGACTGCTTTTACTGAGTGAAAGCCCACGAGGCAGACCTCCGTGTTGAGGTCGAAAAACATCTTGGCGAGCAAGGGGACAGCGGGGTCACGGCGGTGAAGAAGGCTGCCAGCTTCGCCGCAGACCTTGCTGCCCAGGGTAGCGAAGCTGCGGCAGACCCTCGCTTGCGTGTGCTCTTGCGCTACGCGGAACGCCTGGCCGTTGAGCCCGCGAGCTGTAACTCGAGCCACGTGGAAGATCTTCGCCAACAGGGCTACAGCGACAAGGCCATCCATGACACGGCCCAAGTGATCGCCTACTTCAGCTATATCAATCGCATTGCGGACGGCCTGGGCGTCGACCTCGAGCCCGAGATGCAGAGCTAGGCGCTACCGGTCCTACGGCGGGCCCGAGTGCACTCGGTGGGCAAAGGGCAGTCCAGTGATCAGCGTCCCTTCGAACTGAGCCAGCGTGTCGTAGCGCCGGCCGACTGTCTCGGCCTCGTACGTTTCCAACGCCAGCTCGATGAACAGCTCACCGTGCCGTTGCTCTGACTCGGCCAAGGCCTTGTAGAAGCTAGACAACTCCTCCAGGGCTGCGCACTGTTGCAAGTGGCAGAAGCGCTCGTGGCTGCGCTTCTCGATCAACGCCGAAATCAGCAGTGCGTCCAAGTGGCCCTCTCCCTTTGCGCGGTTTTCCTCGGAAAAACGCAGCAGGCCAGCGGCGTAGGGATTGTTCTGATCACGCCCCAAAGTCGCGCCCCGCTGGTCGAGTAGCCGCAGCACCTGCTGCAAATGATCGATCTCCTCGCGGATCAACGGAGCCAAGCGCAAGGCGAAGCCCGGTCGGTCCGGGTTGCGCTTGAGCAGGGTCATGGCTGAGGCCGCCGCTTTCAGCTCGCACTGGGCGTGGTCGCTCAACAGAGCAAGGGTGTCCGTGGCCACAGCGTCAGCCCAACCGCTGGCCGTCTCGCTGCGCAAAGACCAGGGGCTCGTCAGCTTCACGTCGGTAGCTCCACCAAGATCCAACCGTCCTCTTCACGCACGGGGTAAATCGTCAAGCGGGCACCGGGGACCATGGCGCAACGGCCGTCTCGTAAATCGAAATGCCACAGATGGTCGCCGCAGGTGATGCCACCCCGCCCCACGATGCCCTCGGACAAGTCGGTGCGCAGATGGGGACACAAGGCCGAGAATGCCGCCAGTTTTCCGTCGAGACGACAGACGGCCACCGGCAAGTCAGCCATCACACGACTCTGGGCGACGCCCTCGGTGATGTCCTCTGCGGGGCAGAATCGATGCACCGCGGGAGCTCCCGAGCCGCCGTCGCTCTTGGAGTTCGAGCTAGCCACCTTGCGTGCTCCTCGGCAAGGCGTCTTGATCAGCGGGCTGCTTCGGGCTGTCAGTACCGTCGCCTGTGTAGCCCAGAGCCTTGAGGCTGTTCATGTTGTCGACGCTTTCCTGCACATCACTGGGTCGAGCGTTCGCGGAGCTTTCAAACCACTGTCGCGCGGCAGCCTCCAGCTCTTGGTACGCAGCCAGCTCAGCCAGCGACAAGGCCCCCACATCGGTGATCTCTTGTTCAGCAGACAGCTCGCCCAGCTGATACCAAGTGGACTCCACCGCGGCGGGCAAGACCGCACCACCATCCTCATCAGCCAGACGCAGGACAATCTTGCGCCCCGCCGCATCCCGTCCCGAAACCAGCTGGTGCCGGGGACCAA
>JBLIMM010000185.1:0-9182 GCA_047638635.1 Pseudohongiellaceae bacterium | reverse complement strand
GTGTCCGGAGCAGACGTGGCCCGAGCTGTGGGTGTGGACCCGGCGAGTACCGCGCGCATCCTCAGCCTGGCGGCGAAGTCTGGGTTATGTGGTGACGAGGGGCCTCGCAGTGTGGATCAAGCGGTGGCCATGCTGGGCCCCGAAGTGGTGGCCCTCACGGCCCTCGACTTCACCCTTTGGGAGGAGTTGCCTGAGGGGGCTCGCCTGGACAGCGCCACTCACCTTTCGCTGTGGACCCACAGCCTGGTCACGGCCCTGTGCGCGCGCTCCTTGGCCAAGTTGTCCACTCTGGCTTCACCGGCCCAGGCGTACCTCTGCGGCTTGATGAGCCACTTTGGTCAACTGATCTTGGTGGATGTGGCCACCGAGGATTTCGCTCAGCTGCTGGGGGAAGCCGATGGACGGCTGCCCTCGGTGGAGCAAGAGCGCGCCAGTCTGGGCGCGGATCACCGGGCTCTAGGAGCGGCCTTGTTGGAGCAGTGGGGCGTGGCCAAAACGGTCACAGAGGTGATCCGTTTGTCAGGGGAGCAGCAGCCTCTGGCCGAGCACAGTGACCCACGAGTTCTCGAACTCACGCGCATCGTGCATATCGCCGACCGGGTGTGTCAGCACTGGTCCCCTGCGATGGATGAGGACACCTTAGTGGCGCTGCTTGACAGCTTTCAAGAGTCGCTGCAGTTGTCCGAAGCAGAAGCGCAGGCGCTTCACGAAGCACTCAATGTTGAGTTTTCCGTTCATGTCCCTTTGCTCACCGGGGCGCAGCTCGCGGGACACGATTGCGCTGTGCTGCTCAAAGCGGCGGGCGAGCGAAAAATGACCATCGCCGCGAGCACCGGTCGTCGCTACGCCGAGTCGCGCATGCATTGTCGTGAGCTCGAACTCGAGCGGATCGCGATGGCGGCCTCTGTGACAGCGCTACCCGCAGTGGCCCAGCGCTTCGTCAGAGGCGGCCCTTACGTCCTGAGCATGGTCGGCATTTGCACCCTCGTTTTGGGTGCTGGCAGTGCGCTGATGTTCATCGTCCTCTACCTGATGAAGAGTGCCCTGGGCATCGATCTGCTCACGGGTTCACACCTGGCTGACCTGGTGCCTTTTCTGTAGGAGACTGAGCGTCGAGTTTTCGGCCCCCACGTTCGCTCAAGGCGGCGAAGAGTTCGCGAGCGCCGTCGAGTTGGGCAAGGTCTTCGAGGGGCACGCCCATCCGTCGTGACCAGCTGGGGTGCTGCTCCTCACTCATCCCAGGGATGTTCACCGGCTCTGTTTCGCCGCAGAGGTCGTCGAGGGAGACACCGAGGAGGGGCGCGGGCGTGGCACTGAGCCAGCGATAAACCTCGCGGGTCAAAGCGCTTCGTCCGCCGGGCTTGTCTGCTGCTGTGGTCAGCCCCACACGTCGTAGCAAGGCCTTGCGTAAGGCGCGGCGATCTCGTTGTGCCGCAGCCAAGGCCTCGTCATCGGAAATCTGTCCTAACCGTCGGCGCATGACCAAGTCGTCGTCGCTCCACAGGGCATCGAGGGGCGGCAAGTCGTGGGTGTTGGCGGTGAGCATGGCTCGTCTGCTGAAGGTTGCCGCAGAACGAAAAGCCCCCTTGCTATTCCTTTCAAAGAGCGCCACCCGCGACGAGAGAATCTTTCGTTGGGCCAAACGCGTGGGTAAGCCCTTGGGGACTGTGCCCAAGTCTTCGCCCACGATGAGAGTGTTGTGGCGACGACTTTCCAGGGCCAAGATGCCCAGGAGCAGGTCGCTGGGAAAACGCACATAGGCACCGTGCTTCGCCGAAGCGTCGTTGGGTATCCAGAACTGGCGAAAAAGCCCCATGACGTGATCGATGCGCAGCACTCCGCTATGGGCCATGGCCGTGCGCAAGACGCCTCGCCAATAGCGCCAGCCGCTGTTCATCAGCTGCCTGGGGCACAAGGGCGTGAGCTGCCAGTCTTGTCCTTCGCTCGCGAAAGCGTCCGGGGGACAGCCCATGCGCACGCCGCTGACAAACAGCTCCGGGTGGGCCCAGGTGTCTGCGGCCGACGGGGGCGTGCCGATGGCTAAGTCTTGGTAGAGACCGAGCTCCTGTCCCGACTGCCGTGCTTGTCTGGCTGCGGCTCCCAGTTGCTGATCGCACTGAAACTGCAGCCAACAATGAAAGTCGATCTGGCGACCGTGTTGTTCACGAAACGTAGCCACGCCGTTGGACTGAGGGTGCTGGAGATCTTCAGGCCATTGGCGCCAGTCATGTGCCCGGCCGTTCGTGTGATCTTGGCTTTCGGACAAGGCCATGAAGGTGGCGAAGGTGAGCAGAGCCTGCCCTTGCCCGTCACACCAACGGTCGAACTCGTCTCTCTGACCGTTGGGAGTCTGAGCTTGTTGAGCGACAAAGGCTTTGTAGGCCAGCAGCAGCCGGGGGCGCTTCAGTGACCACAGCGCCGGGTAGTCCAGGTGCGTTTGTTGACGAGCGTGGCTGAGCGCAGCCCGAAAGCCAGCGTTGGCGCTGTCGACCTGGTTGGCGCTGTCGACCGGGCTGGCGCTGTGGCCAGGGTGCTCGGCCATGGCCTCGAGGCTGAGGTACAGCGGGTTGAGAAACCGTCGTGACAAAGGGCTGTAGGGACTGACCGAGCCCACATCGTTGTGTAGGGCGTGCAGCGGATTGATGCCGGTGAAGGCTGCGCCAGTCGCCCCGGCGAAAGTGGTCAGTCGAGCCAAGTCGGCGAAATCGCCAAAGCCCCAGTTGTGCTCACTGCGTAGAGAATAGAGGTTGGCCCATAAGCCGAACCTCCGCTCCCCAGGTTGCAGGGGCATGGCGCAACGTCCCGGGTGCACGATGAGCTGTTGTTCTCCCTGGACAGTCTTCTCGTCTTGGCACAGCTCAGCCAGCAAGCGGTGGTACCCGCAGCCGATTGCCGTGCTCAGCTCGGGCTTGAGCATGAGCGTGAATGACTCGCCGTCCCCCGGAAGGGACACCCGCTGCTCTTGTCGAGACGCGCCACCGTCTTCGTGATGCACGGTGAATCGACACAGAGCCCGGCTGCCGCCAAAGCCATGGGGGACAATGAAAACCACGGGCAGGCCACGGCTGGGGCGAGCACGAACCACTGCCACGGGGGCCAAGAGCTGCCGGGTCGATTCGCGTAGCTTCTCTCTCAGGCAGTGGCTCACAGTCGCGGCGCTGGTGACGTCCCAGCCCATGGCCGTGAGCAACGCCTTCGTGGTGCTGCGGCTGGTGATGCGCCGGGAGTCGTCGTTGTCGACGAACTCGGGCTCGATGCCACAGAGCTCGGCCAGCTGCGCCAGCTCACCAGCGGCTGGTGTGTCGTCGGCAGAGGGGCTCACGCTCAAGACTGACCCACGAGAGTCTGCAGTCGCCAGCGTTGGCCTGCACCCTTGACCCAGCGAGCCATGAAGGGGAAGTTCACTGTTTGTGGTGCTGCGCCGTTCAGAGCCACGGGGCCGACGATATGCCCGAGCTCGAAGGCTGTGTGCCCCAGAACTCGCAGGCTGTGGATGGTGTGAGCAGCGTGAATGACCGTGCTGCCGGCGAAACTCTGTTGCTCGTGTGCTCGCAGGGCCGCTTTGCCCCGGAGGTCTGTGTCGCCCACGATGTAGACGGCGTCGTTGGCATAGATCTCCATCACGCGCTCGATGTCTTTCAGCTGCCCCGCTGCGATGTGCTCACGCCAGGCCTTGCGGATGGCATGTCGCGCTGCGGCTGCACGGCTCTCTTGCTGGCGCTGCTCCAACTCCACGCGCAGCTTATCGATGTCAATCTCTTCGAGGGAGCTGACCAAGTTGACCCAGATGCTGTGAAAGCCAAAACCACCGCTGGTCATTTCGGCGATGGCTTCGCTCCGAGACCAACCTTGCACCACCATGCGATAGAGCGCCGTCATAGCACCCGTGCGATCGGCGCCGTGTTGACAGTGCAGGAACACGGGCTGTTTCGCTTCGTCCGTGAGGACCTCTAGCACCTCGAGGATCTCCTCGCGCTCAGTCTCCCAGGCTTGAACCGTCACTTTGATGTAGTCAAGGCCGGCGGCTGCACAGAGCTCTCGATCAGAATGGAGCGTGCGCAAATTGAGCACGGTCTTCACGCCGAGCCGGCGGAGCTGGGCAAAACCCTCCGCTGCGGGTTGAGCTCCTCGGGAGAAGCTCGAAGTGACCGCCCAGGCGTTGGGAAAACCCGTCGATTGGGGCAGGGCCTGGGCCCAGTGGGCCGGACGATCTTGGGTTGTCACCGTGTCGTCGTCCCCGGGGAAGGGAGTCAGGCAAAGTGAGCTGGTGGCCGCAAGAAACAGTGCAATCAGGCTCATGGTTTCGGTGTCTCGAGGGCCTTGCGTGCCCGGAGGCTCAAGGGCTTTGGGGTGACCAGGTAAAGTAGCTCTTTGTTGTGTGAGGGGCCGGCCTTGCCTACGCGTTTTCCCGCAGGACTGTGCACGCCGATCTGTGCGCCCACGTAGCGTTTGTGTTCGGTCTCGACCACATGGACGTGACCCACTTGCGCCAAAAGGGGTTCGAGTTCTTCCCGGGGCAAATAGCCTTCGTTGTTGAAGGACACCACTAGCGACTTGGCCTGCACGTTGGCAATGACCTGGCGAAAGGCCTCGCCACACAGGCGTTTTGAGTTGAACGGGCTCTTGCGTGTTTGGCAGTCCAGGCGTTTGGCTGCCACGCCGTAGACCGCTGGCTTGTCCCACAACACGAGGGACTCCCAGATGTGGTAATTGCCCAGATAGCTGTGCTGATTGTAAGGCGGGTCGATGTAGGCCAAGTCGGCGCTGAGCTGGCTGGCAGCGACGTGGGCTTCCTGTCGATGGGCCTCGCCCTTCCCCGCGACCGCTCGGGGCAGCAGCTCGGGGACGCGGAGCGCAAGCTCGCCGTGGCTGCGCGGAGCCCAGGTCTTGAGATAGGCCATCTGCAGCCCTGTGGTGGAGTCCACGCGATCGGCAGCTTCCATGAGCGCCACGAGCAGGACAGAGCGTAGCTCGGTGGGTAGGTCTTTCGACTCAATCGCCTCACGGATCGCGTCAATGCGCTCGCCGTTGTGGGGTTGGAAAAACCGGCTGGCTGTGCAGTAGGTCTCGGTGAACCAACCGGCCGCTCCTGGCAGCTGGTTGAACTCGTCCACCAGTTGCTGGGCTTGGTCCTGCCAGTCTTCTCTGTCTGCGGCCACGTAGCACCGGGCCACGGTTTCGGCGTAGTGATTATGGTCGTTCGCTAGTACCCGATAGCCGCTGCGCTTGAGCCCGTGTCCTACCCGGGATGTGCCGGCGAAGAGGTCGAGTACCGTGCCCTTGGGCTGCAGAGTCGCAATGGCTTTGAGGATGCCAGGGAGCAGCACGCGCTTGGAGCCGATGTACTTGATCGGCACCGCTCAGCCTCGGCTCCCGGGCTTGCCACGTTTGGGGGGGCGGTCGTAGCCGCTGGGAGCTTTCGGGCCCGCAGCTTCTACGCGCACGGCCCGTGCCAGCAAGAGCTGGACTTGTTGCAGCTGGTGGTGGGGCACGCGGTTGCGCTTGTACTTGCCTTCGAGGACGTCCAGCAGCACCGAAAGGTCTGCGCTGGGGGCGGGGTCGAGGTCGTTCCAGCCGTCGTCGGAGGCTAGGCGGACCTGCATGCGCCAATTGCCTCCGTGATGGGTGGCGCGCACCTTGCGTAACTCGCCGTCATCAGTGCGATCTCGCCATTCGTGCTTGTTCACCGGAGCTCCAGGACTTCGCCGTGGCGAGGGATAGAAAACAGTCCCAGGCTAGCAGTCTTGGCCCGGTGCGCAAAAGAAGGCCAGATGATCGAGGACACGGGAGGCTCGAGCATGGCAATCTGAGGGCATGTTTGCTGCCATTTGCCCTACTCTGCTTTCCCGTGTCACGCTCTGTTTCGCTGTGGTGCAGCTCTGTCTGTGCGGCTGTGCTGACCCCGCTGCCACAGAGGGCCAGAGCGTTACGCGCCCTCCCGGATCTCCCGTTGAGCTCTTCGAGATGGGCCCGGGCGATGTGCTGCTCGACCATCTCGACCGACTGCAGCCATTGAGCGCAGCTGCGAGTAATCTGGCCCCAGGGACTCGATCGGCCATCGACGACTTTCTGGGCAACTCTCGGCAGGTGATTCCGGCCACTGACTGGGTGGCCGGAAAGGCCGTCGATGCTGCGACTGTTGAGGTTCTGGGCTTGCAGGTGAGCGGCCCCTTGCTGCGTTTTCGGTGCCGGCCGCCTCTGCGTCTTGACTTAGGTCTGGGGCGGGTGCGCCTGCGCCATGGCGAGAGAAAACTGTCGTCATCAGAAGGCGAAGTGGGAGATCGGCGACTGTGGTGGTTCGATCGCTCTCTGCCCATGGCGTTTCGCTGGGATGGAGAGCTGGGAGCGCTGTTCGCCTTCGGGGCCGAGCCTCCGAAGGACATCGTGGTGGAATACGACGCAGCGGCAGCGGCTGACTTGCTCCATTGGGAAGGGCCGGATGCGGGGCTTTCCAAAGAGCGACGCCTCAGTCTCGACCAGGTCGATAGGCCAGCCCTGGCCGTGACCACTCCCAGCTCTTTTCAGTGGCGCCTGGATCGGCTCTCCGGAGCCACCCTTGACGTGTCCGTGGCCGCGCTCGACGTAGGCTTGGTCCTCGATAGCAAAGGGCGCCTGGCTCGGCGCCCAGGGCTGGGGGATGGGGTGACGTTTGCCGTGGACATCACCGCCGGGGGCGTGACGACCCGTCTTTGGGAACGCCACGTTGAGCCGGGTTCTCACTGGACCGACGAGCGCATCCCCTTGCCACAAGTGGGCCCCGTCCCTGTCGCCTTGCGCTTCACGACTCTCGCCGGACCGAACAACCAGCGGCTCAATGATCACGCCCTGTGGAGCGGTCTGCGCATCCGAGGCAACACGCTCGTGGAGCTAGGAAAACCACACATCATTCTGCTCGACCTGGACACTCTGCGGGCTGATCGCCTCGGGTGCTACGGCGCGGAGCGCAGCACCTCTCCCCGTATTGACGCCTGGGCAGCTGAGTCGGCCCAGTTGTTCGAGAACGCGAGTTCGGTAGAGAGTTGGACCCTGCCGTCGACCATTTCCATGCTCACGGGATTAGCTGTGAGTCAGCACGGCGTGCACTTCAGCACTCACCGCATGACATCCGACATGGAGCCCTTAGCCCAGCGCTTGAGCGCTGCGGGGTACGAAACGTATGGACGCTCCGACGGTGGCTTCGTGATTCCGGCCATGGGCTTCTCCGAGGGCTTTGAGCGCTTTCTTCATCGCCCGCTCGTCCCCGGTGAGGATTGGTCGGAGGTGCTGGATTGGCTCGGGGATCGGGACACGTCGCAGCCGGTGTTTTGCTTTCTGCAGACCTATGGTCCCCATGAGCCCTACTTGGAAGATGAGGGTTTTGACGATCCTGATCGCCCGTATCAGGGGCCCCTTGCGGGTCAACAGTTGACGGGCTACAGCTTCGAGGAGGGCCGCATGCGAGACGGCGGACCGTTGACCGAAGCAGACCTGGCTTGGGTGCGGACGCTGTACGATTCAGCGGTGTTCCGCACGGACGCCATGGTGGGAGATTTCTTGGATGGCCTGAAAGGCATCTTTGGGGAGGAACCCTATGTGGTGCTGCTCACGTCTGACCACGGCCAGGCCCTCTTTGAGCGAGGTGGCTTCGGGCACGGCCGCAGCTTGCATCCCGAAGAGCTGCATGTGCCGTTAATTCTCCAGCACGAGGGCGCTGCTGTGGTGGGGCGCACAAGCGTGCCGGTGACCGGCCTCGATGTGGTGCCCACATTGCTGGACGCAGCGGGCCTGCAGATTCCTGAACAGCTGCCCGGACGCTCACTGTTGCAGCCTTTACCAGATGTGGCTGCACAGGTGGCATGGCATCGAGATGACGCCCATTCGATTCAGCTCGATGGCTACAAGCTGATCCGTCAACAAGGGCGGCTCATGTTATTCGAGTTGAGTGACGATCCCGATGAACGCAATGACTTGGCTGAGTCTATGCCCAGTCGAGTGCAGCGACTCGATCGCTTGCTGACCTCGTGGCTCGAGCACTGGGGCCCCCTGGAGAGCAATGAATCGGGGGCCGTCTTGCTGAGCGACGAAGACAAAGAGGCGTTAGAAGCCCTGGGTTATTTGCGCTAGGCACACTCATTTTTGATCCCTGACGAGGGCCGCAATGCCTCCCCTGCGACAAGTTCTGATAGACGCCATGGAGTGGATGAAGCGGGTGGTGACCCAACCCCGCGGCGAGCTCACGCGTTGGCAGCGCACAGCCCGGTTTAGCTACGATTTGTCCCGGCACGGGGCGAAGAAGCTGCGCCTGGACAACGCTCCCCAAATGGCGGGAGCCCTGGCCTTTCGCACTCTGTTTGGGCTGCTCCCCGTGCTCATCGTGGGTACGATCTTGGTCCGCACATTTCAGGGATCAGAGCAGTTCGAAGAGATGTTGGCCACGCTGTTCGATGGGTTATTTCAGGGGAGCGGACGCAGCGGCTCAGGGACGGAGAAAACCTCTATCAGCGCTTGGTTGATGGACATGGTCTCCCGGGCGCAAGAGATCAACCTGACCGCTTTGGGTTGGGCGGGCTCGGCCGTGTTGGTGTATTCGGCGGTGAGCTTGATGGTCACGATCGAAGACGCGTTCAACGCCATTTGCAGGGCCCCTGAAGGGCGCAGCTGGTTTCGCCGCTTGCCGGTGTACTGGATGATGCTGACTCTTGGTCCCATGGCTATCGGCGTTACGCTCTTTGCCAACGCGCAGTTTCACGGGCTGCTCGAGTCCTTGACCAACTGGCAGTGGGTGCTCTTCGTGGCTCGGGCAGTCTGGGGCTTCGTGGTGGTCTGGCTACTGATGCTCGCGGTGTACCGGCTCATGCCAGCGACGACCGTGGGCTTGCGCCCTGCCATGGCAGGGGCTGCGGTGTGCGCCCTGTTGCTGTCTGTGGGGCAGCAGTTCTTGGGTGCGTACCTCGACTCGATGCAGTCGATCAAGCTCTGGGGTTCTGTGGGGCTGATCCCGCTGTTCATGTTTTGGGTTTACATGATGTGGCTGGCGGTGCTTTTCGGCCTGGAAGTCACGGCCACGTTGCAGATGCTGCGAGGGCGGCGCCTAGAAGACCTCGACCGCCTGGAGCGTTCGGGCGGGGTGGTCGATCCGGCAGTGGTGGTGGCGATCATGCAGCGGGTGGCCGAGCGTTTTGCTCAGGGTCAGCCGAGCTCGC
>JBLIMM010000184.1:0-9222 GCA_047638635.1 Pseudohongiellaceae bacterium | reverse complement strand
CGGTGTAGGCCAAGCGCTGCAAACCGAACGACGAGGGGCCCAGGGACGGCCAGCCGCGGTCGGAGGCCCCGGCGATCAAGCTGCCGTCTTGCGCGAAGGCCAGACGAATCACTCCAGAGGCAAGGCCCTTGCGAAAGGGAAAGCAGGCCCCTTGCCAGTGTCCCTGCACTTGCTCAAGGGCGACGCGCATGACCGACGCTTGGTACTGGTCGCCTACGAAGATCTGCCCGGCGAAGGGGCCGAACGCGCCGTCTGTTTTGTCCCAGCAGAAGCCTGAAGCGGAGCGGCCCATGACGTCGTAGGGGAACCACACGGCGGGCAGAGCGAAATTGTCGATGCGCTCGGCGACCAAGGGCATCAGCGTGCCGTCGGGGATCTCGCCCGGGTGCTCTACGGCCGACTCTGGTAGCTCGCACGAATCGATGCCCCATGGGTGGCCGTGAAAGCTGCCGGGGCTGAGCAGGCTGAGTTTGTTGGCGCCGCACCACTCTCCTTGGTTATCGGTGTAGAAGACCTCGCCCCAGGGGCTGCTGGCCACGCCCGCCGGGGAGCGCAGACCGGCGCACACCGGGGTCATGGCGCCGTCTTCGTCGATGGTCACAGCCCATCCGCGCCAGGGCACGGAGCCGAAGGGCTCGTTGTCGAAGGGTCGGTTGAGCGTGACCCAGAGCTTGCCATCGCCGTCCCGGGTGGGGCCGAAGGAGTATTCGTGATAGCTGCCGGACACGAGCCAGTCGTCGCACACCGTGCGGAAGTTGTCCGCCCGGCCGTCGTCGTTGCTGTCGGAGAGGGCGCTGAGTTCGCCTCGTTGCGCCACGAGCACTTCGCCGTTGTTCTCGCCGTCGCTGCCGTGAGCGGACAACATGCCCAGGGGCTCGAACAACCCGTCGGCCCAGAGCGACCAGCGCGGCTTGGCACTCAGTGGATTGTCGAGAGCCCAGATGTCGCCCCGTCGTGTACAGGCCAGCAGGCGCCCGTCGTCCAGTTGCAGCAGCCCGCCCACTTCTAGCACCACATCGTCGGGGATAGGAATGTCGATGATCGCGTAGTGATCGCTTTCGACGGGAACGTCGGTGTCATTATCAGCGCTGTCGCCGCTGTCATCGCTGAGGTTCTGAGAACTGTTTTCAGCGCTGTCATCGTTGAATGGAGAGACGGGATCCCCGCAGGGCGCGGCGAGAACAGAGAGGCATAAGAGCAGTGCGATGATCACCAGTTCAGCTCCGCTGCGATGGTGAGTACGCCGTTGGAGTCGGGCGTGGGGGCGACGAGCAGCTCAGCGCCGCTCGATGTTTGGCGCACAGTGACCTGCCCGCTGCGCACGATGACGGTCAGCCCGTCGTCACAGACGAAGCGCGCACCGTCGTCGCTGTGACCGTCCGCAGCGATGGTCTCGGACACGGCGGCTCGCAGCACGTATTGCTCTGCGAGCGGGCCGCTCAGAGTGAGTTGCCGTAGCAAGCGTCCAGAGTCAGGGGCGAAGATCGGCGTGTAGGTTTCTTCTACGGTGAGGCCTCCACGGCTGTACTGAAACGTCGGCAGACCTCTGGCGTCTCGCTCATGTCCGTCCATGCGCCAACCAGCGGCCCGGTCGGTTTCTTCAGGCCAAGGGATCGCGTCGAGTGGCGCCAGCGCTGGCCCCGGTGGTAGGTCGCGACTGAACTCGCCTACGGGCCGCTGTAGCTGCCCGCCTCGTCCGCGCCAAGTGCCTTTCATGTTGAGGAACTCACCGCGCCAGATTTTGCCCAAGCGCACGGACGCCAAGTCAAAGGCCAGGCTCACCCGCTCGGGGTAACCCACGGCGAGCACCCGGGCGGACAAGCCGTCCATGAACAGCGAGACCAGGCGCGGGCGATCAATGGGCAGCACGTCGTAGCTGGCCCGGTCCACGATGAGCCCGGTGGGCAAGGGCAGATCGTCGCCGAGGGACAGGTAGCTCCAGATGGCGTCGATCTGCGCGCTTGCGTCGCCGTCGAGAACTGACGGAAGCGCCGAGCGGCCTTCGTCGAAGTAGCTGGGCATGCGCGTGCCCGGGCGTTGGGCCAAGGGCTCGTGCATCCACAGGTCGAAGGCTTCACGGTTCATCCGCGTGGTGGTGAGTGCCAAGTCGATCCCCGGGAGGCCAGGGCCTTTGTGCCCGGCCACTGAGTGACAGCTGATGCAGCCCAGGCCGCCGTCGCCTACGAGCTCGCGCCCGGCAGAAATGAGCTGCTCTGCGGGGATCGAGTGGGCGACCTCGGCCTGCCCGGCAATCGATCGCGATGGGCTGGCAGAACGGTGCGCGCCGTCGGCTTCGGGCAACGCCTCGATGAGCGCAGCCACAGCCTGATGGCCGAAGCTAGGCATGCGCGCATTCATTGACGGACGCACGCTGACGCCGTCGGCGATCACGGTGGTCAACCACTCCGGGCGCAGACGCCTGCCCACATGGGTGAGGTCCGGTGGCAGCCGCCCTTCGTCGCCGAGATCTGCGCTGGCACTGAATGCCGCGCGCACTGCACCCTCGGCCCCGCGGTGATTCCCCCGGGAGTGACACTGCAAGCAGCCGAACTGTTCCATAGATCTCTCGGCCCGTTCGGTGGGTTGCAGGGGCGCGCTCAAACTGCGCTGATGTTGGAGCACCTCGCGCAAGGCGGCCCGCTCGTTGTTGTCGAAGCGGTAGTCGGGCAAGCGCGAGGGGACGTCCTCGGACAAACACCCGTCTTCGAGGTCGCGCAGCTCTGCTAAGTCTGGTGCGCTCTTCGCCGTGGCACCCGGGAGCGTGTGGCAAGCTGCGCAGCGCATCTTCTCAAACCAGATCTTCCCCCAGGTGACTTTCCAGCTGTCGATGTCTGTGTCCTCGTGCCCGATGGGCGGGACGCGCAAGGTGGTGTGACGCAGCTGCTGGGATTCGAAGGGACGCTGCTCAGAGTTTTCGTTGAGGAAGCCAGCTGCGAGTACTTCGTCACCGGAGGCTTCGAACATCTCCACCGTGAGCGTGTGCCAGCCAGCTTCCAGGGCGATGGATCCGTTGGCTGGTTGGGCGCCGTGCAAGCCGTCGTTGTCTGCTACGAGTTCGTTGTTGATCCACAGGCGCGAGCCGTCGTCGGAGACGGTGTAGAACCGAGTGTCTCCACCGCTCTCGATGAACACTTCGCCCTGGAAGAGCAGACCAAAGTGCTCCGGGCGCGTGGCGGGGGAGACGTCGACTTGATCGGCCGAGGTGACCAGCACCGCTTGCAAGGCGTCCCAATCAGGGAGGGCCTGCAGCGGCGTGTCGAGCTCGTACACCGAAACTTTGAGCCCGCTGCGTGTCAACGTCTCTGCAGAGTCACCGTCGAGCTGGTCCCGTAGCAAGTACGCGGACACGGCCCAGCTTTCGTCACGGGTGAGTTTCATGTCGGGCATGAGTGCAGCGGGACGGTTGTGCAGCGGGTCCATGAGAAAGCCCGCGAGGTTTCCGAGGTCGGTTTTGCGCGTCAGGGCACCGTCGACTCCTTGCTCGTGACAAGCGCGGCAGCCCAAAGTTGCGAAGAGTTCTTCTCCTCGGTCGATGTCCCAGTCTTTCGGTCGACTTTCAGGGACAGTGAAGCCGCCGCCGAACGTCATCAAGTAATGGCTGATGTCCTCGGCGATGTCTGTGCGTTTTTCTTCGTCGAAGCCTGCAAGCACGTTTGGCATGCGCGTGCCTGGGCGCAGGCCGTGGGGCGAGGCGATCCATTCTCTTAGCCAGGTCGGCGAGGCGCGCCAGCCGATGCCAGCCAAGTTTGGCGCGGGCGAGGGGGCCAGGCGGTCGAGGGCTGCGTCGTCCGTGTGGTGACAGGCATCGCAGTGGGAGGCAGCCATGAGCAGCTCGCCGTCCCGGTGCGTCCACGTTTGCTCGCTTGCGCTGAGGGGCGCTTTGTTCGCGAGCATCAGCCCGCAACTCACCAGTAGGCAGAACGAGACCAAGATCATGATTCGTGACAAGCGATGTGCTCCGGCCGGGGTTCGCTGGGGGCCATCATGCCAAAGTGCGGCGGCTGAACTTTGCTCCCTTGGTGGCTGTCACGAGTCGGCGACAACTGGTCGTTATGCTCTGCCGGTCCCCCTTGCCGCGAGATGCCCATGCTCCAGTTCTGCTGCCGTCTGGTTCTGACTTGTCTGTTCGTTGCTCAACCGCTCTTGGCGAGCCCTGGGCCCGTCGGTGAAGACTGGGACATCGAGGAAGTCCGCGGCCCCACACTCGCCTTCGAGGAAACCTTCGACGAAGGCACCTGGATCAGCGTGGACACCTCGCCTGATGGTCAGCACCTTGTGTTCGATCTGCTGGGGCAGCTTTACGAGTTGCCCATGGCCGGTGGCGAGGCCGTGCCGCTCACCGAGGGCCGCTCGTGGAATATGTTCCCGCGCTACTCCCCAGATGGGGGCTCCATCGCTTTCACGTCGGACCGGTCCGGGCAGAACAACCTGTGGACATACGACCGGAGCAGCGGCGAGTTGGTCAACGTGAGCCAGGAGCAGCTGCCCACGTTTCAAGGGACCTGGAGCAGTGACGGTCGAGCGCTCTACGGCACGGCGCTGAACAACAAGGTGCGCTTTCCCGCATCCCGTTACGGGCTCTTGGGGAGTAAGCAGGTCGTCATTCCGCCGAACGGTCGCCAGCCGGTGAACCACCTGCAAGAGAACCCGGTCGACGGGTTGCTTTACTTCGTGCACAAAGATCGCAGCCTGCCGAGCAGCGGGCCGCGGGTAAAGACCTGGGACATGGAGAGCGGTGAGATCTCTGTGTTGGTGGATCGGCCTGGAGGTGCAGCGGCGGCGCGGCTATCCCCGGATGGCTTGTCGCTGGCGTACGTACACCGGGATGATCAAGACACGGTGTTAGTGGTGCGGGATTTGCATAGCGGCATGGACAGAGAGCTGCGCCGTGACCTCGATCGCGGGCGTTTCGATTCGTCGAGCTTCTATGGCTGTCATCCGAACATGGCCTGGCATCCCGATGGTGGCAGCTTGGTTCTGTCCATTGGCGGCAAGCTGGTCCGTGTCGATTTGCAGAGCGGCGCGAGCAGCGAGATTCCGTTCAGGGCGTCGGTGGCGCGGGTCCTCGACGAGACCATTCGCTTTCCCTTGGAGTTGCCTTCGTCGGGGATGACCACCGCGCGCTCCTATCGCTGGGCCCAGCGCACAGCAGCGGGCATTGTGTTCGAGACTCTGGGCGATCTCTGGCGTCTCGGCAACGACGGATCGGCGGTGAACTTGACCCAGTCGCCAGCGCACGAAACGAGCCCGGTGTTCCTGCCCGACACCACGGGCCAGGGCCGCGGCGCCGTGTTCTTCTCTAGCTGGACAGACGACGATCTCGGCGGGTTGATGGCCTCGTTTCTACCTGTAGATGTAGGAGTAGACGCAGATGACTCCGCCGAAGCGCCCCTCGCTCTCATGCCCTTACGCATCGAGAAAGACGGTGCAGTGGGGGAGCTGTTGCACTCGCAGGTCGGCGCCTTGGCCGTCGACCGCTCTGGCAGCGGCGCCTTGGCTATGCTCGTCGGCGCCAGCGATATCCGCCGGGGAACGCACCTCGAAAACCAAAAGGACTTCGAGTTGTTGCTCATGGAGCAGATCGACTGGAGCGCGGCGCCCCAAGCGCGCAAAGTCACCGACGTGAGCTGGACCGGAAACCGCTACTCCCATCGCCCGCCCACGATCTTGCCGGACGTCGCCGCTGGGGTGGTCTACTTCACCGAGTTCGAGGACGACCAGCTGCAGCTCAAGCGCATCGGCGTCGACGGCCACGACGAACGAGTGCTGTACGTCTTCCCCAACGCCACGAGGGCTGTGCTCTCTCCGGACCTGAAGTCCATCGCCTATCGCGAGTATCACCGCAGCTGGATCACGCCCTTCGTGTGGATCGGCAAGGAGCTGTCGATCTCAGCGGCGGACGGGAGCGGCGCGTCGTTCCGGGTCGATGCAGAAGACGGTGACTTCATGGAGTTTGGCAACGGTGGCGCGACGCTGAGCTGGGTTCACGGCACGGGCTTCTATGAAAAGAGTGTCGCCGAGATTCTGAGTGGTGGGATGAACCGCCAGCGCACGGAACTCTCGGTCTCCTTCGAGGTGGCGGTGCCAGACCAGGTGTTGGCGCTCACCGACGTGACCGTGCTGACCATGGATGGTGAGGATCGAGTCTTAGAGGGCGCCACGGTGCTGGTCGAAGGCAACCGCATCACCGCTGTAGGCACCGACGTAGCGATCCCCGACGGAGCAGAGGTGTTTGTCTTGTCGGGCCATGTGGTTTTCCCCGGCATGTTTGACGCTCACGGACACTACGGCAGCCCGATCGGCGCGCTCAACGTCATCGAGCAGCGGCCCTACGGCTTGGCTGCGAACTTGGCCTACGGGGTGACGACCATGTACGACGTTTACGGCACAACCCAAAAAGACTTCTGGCTGTCGGACATGCTGCGCGCCGGCATGGTTTCCGGGCCACGCCTGTTCTCTGTAGGCGACCCCCTGTTCGGCACGAAGTACCGCACCAAGATGCATCGCCCCAACAAATCGTTCGAAGACGCCTTGGAGCAATCTCGATTCAACAGGGTGCACGGGGCCACGGCGCTGAAGGATTACTCGAACCACTCCCGGGCGGCACGGCAGCAGCTGGCTGCGGCTTGTCGCGCCGAGGGGCTCAACTTGGTCACCGAATCGTTCAACGATCCGCAGATGAATCTGACCCAGCTCGTCGACGGCTTCACCGGGCTGGAACACACCATGGGCCTGGAAGATCTCTACGACGACGTGGTGGCGTTGTTCGGTGCGACGAGCGTGGGCATGACGCCGACGTTGGTGGTGCTCTACAACGGGCCCGGGGGCGACCAGTGGTTTCACGCCAGGGAGCGGCTCTGGGAGGACGAGAAGCTGCTGCACTGGTTCACCAAAGAAGAGCTGCTGCGCTACCGCCGTCCGACCCATTACTTCGACGATGACTGGACCATGGGGCGTATGGGCGTGGCCCTGCGCAAGCTCTACGAGGCCGGGGTGAGTCTGCAAATGGGGGCCCACGGTCAGATGATGGGGCTCGGCGCTCACTGGGAGCTCGAGCTGTTTGTCCAGGCGGGCTTCACGCCCTTCGAGGCGCTGCACTTCGCCACCATCAACGGCTTTCGCCACCACGGCCTCGACCACGAGCTGGGCTCGATCGAGGTGGGTAAGCTCGCCGACATGGTTATCGTTTCGGCAGACCCCCGAGAGGACATTCGCAACAGCCGAGCGATCGCCTTGGTGATGAAGAACGGCGAGTTGTTCAGTGGTTTGGATGGGGCGGCCCTGGGGGTCGCCGACGTGGCGACCGGTGAGAGGGCTAATGCTGCTCCGGCGAAGCCCATGTACTTCGATCAGTAGCGATGAGTGAGCGCCCCGCTGTGGGTACACTCTCGCCCTTTCTTGCTCACACCCCACTTTGCCGAGAACCAAGATGCTGACGCTCATCTGCAAGAGCACCTGAGGCACCTGTCGCAAGGCGGTCGCCTTGCTGAAAGAAGCCGGTGCCAAGTACACCTACCGCGAGTACACCCTAGACCCTCTGTCGGCCAGCGAGCTGAAAGCGCTCTTCGCAAAGCTCGAAGAGTCGCCCCGAGACATGTTGCGTAAAGCCGAAGCCAAGAAGGCTGGGCTGACTGGTGATGAGAGCGACGCCGAGTTGTTGGCCGCCATGGCCGAAAATCCGACGCTGCTGCAACGGCCGATTCTGGTCAAGGGCAGGAAGGCCGTGGTCGGCCGCCCGGTGGAGAATCTCTCTGCGCTGCTTTGAGAGAGATTTCACAGCCTAGGAGTGTTGGTCGTTCCTGGCGGCGTGTGCGCGAAGTCGACAAGTGCCAGACGTCAACCTCAACGTCAACGTCCAGGTGCGGACGGTGGCGCCTAGCCCAGCACTGTTCGCGCCACCCGTCGCGCCAGCTCGGGCGAGGGCACCTCAACGCTGTTGGCCAGCACGATGACGCCTACGCCTTCCTCGGGAAACCACAGCATTTCCGCCACGAAGCCGACCCAGCCGCCGGAGTGGGAGATCAGCGGTCGCCCTTCGAAGTTGCCGACCATCAGACCGAAAGCGTAGTCGTGCTCACGACCGTCGCGGTAGCGCCCGGGGGTCAGCATCAACTCGGTCAGCGCCGGGCCTTCGGGTAAGAGGCTGGGGTCGCTCCAAAAACCCTGCCAGAGCGCCAGTTCTCGCACGCTGGTGAACACGCCGCCGTCGCCGACCTGTTCCCAGCGCGTGTTGTTCTTGGTGAAGCCGCCGCCCTCTGCCACTCCGTGACCGTTGGCGCGGCCCACAACCACCTCGTCCCAGCGGTCCTGGTAGTGGGTGTGCTCCATACTTAGCGGCGCGAAGAGTTCGTCATCGGCGAACTGTCGCAGACTGCGGCCGCTGACTCGCTCTACCACCTGGCTGAGCAAGAAGTAGTTCGTGTTGCTGTAGGCCCACTGGGTACCGGGCTCGAAATCGAGCTGCTGCACTCCTGCGATCACGTCCAGGGTCTCGGCGGGCGTGACGTGGTCTTCCATCTCGATGCCCGAGCCAACCAACAGGTCGATATAGTCAGGGAAGCCGCTAGTGTGGTGCACTAGGTCTGACAACAGCACCGGCGGGTCGAACTCTGTGAGCTCCGGGAGCCAAGTCTCGATGGGCGCATCCAGGTCGACCTCGCCGCGCAAGGACAACAAACCGATGCAAGCGGCGGTGAACTGCTTCGACGTCGAGCCAATGCGAAAGATGGTGTCCGGAGTGATGGGCGTGCGCTGCTCCACGCAGGCCAGGCCAAAGCCATTCTCATAGAGCGTCTTCCCGCCGAAGGTGACCATCACCGCACAACCCGGCCGGTCGTCGCCGTCCACCTCTGCGAAGAGACCGTCAAGGATCTCGCCTGGGTCCTGGGCTGCTGCGAGGGGAACGAAGGCGGCGAGGAGCAGCGCCGGGAGCAGCTGACGGATCAAGGCAAGACTGGCGTTCGGCGACATGGCGATTCCGAGGGGCGCGAGGCGTGGAGACAAGGCAAGGCTGCTCTAGACTAGCAGCCTTGTGGGACAGACCTCAGCCCCGGGTCAGCTCATACTCGACCAGCACCCGGATCTGTGAGCGCACCGTGTGCGCGAGCAACGGGTGCGCGGGATTGTCCGGCGCCAGGAACTCCAGCTCGTCGTGGTAGCGGGAGATCCAATCTGGCACCAGCCCCTTGCACTGGCGCAGGACGTCGGGCTCCAGGGCGCGCA
>JBLIMM010000183.1:0-9224 GCA_047638635.1 Pseudohongiellaceae bacterium | reverse complement strand
ACCAGGGGGACTGGCTCGCCGCCTGCCCTATCCATCACGTGCAACAGGGCAACTTCTACGGCCATCCAGCCTCTCTCGACTGGACAGAGGCTTACCGCCGCCAGGATGCCCGCGCCAGCCTGACCCAGCCGCCCACCGAGCCCCGGACCGACGCCGCTGTTTGGGTGCCCTATAAGTGGTCCCGCTCCGCTGGCAACTTGGTGCCTGACAGCACCAGCGGCGCGTTCGGGCCCTTCGCCGGTCAGCTGTTTCTCGCAGAGCTCACCAACGGCATGATCCTGCGAGTGATGCTCGAGAAAGTGCGCGGCGAGTACCAAGGGGCGGTGATCCCCTTTCGGCATCAAGTGGGCTCGGCGGTGCGACTGCTCTTCGACGACGACAGCGGCACTCTGGTCGCCGGCCTGACCAACCGGGGCTGGGGCGGACTCGCTCCCGCCGACGGCCTCACCACCATCCGCTGGACCGGGCGCACGCCCTTAGAAATGCAAACCGTGCACCTGCTCCAGGACGGCTTCGAGATTGGCTTCACCCTGCCCCTCGCCGACGACCTGCAGCTCACACCCGACGACATCACGCTCACTCAATACGACTACGACTACTGGTGGGAATACGGCTCCCCCGAACGGCACACCGTCGAAGTCGGTGTCACTTCAGTGAGCCTCTCGGACGACCGCCGCACGGTCACCGTGCGCACTGCCGGACTCACCCCCGCCATGGTCGCCCGGCTGTTGTTACGAGGCGCCCGCACCAATGACGGCGCGACTCTGCTCCACGACGAGTTCGCCTACACCATCAACCAACTCCCCGAGGGACCAGTCACCACGGCGCACGTGGTCAAAGCTGTGGAACCGCCGCCCTCCCGCACCGCCGGCAAAGAAGGCTGGCTGCGCCTGTCCTACGGCGACGCCCTTCACGCGTGGCACAGCGACGGCTGGGCGCTGGTGGACACAGACCTCGACCTAGACAACCGCCGAGCGTTTGTCACCCGCCCTGGCGTCAACGCCCTGGTGAACGTCGACCACGGACCGGCCAGCGACTACGTCAGCCGCTATGAGTTCGGCGACGGCATCTACCACGTGGAGTTCATGCTCCCTGAGGGCGGTCGCTCGACGGTGTACATCCAGGGTCGCTACGGCATCGAGCTGGCAGACGACACTTTTGGGCTGGCCGACGACACTGTTGCCACCGGCGCCATCATGGCCGCTGCAGACGGCAGCCGCCCAGCGCTCCCCGCCAGCTTCGACGGCTACACCGGACCGGGCAGCTGGCACATCCTCGACGTCACCTTTACCGCGCCTCGCTTCGACGACCAGGGCCGCAAGGTCTCCCATGCGCGCTTTGACGAAGTGCGCCTGGACAAGGTGCTCATGCACGAGGACGTGGTCTTCAGCGGTCCCACCGTCGGCGGCCTCCCGGGAGAACAACCCCTGGCCCCCTTGGTCATCGGCGGCCAAACGGGCCCGGTGGCCTTGCGCACCCTGGAGTTCTTCTCCCTGGGCGAGGCAGCAAGCGCCCCCGGCTGGGCGCCCCTGTTCGACGGGCAAACCCTGAGCGGCTGGCGCTCCGCACCGGATGCCCCCAGCGATCCGGACATCGGCGGCTGGGAAATGGAAGACGGCGAGCTGTTGGGCTATGGCCCGCTGCACCACTTGTTCAGCCCTCGGGGCGACTACGCTGACGTCACCGTGCGGGCCACAGTCTCTGTGGGGGACGGGGGCACAGGCAGCCTGTTTCTCCGGGCGCCGTTCGGCAGCGGCACTCCCGACGGCTACCAGATTCAGCTCAGCGGGAGCACCAACGACCCGCTCAGCACGGGCAGCATCGTGGGCTTGGCGCCGATCACCGTGCAGCTGATCCCGCCGGGGACACCTTTTGAAATCGAGGTGAACTGCCGGGGCGTACCGACGGGCACGGCCATCACCGTGTCAATCAACGGCGTGGTGGTCAGCGATGTGATCGACACCGCCCGCAGCCATGAGAGCGGGCACATCGTCCTGCAGCAGCACCACGACGGTGCGCTCATCCGACTCCACAACGTCGAGGTTCGCGAAGGCTGAGGCACCGGCGAAACTCGGCGGAGCCACAGAACTCGGTGACTCATCCATCACGGGCAAAGCCACCTCAATGGCCATCAGCTGCTCCATGGACAAGTACGTCAAGTCCACGGGATCGGGCGATGCGTCCTGCCCGTCCACCTGGCCGGAAGCCAGGACGAGGATGGTCATCAGCAGCACGTTGGTGAGCAGCGAACGCAAAGGAGCGTCTCTTCAGGTCAGGTCCAGCACCCTGCTCGCGCCACGGCGAGCCACTTGGCTGGTTCCGGAACTGACTCTCTCATCGACGATTCATGCCAGAATCTAAAACCTAGGATTGCCATTCGCTCCCGCAAACGACGTCACACAGGGACATTGAAAGAATTGTCATTCAGGTTTCTCCGGTTCGTTGAGTTCCCGGCTCATGTTGCGACGGAAGACAGTGATTCGCCGCAGGGAACCGCTAACATCTGCACCCATGCCGAAACCCCACTGCGGCGGCGAGAGCTGCAACTCGCCGCAACACGGCCGCCCTAGCCCGGAGAGCTCTTTTGGACACTGATCGCCTCATCGCCATGGCCAACGAGGCTCGGGCCGCGTCCTACTCGCCCTACTCGAAATTTCCAGTGGGAGCAGCGGTGCTCAGCGAGAGCGGCGAGATCTTCACGGGCTGCAACGTGGAGAACGCATCTTTTGGGCTGACGGTCTGCGCCGAACGCATCGCTGTCTTCAGCGCCGTGGCCGCAGGGCACCAACGGCTCGTAGCCGCGGCAGTGGTCACTCCCAGTCAGGGAGCGCCCTGCGGAGCCTGCCGTCAGGTCTTGGCCGAGTTTGGCCCGGAGATGATCGTGCACATTGCCAACCCCGACGGGGACTGCCGCAGCCGCACCATGGCTGAACTGCTCCCGGAGAGCTTCGGTCCCGCAGATCTCAAGGCCTGGGCCGAAAGGCTGCAGAACCCAGAAGGCTAGGCCCATGCAGGCCGGACGCTGGGCCGGTGCAGGGCAGTGCGCCAGCTCGGCGGCTCAACTCGGCGGAGGCTCGAGGTGAAAGCCACCGCTGCGAGGTTGAGCATCCATGACCGCGAGATAGTCGAGGGCTCGCAGCGCCACTGCGATGGCCCGACCTTCAGCGGCCGCTTTCTCTTCAGGGCCGATGAAACGATTCTCGGTGCGATTGGCGAAGACAGCGCAGACCGCTGCGGCACGCAAGCCTGCCAGTGATGCCAACGTCAGCAAGGTGGACGCTTCCATCTCCATGTTGATCACGCCCTGCTTGCCCAGACGCTCGGGGAGATCGGTGACTTTCGGCGCGATGGCCCCACCCTGGCGCCCCTGCCAGCCGTAGAAGCCCGATGCCGTAGCGGTCAGCCCTGCCTTATACGAAGCGCCCAGCTCTTCGGCCGCGGACACCAGCGCCAGCACCACCTCGTGATGGGCCACCGCCGGGTAGCTCTCGTCCACGAAGGCCAGCGACGTCGACTCTAGGCGCACGGCCCCGGTGGTAATGGCCAAGCCGCCGAGATCGAGGTCGGGCTGTAACGAGCCGCAACTCCCCACCCGAATGAAGGTGGGAGCCTTCACGCACTGCAGCAACTCCATGATCGCGATCTCGGTGTTGTCGCAACCGATGCCCGTGCCCATGACGGTCAGCGCTCGACCGTGGTACTCGCCGGTGGCGGTGACGTACTCCCGGCATTCCTTGCGCAGGCGTACAGAGTCCATGCGCGACACGATCTTGTCGACCCGGGCAGGGTCGCCCACGAGCAGGATGCGCTCAGCGACCTCTCCTGGGGCGAGACCAATGTGGTACTGGCGCCCATCGGCATCCTGCACTTTGTCAGCGGTCGATCGTGCCATGGCCTGCTCTCCTCTTGTGTTCGTTTCTGCTCTGCAACGGGGTGTTCAGTGCGGCGGCCCGGTCTAACTCAGCAAACCAGCCATCGCCGCGGTCATGCATGTGACCAGCGCGCCACACCACATGGCTTTCACTGCCAGCTTGGCAATCTCGCCCCGCCGCTCAGGGGCCATAGCACCCAGACCACCAATCTGAATCGCCACCGAGCCCAAGTTGGCGAAGCCGCACAAGGCAAACGATGCGATGAGCTTGGTGCGCTCGCCGATGAGGCCGGCCTCTACCATGCTCTTCATCTCTTGGTAGGCCACCAGTTCGGTGAGCACGATCTTCTTGCCCAACAATTCGCTCAGATACATGGTCTCGCTGGGATCAGCACCCAAGGCATAAGCAATGGGATAGAAGACGTAGCCCAGGATCAACTCGATGCTGAGCTTCGTGCTCTCGCCATCAATGCCAGTGGAACTCCACGGGAGCTCAATGCCACCGAGCATCCAGTTGGCCACGGCCACCAGGCCCAAGAAAGCGATGAGCATGCCACCCACATTCAGCGCCAACTGCAACCCGTCGATGGCCCCGTTGGACGCCGCCTCGACAACGCCCCCCGCCTCGCTCTTGGCCAAGTCGACCACTTTGCCCATGGTCTCGCTCTCTTCAGTCTCGGGCATCAAGATCTTGCTGCACACCAGACCTGCGGGGACGGCCATGACGCTGGCCACCATGAGATGGCCGGGCTCCACACCAAAGCCCACGTAGAGCGCAAAGACTCCCCCGGCAATGGTGCAGTAGCCGCCCACCATGATCGCGTGGATCTCGCTGCGAGTCATGCGCCCGATGTAGGGCTTTACCATGAGCGGCGCTTCGGTCTGTCCCACAAAGATGTTGGAGCAGGCTGAGAGCGACTCGGAGCCGGACGTGCCCATCAGTATGGCCATCAGCCGGGCCATCTTGCGCACCACGAACTGCATGACGCCCAGGTGATAGAGCACCGCCATGAGCGATGAGAAGAAGATCAGCGTGGGCAAGACCCAGGTGGCGAAAATGAAGCCAAGAGAGGGCCCTGCTGAGGCCGCGGCCTCAGCCCCTGGCGGCAGGGGCGCGGGTGGGCCGATGGAGCCGAAGATAAACGTCGCCCCGGCGGCTGCCACTTCGAGGAGTTCTTTGAACCAGTCTCCCACTCCCCGCAGGAAGAGGTTGCCTCGGTCCCACTTGAGGAAGATGAAGCCCAAGCAGAGCTGCAGGCCCATCCCCATCATGACCAAGCGCCACTTGATGGCCTTGCGGTTGCTCGAAAACACGTAGAGCAGGCCAAGCATGGCCACAATACCGAGCAGTGATCGGATCTGCATGAAACCCTCGCATGGTTGGCGCGCTACCGTCTGTTCGGCTGGTCATCTTTTCTGGAGCTGCCCCAGCGGTCCAGACAAAAGAGAGTCGGCACGGTGCTGCTCTTCGCCAGCGAGGCCCTCTGCGGCCGCCCGGACTCCCCGAGGCGGCGCTGAGCCGGCCCTGCTCCCAGGACGTTCAGGGTTGTTGGCCAGGCGCTGCTTTAGAGCAGCTCAACAGTGCTGGATTGGTTGCTGCGACGTTCCACGAGCCGCTCGGCGTCACGAGCTGGGTCCGGCGCTTCTGCTCCGCCATTTTGGTCCCGGCGCTGTAATCCAGAGAGGGACAACACCCGGTCAATCATGCGGATGCGCTCCTGCATGGACAGGGACGCCATGGGGATGTACGGCACGCTGAACCACTCCAGCATGAACTTGACCATGCCATCGATGCGCACCACTTCTTCCCAGTTGACCCCAGCCCGCACGCCGTCCTCGGTCACAAGATCACGATGAGGCCGCACGAAAAACACGAGGCCTTCTCGCACGGACTGCATGTACGAGGCCATCTTGGGATCACGGGCCAGCTCCCCCAGAATCGTCGAGTGATGGGCGGCGTAGGCCAAGTTGCAGAAGGCGCGGTCACTGACGAAGCTCCCCGTTTGCTCCGTCTCTGCTTGCACCTGCCGGCTGAAGACCTCTCGCTGATAGCGATCGACCACGGCGATGTTTGAGCGGATCGAGTCTAGGTGCTCCTCCATCTCGGCGAGCACGCCCCTGGCGACCTCGGAGATCATGGGCAGCCCGTAGGCATCGCGAACCCAGCGAGCGAGGGTGGTCTTGCCCGTGGAATGGGCTCCCACGAGATAGATGCGGGTGGTGCGGCGCATGGCTGCTCTCCTCATTGGTGGGTCAACCGTGGGTCCAGCCTCTTCTAAAAAGAGCTGCCCGACAGCTTCACCCGTAGGTCGGTCTGCTAGTCACCCTTCGGAATCCCGAAGAGAGCGCACGGTAGCACCGCTGGGATTCCCTGGAAACCACCCCCGAAGGAGAGCAGCAGGAGACTGTCAGTAACCCCCCGGGAGCTGTTCACAACACCGACAGCAACCCGTGGACAAGCTGTTGATAAGCCGTTGACAATCCGTTGGCCAGCTCAATTCCCCGAGAATCCTGAGCCGCTGAGAATTCTCAGCAAACCTTCCCGTGATTCAGGGCAGCGCGACGCTCGAGGCTCGCTCTCACCCTCCTGGCCAGCTCGTCGGTATGAAACGGCTTCTCCAATAAATCGATCTCGTCCCAGGACATCCCCTGGGCGTCCAGTGCGTTGGCGGTGTAGCCAGAGACAAACAGCACGGCGAGGCCAGGGATTTGCTGAGACAACTGGAGGGCCAAGTCGGGGCCACCGAGCCGGGGCATGATCACGTCGGTGACGAGCAAGTCGATCACACCATCGTACTCGCGACAAACTTTCAGGGCGTCCTCGCCGTCTGCCGCTTGGAGCACCTTGTAGTCCAGGCGACGCAAGGTCTTACAGGCCACCTCACGCACGGCGTTGTCATCCTCGACCAACAGGATCGTCTCCGCACCGGCAACGGGGGGCTCGGGTGCGATCTCTGCGACTCGCGCAAGAGGACCTCGTTGCGCGGGCAGGTAAATCTCAAAACACGTGCCCTCCCCGGGAGAAGTTTGCACCAACAGGCGGCCACCATTTTGGCGCACGAGGCCATCGCACATTGCCAAGCCCAGCCCTGTGCCTTCGCCGACTCCCTTTGTCGTAAAGAACGGCTCGAAGATGCGAGCGAGAGTCTCGGCGCTCATGCCTACGCCCGTGTCCTGCACCGACAGACACAGCAACGGGAGCCCGGAGAGATCAGGCTCTTCAGTTTGGGCATCCTCAGTTTCCGGCGCGGACCCCAACAGCAAAGTCGCTTCGGTAGCGGACAGGCGTCGGGTTGCCAAGGTGATGTTCCCGCCCTTGGGCATGGCGTCCACAGAGTTGACCACAAGGTTGAGCAGCACTTGCTCCAGTTGCCCGGGGTCGATGAGTACCCCCGCTCCACCACCAGCAAGGACAACACGTAACTCGATGTCTTCGCGGAGCAGGCCACGCAGCACGGGGTCAAGATTACGAAGCTGCTCATCGATGTCGAGACGCCTTGGAGCAGACGGCTGCTGCCGTGCAAAACTCAAGAGCTGAGTCGTCAAGCGTGCTCCGCGCACGGCCGCCGCCGCCACCACGTCCAGATGCTCCGTCACGGCTCCCTTGTCGTCCAGTTCGAGCAAAGCCATCTCGGCATGGCCCAAGACCGCAGTGAGCAAGTTATTGAAGTCGTGGGCAACGCCCCCCGCGAGCCGCCCCACGCTCTCCATGCGCTGAGCTTGGCGCAACTGTTCTTCCATGAGTCGATGCTCGGTCACATCGAACACCGTGGCATGGATCATCGGACTCCCGTGCAACTCGTAAGTGCAGGCGTGCACCTCTACGTGCAGTGAGTCACCGTCGATGCGCTGCCGCGAGGACAAGCGCAGAGGCTCTCCCGGCTGCAGATCCCGCAAGCCGTCCCGTAAGGCGCCCTCGTCATCGCCGAACACGTCCACAAAGGTCGTGCCCAGTAAGTCGGCGGCAGCTTGACTGTAGTGTTCTTCTGCGGCCTGATTCACGGCGAGGATTGCGCCAGTGCTGCTATCCACGAGCAGCTGGGGTGCGAGGTTCTTATCGAACATGCCCCGGTAGCGCTCTTCGGCAGCGCGCAAATCACGCGTGCGTTCATCGACGACATCCTCAAGCTGGCGGTTCCTACGTCGGGCACCCATGAGCAGCGAAACACCCCAACCCACAGAGCACAAAGCCAAGCCACCCAGTAGGTTGGCCCACCAAGTCGTCCACCAAGCCCGAGCAATGACGATCACCGCTGAAGAGACCGGCTCGCTCCATGGGCCTCTGTGACTGCGCGCCCGAGCCCACAACCGATACGTCCCTGGTGGCAAGCTGGTGTAGCGAATACTCCCAGCCACTACCGCCGACGACGGCAGCCACAGGTCGTCGAAGCCGTCGAGGCGACACTCGTAATCCAGTGCGTCTGCCTCCGCGAAGGAGACAGCCTTCATGGAAAAAACGAGGTCGTTACTGTCGTAATTCAGATGGAGGGGTTGCTCAAGAGAGAACTGCTCCCCCGCAACGTCAACTCCATGAAATCTCAAGCTTGGCGCCAGGAGTTCGACTTGATCGAACTCGGCGCGGTAGCACGACGCACCATTGACCGTTCCGAACCAAACGCAGCCCAGTGAGTCGACGCAGACTGCAGCGCGATTCGTTTCATTGCCCGCCAAGCCCTGCTGCACGGTGTACGTTGAGGTTTCCTTCCCGTCCCAGCAAATCACCCCACGCTGGGTGCCAACCCAAAGCTCGTTGTCGTTCTCGAAGACAAAGTAAACCGGGATGCGCACGGAGAGACCGTCGCGATCGAACGGGACCAGCGCATCTCCCTGTACCACGGCGAGTCCGGCCCGCGTGCCCAGTAAAGTCTCTCCCGTGACGCTGTCCCGAGACAAGGAATAGACCGAGTTCCAGACCCAAGGGCCGTCATGGCGAACGGACCGCCATTGTCCCCGGTGACGGACCACTGCGCCCTCCCGATAGGTGCCCATCCACAGTTCATCGTCGCCGAGAATCGCTAAGGAACGGACGACCAAATTCTCGGGCATGCCCGGCTCATCGACCTTCTCGAAACCGTTCTCGTCACCCACCCACAAGCCCGTGTTACTGCCGACCCAAAGACGACCAGTCTTGTCAGCAACCACCGCAGACACCTGCTGCAAGCTCGGATCGCCCAAGCGATAGCGGCGCACAGAACCGTCGGTCTCCAGACTGGCCAAGCCGTAGTAAGTACAAGCCATCCAGACCCGTCCTTCAGGACCCAGCGCGAGGGCAAGGACGCGACTCTCGTTGGGTCGCGACGTGGCGCCTCCAAAAACGGCGAGCACCGAGGCCTTGCCATTTTCGATCATCGAG
>JBLIMM010000182.1:0-9240 GCA_047638635.1 Pseudohongiellaceae bacterium | reverse complement strand
GTGCGTGCCGTGCGTGCCGTGCGTGCCGTGCGTGCCGTGCGTGCCGTGCGTGCCGTGCGTGCCGTGCGTGCGTGCGTGCCGTGCGTGCGTGCCGTGCCGGCGCCACGTGGTCAGTGGTCCCCAGAATTACAGCGAGCCAGCAGTGAAGAGTCCTAGCTTGCGCTGAGACTCTCACACTGTTGGCCCGCTCGTGACGACGCGTTGTGCGGAGGGGGGGAGCCCCTCTTAGCCTTCTTCTTCGCCCTCATCTTCGGCGAGGATGTCGTTGAGCATGGCGAGCATCTGTTCTGGCAGATCGTCCCGGAAGCCCAGGGCGGCGTTGGCCAGCTTGACGGCGCGGTCGTGATCTTCGAGGTTCTGCTCACTCCACACGGCGCTTTGGCCAACGAGCGTGCCTACCAAGCCAGGCTCGTGGAGCACCTCGAGGGCCAAGAGCTCCTCGATGGCGGTGATCGCAGCCTTGGCGCTGTCTGCATCGCGGACTGTGCCGAACTGCGCGACGACCACCTTCTCCAGCAGGCCTTCTTCGTTCTTGCTGTCCATGGCCCGGGCAACGGTCATGAGCTCGTCGTCGACCTGACCAGCACCAAGCAGCGCGCTGACGGCCCGCAGCTTGAGACCGGACATGTTGTCCATGTCTTTGGCCATGGCCTGACGAGCCATGTCAGCAACCATGGACACACCGAGGCTTTCACCGCTCATCTCGGCGAGCATGGCCACGGCCTTTTCCAAGACCGGCAGGGCGTTCTCGGCGTTGGCCAGCTCTTCTTTCAAAGTAGCCAGCTTGACCAGTTGCACCTTGCCTTCAGAACGCATGGTGTGCATCGACTCGAGGTACTTCGTGGGGCCGCCTTCTTGGTAGCCCGTGCGCCCGAAGACTTCGCCGTCGGGCGTCATCAGCAAGACCGTGGGGTAGCCGCGGACGCCGTACTCAGCGGCGAGCTCGGCGTTGCGCTCGGGGTTGGGCACCAGGGCCTTCACCTCTTCGGCGTTGGGGTAGTCGAGGGCCACGAGAATGTAGTCAGCGCTGGCAGCGTCGAGGAACTCATCGAAGTCGAAGACTTCTTCGTGGAGCTTGATGCACCAGTGGCACCAGTCGGAGCCGGTGAAGTCGACGAAGAGATCTTTGCCCGACTCGTTGGCCATCTTTACGGCCGTGTCGAAGTCGGCGACCCACATGCCGTGATCGTCGTTGGCGCTGAGGCCGGGGGTGAGCGCCAAAAGCAGGCTCGATGCCAAGAGGATGTTCTTCATGGAAAGCTCTATTCGTGGTGAGTGAAATGCGTTTGGAAATCGTGCCTGCGAGCCGGCTTTATGTCCAGGCTTTGGGGCTTTGTTGCTGAAATCTTCGAGGATTATGGGTGCCCTAGGACTTCTCAGGGGCTGCTCAAAGGTTGCTCAAGGGTTGCTGCTGTCTTGAATGAAGGTAGCGATGTCGCTCTTGAGCTGGGCCGCAGAGGCCTCGTGGACGTACATCATGTGTCCCGCGCTGAAGTAGCCCATGGAGATGTTGTCTTCATACTCCGGGGCCAAATTCAGGTGGTTGAAGGTGTAGCGGGTGGCGAAATAGGGCGTCGCCAGGTCGAAGTAGCCGTTGGCCACGTAGACCTTCAGGTACGGGTTCTGATGAATGGCGTCGCGCAAGGTGTCGGCTTCATTGACATAACCTTGGCCAGCCCCGTAGTTCCAGGGGTGCACCCGACCCGTGAGAATTTCGTAGGGCAGATCGCTTTCATAGCCGAGCTCCCGGCGCAGGTAGTCGTTGAGCGTCGCCGTGTAGGGGCCCTGGATGGCTGCGTAGCTGGGGTCGCGGTCAGAGGTGCTGCTGCCCGGTCTGGCATCGCGACCTGTATAGCGGCTGTCCAGACGTCCCACAGAAAGCTGCTCGTCTCGGCGGAGTTCCTTGGTGAACTCGTGAATGTTGATGCGCAGATTGCTGCGCCGGACGAACTGCACAGTCAAGCCGGTGTAGCGGGCCACCCGTGAAGCAATGAGCGCCCGGTCGTCCGCTCCCAGGGCGCTGCCTTGAGCCAGGGCTGTCCAATAGTCACCCAAGGCGAACTCTTCGACTTCGGCGAGTGTCGTCGCGAGGTCTTCTTGGAGTTCCCGGGGGAGCAGTCCGTGATAGAAAGCTGTGGCGGTGTAGCTGGGCAAGAAGAGCGGGTAGGGCAGGTCGTTGCCTTCGTCGAAGCGTGCCGTGCCGAACTCGAGGATCGAGCTCACCAGGATGATGCCGTTGAGCCACATGCCGTGGTGACCTTGCAGGTAGCCCGCCAGCCCTGCGGCGCGGGTGGTGCCGTAGCTTTCGCCCGCGAGAAACTTGGGGCTGCTCCACCGTTCTGTGCGAGTGGTGTAGAGCCGGATGAAGTCACCTACAGAACGGATGTCTTCGCTCACCCCGTGAAACTGGCCGTCGTCTTCGCCGTTGGCCGCACGACTAAAACCAGTGGTGACCGGGTCGATGAAGACCAAGTCGCTCACGTCGAGCAGCGAGTAGAGGTTGTCGATCAGCTCGTAGGGCGGCATGCCTTGGGTGGCATCGTCGTTCATGGGGATGCGCCGGGGACCGAAGGCGCCCATGTGCAACCAAACCGACGACGAGCCAGGTCCGCCGTTGAAACAAAACGTGATCGGCCGTTCACCGAGGTCATCGACGCCGGCCCGTTCGTAAGCGACGAAGAACATGTTCGCCAGGTGGTCACCCTGTTCAGTCTCCATCAGCATGGTGCCGGTGGTCGCTGTGTAGTCGACGGTTTCGTCGCCCACCACGAGGGAGTGTTCGCTGACCACAAGACCATCGCGCCAGTTGGCATCGCTGGCAGCCTCGTCGCTCTCCGTAGCTTCGTCATCGGCTGGAACTACGGCTGGAACTACGGCTGGCAGTACCGCTGGCAGTACCGCTGGCAGTACCGCTGGCAGTACCGCTGGCAGTACCGCTGGCAACGGTGCCGCGGCCAGAGGGGCTGGCATCACCAGCGAGGCGGCAAGGGTGACGGCCAACGTAGGACGTCCCATGAAACAACTGGCGAGGTGTGGTATGGCGAACATAGAGCAAGAGACCAGCGTGGGTGTCGGCTGAACGAGGGAGAGACGGCGCGCTACGGGAGCTCTGGTTTACTGGAACTTGTCGTGGGCGTCGTTGCGCACGGGCAGCAGTCCGGAGCGCACACGGGCCATGGCCTTGTCTGCGTGCCCTGCCAGCACGTCGATCTCGATGGCGGCGAGCTCCTGCAGCAGTCGTGCGTACTGGGTTTTGTAGTCAGCGATATGGGCAGCCTGGTCTTTCTTAGGAACCTCGCTCATGTGCGGCGGCACGCCACGCTTGGCGGTGATGGTGATGACTTGCATGTCGTTCAATGCCGTGAGTGCCGTGTCCTCTCCACCCTCTGTGGTCAGGGCCGTCGAGAGAGTCTTGAGGTTGGCCTTCATGTCGCCCATGAGTTCTTCGAGGGCAGACTCGTCACTTGAGCTAGGCACCGTGGCGGCTGCCAGGAAGGCGGCTACCGCGGAGAGGCAAAGGACTCGGGTGAGGGTGCGGTGCAGGTGCATGAGTGCTCTTCGTATCAAGAGGGTTGGCTGTTTTCGGGTTGCAGGGTGACGGGCTGAGGAGCAGTCGTCCAGAGGCGAAGAGGATGGAGGACGGCTTAGACGTCTCGGCTCATGGTTCTGTGTATGGAGAGTGTTCCGCTGCCCGCGGCGTTGTCAGCGCTGCTTGCGCCGGAGGAGCCCACGTCGAGAGCCCCTGAGAGCTCGAGGCGGACCATGCGGCCGGTGCGGCGATCGGCCACGAGCTGCCCTGTGAGTTCGGCGTTGAGGTTCAGCGTGCGGCCAGCCAGTTCGGCGGACCCTGACAGGGATGCGCCCGCGTCGAAGAGCAGCTGGTTTCCTTCGCCCGGACCCTTGTAGGTGAGCTGCAGCGTGTCTGCCGTCAGCTCGTCAAGGCTGAGCCCGAGCAGGCGCTTGGCCGGTTCTCCTTCGGCGTCAAACGTTGCTCCGGGCTTGAGCTCGCCCTGGGGCAGTAGCGCGAAGAGGGCGGGCTTGTTTCCCACAATGCGGCATGAGCGGCGCACTTCGCGAGCTTCTTTCTCGCGGGTTTCGCTGCCGTCGGGGTTGGCCACGGAGAGCCCGTCGTCGCTGCGGCGCACTCGGTACGACTTGCCCGACACCCGACGATCTTTGACACGCTTGCCGACCAGGGGCGCCACGGTGATGCGCTGAGCCTGGGGGTATGTCAGCTGGCGGGAGAGTTCAGCGCTGTCGTCTTCGCTGCTGAAGACCACGGTGTAGGTCTCGTTTTCTGTGAGCGAGTAACTCACCGGCTGGGTGACGAAACCCAAGGAGACGGTGGCACTCAACTGCAGCTCGACGCGGGTGTGCGAGCGCAGCTGCTCTCCCACCGTGTAACCCTTGCGTGTGACCGCAACGTCGGTCTCGTTGTCGGTGTCGGGCAGGCTCCCCGAATGGGCACCGAGTGCAAAAATGGCCGCGACGAAGCCGCACAGCAACAATGCATGACGTGATGACATGGACGCCCCTCCAAGCAGGAACGCGCCATGGTACTGCAGGGCGCTCCCTTGCTGAATGCCCGACCATGGCAGATGCTCGGGGCCATGAAACCATCACAATATGTGGACAGTGGAGAGCTGCCCTGGCGCCCCTCGCCCCACTCTGGCGTGCGCTGGAAGAAGTTGCGCTACGACGACGAGACAGGCGCCTCGGTGGTGCTGCTGCATTTTGCGCCGGGGGCGTCCTACGGCGCTCATATGCACCCGGCGGGCGAGCAATACTTCGTGCTCGCCGGGGCGTTGCAAGACGGACAATCCACCTGGAGCCAAGGTGCCTTCGTACACCACGCTCCGGGATCAGCTCACCGCCCTGCATCGAAAGAGGGTTGCTTGCTGCTGGTCACATTACCGGCACCTATCGAGCCGCTCGAGCCCCACGACGCCACAACAACCGCCCTGTGATCGCCGTGCCGTGCCGTGCTGTAGCGTGCAGAGCCGAGCCGAGCCGAGCCGAGCCGAGCTGGCTGGCTGAGCTGGCTGAGCCGATCCGTGCTGAGCTTCAGCCAGGCTCACTCGTGGATGGCGCGAATCTCAGGGAGGTTGCGGTAGCGGCCGTCCAGATCGAGGCCGTAGCCCACCACGAACAGATCGGGGATGGCGAAGCCCACGAAGTCTGCGGCGATGTCGGTCACTCGCCGCTCGTGCTTGTCGAGCAGCGCCGCAATACGCAAGGACTTGGGCTTGACCGCTAGGACCTCTTCGGACAGCCGGGTGAGCGTGCGCCCTGTGTCGAGAATGTCTTCGACGAGGAGCACATGGCGGTCGACCAACTTGTCGGCGCACTCCACTCGCACGGAGAGCTCGCCCGACGTGGTCGACGCTCCGTGATAGCTGCTGGCGGAAACCGTCTCGAGCTGCACGGGCATATTCAATTCGCGCATGAGATCGGCGCAGAAAATGAGCGCCCCGTGGAGCACTGCCACCACGGTGATCTCTTCGTTCCCGTAGACCTTGCTGATCTCGCCAGCCATGCGCTCCACAGTGACGGCGATTTCCTTACCCGTGTACAACACTTGGCTGTTGTCGGGACGGGCTGGCGTGGCGTTCATCGTGGGCTCCGGGAAAGTCTGAGTCATGGGCCTGGGTCTTGCTCGAGCGATGGAATGAGTCGGTGATTGATGGTTGAGACGATGTGTGTGATCAGGTGCCTGGCTGGGCCGACTGGGACAGTGGCGCGAGGGCACCCGAGAGCAGCAGTTGTAGGTTGGCGGAAATTTCTGCGCTATGGAGCAGGACTTCCTCGTGATCGAGTGGATTGGGGGACATGCCAGCAGCCATGTTGGTCACGCAGCCCAAGCCCACCACGCGCATGCCCCGTTGGCGAGCCGTGAGCACGTCCGGGACCATCGACATAGAGACCACGCCTGCGCCGACCGACTTGGCCAAGCGCACTTCTGCGGGAGTCTCGTAGCTGGGCCCAGACGTCTGCACCAAGATCGAGCGCTCCAAGGGCACGCCTACCTGTTTCGCCGTCTTCTCCATCACGTTGAGCAGGTCTGCGTCGTAGGCCTGGGTGAGATCGGTGAAGCGTGGGCCGAAGCGGGGGTCGTGGGGGCCGGAGAGCACGTTCGTCCCCGAGAGGTTGATGTGGTCTTCGATGAGCACCATGTGCCCGGGGGGTGACGTGGGCAGCAGCGAACCCACCGCTGAAGTCACCACCAAGGTATGCACGCCGAGGAGCGACAGCAGGCGGATGCCCGCGGAGAGGTCTTCGAGGGGGCGACCTTCGTAGAGATGTATGCGCCCGCACAATGCCAGCACGGGGACGCCGCCGCTGGTCCTCCCGTAGAGCAGCGCGCCCCGGTGGCCCACGGTCGTGGGCGCCGGCATCCCGGGGATGTCCGTGTACTCAAGGAATTGAGCTTGGTCGAGGCTCTCCAGCACTTCGGAGAGGCCTGAGCCGAGGACCACGCCCACCGCAGCCCGGCCCAGACGATTGCCCACCAAGTCGGCGGCCTTACTGAGAACGTCGTACTGCGAGGCCACGGGATTCTCCACTTGAGGGGGCGGGCGCGGCATCATAGCTCTTCGCTATCATGGGGCGCTTGCCTCGCTTACCACGCCCCCGAGACGGTAGCCTGCCCGTGCCCAACCCAGACCTTCGTTCGTTCTTGGCCGACCTTGACCGTGCTGGCGAACTGCTGCGCATCACCCGCGAAGTGGACCCCGAACTCGAAATCGCCGCCATCGCCGATCGGGTGGCCCAGGCGGGGGGCGCAGCCAACAAGGCTCTGCTCTTCGAGAACGTGTCCGAGAGCCGCTTTCCTGTGCTGGTCAACGCTCAGGGCAGCCGCAAGCGCATGTTGATGACCTGTGGAGTAAGCGAGTGGTCTGAGCTCGAGCCGCTCCTGGGAGACTTCATCGAGCAGCTCGAGCAGCCCCGCACCAGCTGGCGCGAGAAGATCTCTGCGCTGCCCTTGCTCGGGCGCCTGGCCAAGCTCTTCCCGCGGATGCGCGCCAGTGGGCCCTGCCAAGAGGTGGTGCACGAGGGGGACGACGTCGACCTCTACGAGCTGCCGATCCTGACCACCTGGCCCGAGGATGGCGGCCCTTTTGTGACGCTGCCCTTGGTCTACACGAAAGATCCGGTCACCGGGGCGCGCAACTGCGGCATGTACCGGCTGCAGCGCTACGACAAGAACACGCTCGGATTTCACGTTCACACCCACCACACCGCCGCCGATCACCTGCGCCGCACCGCCGAGCTGGGCCGCCAGCGCATGCCCGTGGCCGTGGCCGTGGGTGCCGCGCCCCAGGTGGTGTTCTCTGCGGTGGCGCCTCTGCCCCCCGGGGTGGACGAAATGCTCTTTGCGGCGTTCTTGCAGGGCTCGCCCGTCGAGATGACCAAGTGCCGCACGGTGGACCTTGAAGTGCCCACCACCGCCGAGTTCGTCATCGAAGGCTATGTCGACGTGGATGAGAAGCGCTGGGAGGGTCCCTTTGGCGACCACACTGGCTTCTACAGCCTGGCCGACGACTACGGCGTGCTGCACGTGACCGCCATCACCCACCGCAAGGACGCCATCTGGCACACGACGGTGGTGGGTCCGCCGCCCCAAGAAGACTGCTTCATGGCAGCGGCCATCGAGCGGCTGTTCTTGCCCCTGCAGCGCAAGGTCATGCCCGAGGTGCTCGACATGCGCCTGCCCTTCGCCGGCGTGTTTCACAACCTCATGCTGCTGCGCATCAAGAAGGACTTTCCGGGCCAGGGGCGCAAATCCGCCCACACGGTCTGGGGGCTCGGGCAAGCGATGTTCACCAAGACCGTCGTGGTCTTTGACGAGCAAGCCCCTCCCTTAGAGGACGACGACGCCCTGCTTGACTTTCTGCTCGAGCGCCTCGACGTGTCCCGAGACATCGAGTTCGTGCTGGGGCCCACCGAGACCCTCGACCACGCCAGCCGAGCGCTGCATTACGGCAGCAAGGTCTCCGTCGACCTTACCCGAGAGTTTCCTGGGGAAGGGCCCCGGGCCGCTACGGTCGAACCTTGTTGTCGGAGCGACGCCGAGATCGTGGAGGCCTTGGTGGGGCTGGCCGGTGTGCAAGACGCCGCAGTGATCGGTGGGCGTGCCGTGGCTGTCACCGTGAGCAAGGTGTCCCCGGCGGTGCCCCGAGTGACCATGGAACAGCTGTGGGATTGGGGCGATCGAGAGGGTTGCCAGGGCATCACGGACCGAGTGCTCGTACTCGATGCCGGGGAGCGGCTAGACGACCCCGTCCGCTTGCTCTGGCTGATGATGGCTCACATCGATCCTGAACGAGACGTGGGCCGCTCGGCCAATCCCGACCAAGATCTCTCTTTACGCCCTCGGAGCAACTACCACCCTCGGCGTATCGGTGTGGACGCCACGAGCAAGGGCGCCAGCGACGGTTTCGTGCGGGACTGGCCCCGGGAGCAAGTGCATCCAGGGGTGCTGCTCGACCAGGTGTCTGCGGCCTGGAGCGAGATGGGCTTGCCCGGAGAGTGCCCCAGGTAAGCGAGCGGCTGCAGGCTGAGCCGATTTCGTCCCGGGGCCTCCTACTGGTTACTCTGGTCGCGCCCACGTTTCGGGCTCGATCCTCTTGAGTGAAGCGACCATGTTTAATAAGAAGCCCCAGCTGCTTCAGCCCGGTACGCCGGCCCCTGACTTTCAGCTGAATGACCATCTCGGTAAGCCCGTGAGTCTGTCCGACTTTGCGGACAAGCGTGTGCTGCTGTGGTTCTATCCCAAGGCCGATACCCCTGGCTGAACGGTTCAAGGAAAGGGGCTCCGTGATCGAGCCCCACAACTTGCAGCTGACCAGGTGATTGTGGGCGTGTCCTTCGATGAAGTGGCAGACAACTGTGCCTTCGCGGAGAAGTATGGGTTTCCGTACCAGCTCCTCTGTGACACCGACCGTTCGATGAGCATGGCCTACGGGGCCTGCGCAAAGGCTGACGCGAAGTACCCCGGGCGCGTGACCTACGTCATCGACAAAAACGGCAAGATCGAATGGGCCGAGACGGTGACGGACATCGACGCTCACGTGCAGACGGCCCTGGCTCAACTGAGCGGCGGCTAGTTGGCTGCAGTGGCTGGCCGAACTGGCTGGCCGTGATGGCTGGCCGTGATGGCTGGCCTTGGTGGCTGGCCTTGATAGCTGGCCTTGGTAGCTGGCCTTGGTGGCTGGCCTTGATAGCTGGCCTTGGTGGCTG
>JBLIMM010000181.1:0-9267 GCA_047638635.1 Pseudohongiellaceae bacterium | reverse complement strand
GCCAGCGTCAGCGGGTGTTGATCGCCCGAGCCCTGGCCCAGGAGGCGTCGGTGCTGCTCATCGACGAACCCACCAACGCCCTCGACCCTGAGCATCAGCTGAAGGTCTTTCACATGATCGCCGGACTGGGTCGCAATGGCCGGGCGGCGCTGGTCGTCACCCATGACCTGAACCTGGCCAGCCAGTTTGCCACTTCTATCGTTTTGCTGAACGAAGGTCAGGTCGTGGCCCGGGGACGCCCCGGCGATGTGCTGCGGCCAGAGATCCTGCAGCCCGTCTACGGCGACCACCTTCACTTTGGCAGGTTGCCAGACGGCCGCCCCTTCGTTCTGCCCTGGCTGTCGGGAGGGGCAGCTGAGCACGGCGATCGCAAAACCCACTGACGGGATCCTCAACGGGTGTGGTCGCCTGGCCAAGGACAAGAACGATCTTCGAACGTGGCTCGGGGCGTGAATCATATGGAGCGCCCCCTTTGGTGATGGCCACGATGCGTGGCCGCCAGTTCTTGAGCCGTTCCCTGGGAGAAAATCATCCGTTGGTAGTTTCTTCATGATCAACTCGCCGTTTCTTCACATTGCGGGGGTATCAATGCCGCCGCTAAAGACACAGGGCGACCCTAGGGAATGGAGATGGAACAGACGATGGATGCGATGAAACGCGGGCTGCTCATGTGGCTGTTGATCTTCACTGTGTTGGGTCCGGTGCAGTCTCAAGTGGGCTCAGGTGGCGCGGCTGGGGTAGACGAGGGGACGACTGCTGAGGGCGACATGGCTCTGGCAAACCTGTTGCTCGAGAAAGGGCTGATCAGTCGGGAGGAGTGGGAGGGGATTCAGTCCAAGATCGAGCGGCGCGCCCAGGCACCTGGGGTGCAAGGCCTGAACGAGACCCTGGAGCGGCTCACCAGAGACTCGCACCCGCCGGGCGCTGCTAATGACGCCGCCGAGGTCACCACGAGCTACAAGGGCCTCACCGTCACTTCCCCGGATGGTGACTCCGTCTTTAGTTTCGGTGGCCGCATGCAGCTGGATGGCGCCATTTACAGCGAGGGTCGCTCGAAGCTTGGCAGTGGCACCGAAGCGCGCCGCATGCGCTTCCGCATGAGCGGCACCGTGGAGCGGGACTTGGGCTACAAGCTCGAGCTCGATTTCAATCCCGGCGGTGGCTCAGAGGTCACCGACGGCTGGATCCAATACAAAGGCTGGGACAAGCTGACGACTACGGTCGGTCACCAGAAGGTGCCCTTTGGCTTGCAGACCATGACCAGCTCGAACCACCAGGTCTTCCAGGAGCGCGCGCTGTCCGACTCATTTATCGACAGCCCTGCCACCGGTCGCCGCCGCATGGGCGTGACGGCGACGAGCTGGGGTGACCATTATCACGCGTCCGCTGGCCTCTTTGGGGAGGGACTGGACCACGACGGGAAGACCAAGGAGGACTGGGGTGTGGCCGGCCGCTTCGTGGTCGCGCCCATTGCCGAGGCAGACCAGGTGCTCGCTTTTGGCGGCAGCGTGTACCACCGGGACCTCTCATCGAACAGCGCGTTGCGCTTCTCCAGCCGACCGGAGTCGCATATCGCCGGCACTAAGCTAGTCGACACCGGAGTGATCGCGGGCGCCGACAGCCTCACGATGGCCAACGCTGAGGCCACTTTGGTCTGTGGCCGGTTTCATGCCCAGGGTGAGGTCTTCGATGTCAGGGTGGACCGCAGGGGCATGCGCACCGCCGGCTTCAGCGGCTACTACGGCCAGGTCAGTTGGTTCCTGACTGAAGACTCACGGAGCTACAGCCTCAAGGGAGCCAAGTACGGTCGGATCAAACCGAAGGGCGAGCAGGGGGCCGTTGAGTTGGCGGCTCGCTACAGCATGATCGACGTGTCCGACCGTGACGTCCGCGGCGGGCGGCAGGAGAACGTGACCATGGGCCTGAACTGGTGGATGAACCCGAGCGTGAGCATGCGTTTCAACTACGTGTACATCCATGCCCTGGAGACAGCGCAGAGCTTGGGTTTGAAGAGCGCCAGCGAACACGCAGGGGCGTTTCAGGTGCGAGTCCAAGTTGTCTTCTAGAAACTTCGGCGACAACCGCTGCCAGGACTACGAGAACAACTGGGTACGGGCAGCTTCGCAGATGGCGATCACCGCCGGGTGTCGGACGCGGCGCTCGACCGATATGGCATAGAAGCTCTCGGTGACCGCGTCGATCTCGGCGATTTTCTGCACCATGTACTGTCGAGCGACTTCCTTCTCGACCACTGACGGCACGGCGAAGAAACCCTCGCCCGCTTGGCCGAAGCACTTCAGCAGGGCGCTGTCTTCGAACTCGCCAACGATCCTGGGGCGCACGCCGATCTTGTCGAACCAGCCGTCCAGATCTCGGCGAAGCACGGCATCGTCACTGGGCAACAGCACCGGTGCGCCGCCGAGCGATTGGGGGAATCCTCTTCTGAGTCGCCTGGCCAGGTTGGCCTGAGCCATGAAGGTGATGCCGCAGGTGCCCAGCAGGTGGTTGTAGGCGCGCACCTTGGCCAGGGGCGGAATGGGTGTGTCGGAAAGCACCACGTCGAGGCGGTGAACCGAGAGGTCGGCGAGCAGCTCGGTGGGGCTTCGCTCTCGACATAAGATCTGGATCGGCATGTCCAGGTGAAGGGCCGGCTCTAGCAGTCGGTGGACGATGAGCTTTGGCAGGGCCTCTGGCGTGCCGATCCTGACCTGGACGGGGCGGCCGGTGGGCTGGCCCCGTAACGTCTCAATGAGTTCCTGGCCCAGGGAGAAGATCTCGCCGGAGTAGCGCAGGGCCACCTGTCCCGCGTCGGTGAGCACCATGCTGCGGCCGGTACGCAAGAACAGCTTCTCACCCACGGCCGTCTCAAGATCGCGGATCTGCGTGCTGACGGTCTGGGGAGTGAGATGAAGTTTCTCGCTGGCCCGGGTTAGATTGCCTTCTCTAGCCACGGCCTGGAAGAGCCGCAGGTGGTGGTAGTTGAGCGGGTTGATGATTTCTCTCCGTTCGAGAATATCTGACGATTGTTGCACTAAGATCGAATAGACAGAAGGGTTGTTGGCTTCGTAGTCTTGCTAAGTCCACAACACCACGGAGTGAAGAGCTTGATGCAAGATGCAAACGACCCAGCCATAGCGAGAACGTCAACTCCTGGATTCTTCGGGACCTTGCAGGCGGACGTCCCCGCTTCACTCGTGGTCTTCCTGGTGGCTCTGCCTCTGTGCCTCGGCATCGCCCTCGCCTCGGGGGCGCCGCTGATTTCGGGGCTCATCGCTGGCATCGTGGGCGGCATCGTGGTGGGCAGCCTGAGCGGATCGTGTCTCGGCGTCTCGGGGCCCGCCGCCGGGCTCGCGGTCATCGTCCTGACCAGCATTCAAGAGCTGGGCAACTTCGAGATCTTTCTGGTGGCGGTCATCCTCGCCGGATTGATCCAGGTGGGTCTTGGCTTCGCCAGGGCTGGCATCATCGCGTACTACTTTCCTTCTTCAGTGATCAGGGGGATGCTCTCGGGCATCGGGATCATCATCGTGCTGAAGCAGATTCCCCACGCCTTCGGCTATGACGCAGATCCAGTGGGAGAAATGTCGTTCCAGCAGCCAGATGGCGAAACGACATTCAGCGAACTGGGGCACCTGCTCGACGCCGTGAGCTTCGGCCCCCTGTGCATTGCGGTGGTCTCCCTGGCCATTCTGATCGCCTGGGAGCGGCCCTGGTTCAAAGCTCGCAAGGTCTTGGCGCTCCTCCCGGGGCCCTTGGTCGCCGTGGTGGCAGGCGTGTGCCTCAACATCATTTTTCGCTCTCTTGAGCAGTTCGCGCTGACCGCCGACCAGCTCGTCAGCATCCCGGTGGCGGACGGCTTCACCAGCCTGGTCGATCTGCTGGCCTTCCCAGACTTCTCTGGCTTGGGGATGGCGGCTGTCTACAAGACCGCCATCGTCATTGCCGTGGTTGCCAGCCTGGAGACGCTGCTCAGCGTCGAGGCGGCCGACAAGCTCGATGCACAGAAGCGGGTGACTCCCACGAACCGGGAGCTGAAGGCGCAAGGTGTGGGCAATGTGGTCTCGGGCATGCTCGGAGGGCTGCCTGTCACCCAGGTCATCGTGCGCAGCTCGGCCAACGTCCAATCCGGGGCGAAGAGCAAAGCGTCTGCTGTGTTCCATGGTGTGTTGCTGGCCATCAGCGTCGTGGCCCTGCCTACGATCATGAACCTGATCCCGCTGGCCACCCTGGCGGCGATCCTGCTGGTGGTGGGCTACAAGCTGGCCAAGCCCAGTGTGTTCAAGCAGATGTACAAGCAGGGGATGGGGCAGTTCATCCCGTTCATGGTGACGATCGCCGGCATCGTGCTGACCGATCTGCTGATCGGCATCGGCCTGGGCCTGCACGCCGCCGTGATTGTGATCCTCGCCCAGAGCTACCAGCTACCGTTTCAGCTGCAGAACATCCCCCAAGCCGTTGGTGAGCATGTGCGTATCGCGTTGTCCCAGCAGGTCACCTTTCTGAACAAGGCCAGCGTGCTGAAGACCCTCGACTCCATCCCGCCAAACTCCTTCGTTGAGATCGATGCGTCAGAGACGGTCTTCATTCACCCGGACATCGTCGAGATCATTAGCGACTACGAGATCGGAGCGAAGGCCAAAGGCATCGAGCTGAAGGTGATCGGTCTGGACCGCCATCACCAAGGCAGGGATTCCACAAGTATGGCGGTTGCCGTCGACTACCCACCCCGCACCCAGACTGAGAGCGCATGATGAAGACGCAAACACAGCAGAGCCTTGAAGGGCTGACACCTGCCACGGCCCTCGACTTGCTCAAGAAAGGCAACGGTCGTTTTCAGGAGAACCTCACCAAGAACCGGGATCTCCTGGGGCAGGTCAACAGCACCTCCACCGGACAATTCCCCTTTGCCATCGTTCTGAGCTGCATCGACTCGCGCACATCCGCTGAGCTGATTTTTGACCAGGGGCTGGGCGACCTGTTCAGCGCGCGTATTGCCGGCAACGTCTTGAACAGCGACATCCTGGGATCGATGGAGTTCGCCTGCAAGCTCGCGGGTTCGAAGCTGATCGTGGTCATGGGGCACTCGGCCTGCGGGGCTGTGCGAGGAGCCTGCGACGGCGCGAAGTTGGGCAACCTCTCCGGTTTGCTGGACAAGATCCAGCCAGCCATCGAAGCGGCGAAGCAGGGCGACGATCTCTCAGGGGATGAGTTCATTCAGAGAGTCGCCGAGAAGAACGTAGACCTGGTCCTCCAGGACATACGGAAGGGTAGTGAAGTGCTCGACAGCATGATTAGCTCCGGCGAAGTGGGCCTCATCGGGGCGATGTACTCGGTGAAGACAGGCCAGGTTTCGTTCCAGGAACTCCAGGAACGCTAGGAACTCCAGGATCGCTAGGAACGCTAGGAACTCTAGAGGCTGTCAGGCTGCTAGTAGGACTTCTCTACGGCCACCCAGGCTAGGTTGCCCACGATGGTGAGGGCGCCCAGGGCGTATCGCCAGGTCCCCGGTGAGCGCACGCCGTCAAACAACATCAGCCCGCTGATGACCATGACTGCCGGGCCGATAGGCGCCCAGTAGCGGTACCAGGGAATCACCTGGAAGACGAGCAGCATGGCCAGGAACCCGAGGGCTGTGAGCAGCAGGACCTGTAGGCTGCTCCGGCTGCTGGCCCGGCGCCAGGAGACGAGGCAAAGGGGCAAGGCCAGCTGAACCACGGCAGCGCTGTGGGTCGCCCAGGCTGAGAGAGTGAGGGTCTTGAACTCGGGCAGGGCGGCGGTGGCTCGCAGTAGGCCCAGCGATCCCCAGAGGTCCAGGCTCTGGTATGTGGCCGCGAGCAGAGCGCAGCCCACGGCGGTGACGATCAGCGGCGCAGAGATTCGGGGCCGCTCGGGGTGGCCTCGGCCAACCGCTTTCTGCCAAACAACCCAAGCCGTGGGCACCACCAGGAGGGGAGCCAGGGCGATGCGCGCGAGCAGGCCCAGGACCAGGATGATCGGCAGCACCAGGGCGGCGAGCTTCCGTCTTGTGGGCGCGGTCACCGGCGAGACGAGATCGACCAGAGAGCTCACGAAGAGCGTGGTGAAGAACACGCCCGCTCCGTCGGTCTGGGGACGGACGAAGCCCCGGAGCACGACGAAGTGACAGCCGGTCATGGCCACCACCATGGCGACCTGTTGAGCTGTCAGTGTGCTGTGCCGCTTCAGGAAACGGCTGACCACCACCAAGGTGCCGCTACCGAAAAGAACACTCAGCAAGGCGTAGCCGTAAAGCATGGGCAGCCCAAGCCAAAGCAGACCAGCCAGAAGAACGGGGACCAAGCTCGTGGCGCCGTGGAGATGAGCGGAGACCAGGCTCCAGACATGACCCCAGCTGGCCTCGCCGCTGAACGCGGTGGAGAGGAGTTGCGCCAGGTAGACCTTTCCGTCAGGCCAGAACTCACCGTAGAAGCGCCACACGCCGCTCTCCCACACGAACACCGAGCAGACCGTGGCCAGACCAACGGTGACGAGCAAGGCAGGCGTGGTACTGGCGTGGGAGGAGTCACGTCCGCAGCGCCGAATCGCTCCCGCGAGGAGCGCCAGCCCGAGCACCACCAGCACCGTGGGGAACGACGGTCGGCTGGCGAAGGCGAGCGTGTCGAGGCTCTGCCCGGGGAGGCTCTGGCCCGCGAGGGTGAGCTGTGCGGGCGTGCTCCGTGCAGTGTCGGACATCTGCAGACGCAAACTGTCCGACAGGCTCGCATCCGGGAGCGAGAGCTCTAGTTGGTAGAGCTGCCCGGCGGTGACGTCCCAGCGTGTTTTGAACTGGAGATCGTTGCGCCAGGGATGAGCTTGGGCCGGGACGGTGCTGCGGGCCTCTCTCATGGCCTTGCCAGAGTCGGGCTCACGGAGAATGAGCAGAACGGGGAGGTCGCGCTCCCTCGGGCCCTCTTCTCGCACGGTGAAGAGCAAGAGACGCTCAACCGTGTCCCGCTGAGGAACGAAGTCCCAGCGGGCGGTGTCCTGGCCGGCGATGGCTGGCGTGGCCTGGGCCGGTGTGATCTCGAAGTGCTGGACGAAGCTGTCGAAACGCCGAGTGCCGTGGACCAAGCAAGCGAGCAGAAACAGCGTCGTGGCCAGGGGCAATGCTCGCTGGCTCGCCGTGGGTGAGTCTGGCCCGGTCACGGCAGGGGATGAGGTAAGAGCACCACCGTCGCCACCTTGCCCTCCACGGAGAGAATGCCGATGAGTCGTCCGTCGCTGCGAGCCAAGACGGCGGCGCCATGCCAGCGTGTACCCAAGGGCAGCGCTTCGTCGACAACCCAGCGGCCCAGCTCAGGCGCGAAACGCGCAGCGGCGAGGGAGTAGGGCTGCTCTTCGGGGTCGCCTACGAGCAGGCAGTCTTCTGGGGCTCGAGCTACCCGCTGCCGTTCTCGGGGCCAGGCGGGCAGGCCACTTGGGCTCTCCAAGACAAGGAGACCCAGGCCAGGGGTCGGCAAGGAACTGGGTCCCCCGAGAGCGTGGGCTTCTCCGGAGACTTGGAGGGCGGCGCTGCCGTCGTCAGCGCCCACGTCTGGAGACAGAAGGTCAATCGGTGCGAGAATGCTCCCGCTCAAACCGAGCACCCAGCCTTCGCGGCTTTGATCCGTGGACCAGAAGCGGCCGGAGGTCCAGGTGAGGGTGCCGCGGGCGGGTCGGGGCAGGGGTGTGCCTGGGGGCAACAGGGTATGGCCGAGGGCCACGGCGGGCTGCCAGTCGAGCCAATCTGACTTTGGCTCTCGGTGCAGGGTGAAGGGGCGACCGGGAAGGAACGCTTCGCCAGCGCCTTCAGGAACCGCCAGGGAGATGCCGCCACGAATGAGCGTCTCCAAAGTGTCGAGGTGCACTTTGACTCCCGACAAACCCACATCGAGAGTCAATCCGCCAGCATCCCAGAAGCGCGTGTCTGCGCGAATCAGGCTGGCGTACTCCTGGCGGATGCGGGCGGCGACCTCCACGGTGCGTCCGTCGCTGGCGAGGTCGACAGACAAAACCGAGCCCACTCTGATGCGCCGATAAGTGAGCGGTGAGCCAGCCACCAAGCTGCCTCGGGTGGGGCCTTCGAGGGCGATGTCCAAGCCAGTCTGTAGGGCGTCGCCCAGGGGGGCCCGGACCAGACCGATGAAGCGGGATTGCGAGGGGCTGGTCCCGGGGAGCACTGCGATGTAGCGGTTGCCGATGAGTGTGTCGAGACCAGCGATGGCGCTGACGCCTAGCTCGGGCCGCACGATCCAGAAGCGGCTGCCCACCGTGGCCAGGTGTTTGGCGTCCGGTTCGAGAACGGCTCGCACTTCCACGCCGTCTCGCCCGGGGGCCAGACTGACCTGGTCCACGGAGCCCACCACGATGCCCAGATGGCGCAGGGTGTCTCCTGGGCGCAGGCCATGTCCGTGTTCGAAGAGAATGGTGACCGGCAGTCCCCGCTCGCCCCAAGCTTGCCAGCACAACACCACGGCGAGCACCGTGGCTAGCACGGGCGCGATCCAGATCAGGCTGAAGGAGGGGGCTTTCTCCACCTGGGCGGAGGGATATTCGCTGGTCACTCGGTGGCCTCCCAGAGGCTGTGGGGATCGAAGCTGGCGCTGGCGGCCAGGTTGAGCATGACGCACGTGGTGAAGGCCAGGGCGCCCGGTCCTGCGCTGAGTTCCATGAGCGCTCCGAGTTTGATCGTGGCCACGAGGATGGCGACCAGGAGCACGTCGAGCATGCCCCAGCGGCCGGTCCACTCCACCAAGTGCCAGGTCCATGCTTTCATGGAGGGACGCAGGCCATAGCCTCCGCCGGCGAGCAAGAACAGCCCCACGAGCTTGAGCAGGGGCAGCACCACGGATGCCAACAGCACCACGGCGCCCACAGCCACTTCGCCCTCGGCAATCATGCCCACTCCACCTGACCAAACCGAGGCCGGACGGGTGACGCCGAACTGCTCGACGACCAAGATGGGCAAGGTGATGGCGGCGGGGTAGAGCAGCAGGGCCGAGAGGGCCAGAGCAGCGGTGCGGGTGGACGATCGAGGCCTGCCAGCGAGGCGAGTGTGGCAGCGCTGGCAGCGGAGCCGCTCACGGGGGCCACAGCTGGGGCGCTGCTGGATCAATCCACAGCAAGAACAGGCGGCGAGGGCTGGTGAGGGTGGCGTCATCGCTTGGCGAGTCTACCGGCCCGGGCTGCCAGTTCTGCGACGGATTGCGGGCCTCTTTGGGGGATGGGCGGGCTCTTCGGCCCAAGAGCGGGGAGTTGGGGGCGCATCAA
>JBLIMM010000180.1:0-9276 GCA_047638635.1 Pseudohongiellaceae bacterium | reverse complement strand
GGTTGAGATCGAACCAGTAGTGGTTGGTCCGTCCGCTAGGCCAGCTCTCTCGGTGCTCCCGATGGGAACCGAGAGACACAAGCTGCTCGCCCTTGTGCATGTTCACCCAGCTGGCAAAGCGCGACAGACCGTCCGGGTTGATCGAGGGGTCGATGATGACCACGGAGCGCCCAAGCATCTCGTCGATCTTAGGGCCCTGGGCTGCCGCCAAGTAGTAAGCCACGAGCAGCGAGGCGTTGCTCCCCGACGATTCGTTTCCGTGGACGCTGTAGCCCATCCAAACCACCACGGGCCTGTCGGCGGCGGGCGCGTCACCGCGGTTCACTGCGTTGACGTGAGTGCGGCGCAGTGTCTCGAGCTCGCTTTGATTGTCCGCAGAGGTAAAGACCGCCTGGAGCAACGGCCGCTGCTCCCAGGTCTTGCCCACGACCTTCAGCGACAGCCGATCACTGGCCTCGGCCAAGACCTCCAGGTAGCGCACGAGCTGGTCGTGGCGCACGTGCCATTCACCCACTTGGTAGCCCAAGACCGATTCTGGGGTGGGAATGTCCGGGTTGTAGCTGACGTCGCTGGGAAGGTAGTAGGCCAAGTCGGCGGTCTGAGCCGCGTTCGCTTGGGCGCTCAAGGGCGCAGCGATCGTCGCGAGAGCGAGCAAGGTCCCAGACAGCATGGACAACGAGGACGGTAAGGGGAGCGTGGGCAGCATGGCGGTCAGCGGGGTCCGGGAGAACGTGAGTGACATGGCGAGAGGGGCAGAGGCTCAGCAGTCTTGAACGCGGCGGGCGGCCGCACACTGTAGCGAGTGTGACCGGCCTGCGCCCCTGAGCAGGACGTGACCGAGACGCTCTTAGCGTTCGTCGCTCTTTGTAGGGATCACGTCCCCAGCGAAGAGCCAACTGGCTTGATGGTCGCCAGAGAGCGTGGTGTTCGTCAGGCTCGCACGGACCAGCTCGATGGGGATGGGGCCACAGCGCAGCACCGCATCATGGAACTCTCGCAAGGTGAACGTGCCCGAGTTGTGTGGGCTTGCCACGAGCTCGTTGGCTAGTGCTCGCAGTTGCAGCCCGCCGATCATGTAGCCGCACTGATAGAGCGGGCTGTACGAGCCGCCGATGTAGCGTCGCACTTCGGCGGTGGCGTTGTCCCGCTCATGGCCCACGCGGTCTACGAGGTAGTCGATCATTTCGGGAGGGCTCATGGTGCCCAGGTGAAAGCGCAACGAGACCACGATGCGCGCGGCGCGGTGCATGCGCCAAAAGAGCATGCCGACGCGATCCTCAGGGCTGCGCGCCCAGCCTTGATCCCAGAGCAGCATCTCCCAGTAGAGCGCCCAACCCTCGACGTAGAACGGGGTGGAGAAGCGCCGGCGATGAACGTTGTGCCGGGCTGCCATGAAGAGTTGCAGGTGATGGCCGGGGATCAACTCGTGGGGCGTGACGATGCGGCTGAAGTGCTCGTTGTTGCCGCGCATCGCTTGCAGGCGTGCGTCCATGTCCATGTCGTTTGTGGCAAAAGCGATGAGCATGTGCTGGCGATTGTAGGCTGCGAAGGGCAGCACTTTCTGGCGCTCGGCGCTGAGCATGCGGACACGCCAAGTCTCTCGGGCCAGGGGCGGGATGGTGACCAGCTCGCGCTCATCGAGAAAGCGAATGGCCTCCTGAGCTTGGGCCATGACCAGCTCGTCCTGCTCGCCGGGCTCCACGTGCATGTCTTTGACAGCGGCCAAGGCTGCTTGCCAGTCGTCGCCGAAACCCATGGTGGCAGCGGCTTGCAGCATGCGTTGTTCGCACCAGGCGAACTCGGCCTCGCCGATGGTCAGCAGTTGCGCTGCGCTGTAGGGCAAGAACTCGTGGGCCAAGTGGCTGGCCAGGCCGTCCGCGCCGATGGGGTCGCCCACCAGGGGATCGTCCGGCTCGCCCTTTTGGCCGGCGATGTCTTCGCGCAGGGTGCTGCTGTAGCTGTCGAGGGCGGCGTTGGCCCGCTCGTACGGCTGTTCAACCCACCAGGAAAACCCAGGTCGAAACGCGGCGTCGTGCTCGTACCAGGTCTCTAGGGCGTCCTGCAGGTTGGAGATCTCGTCTGCCAGGCGTTCTGCCGCCACGGGGTCGAGGGCGGGTGCTGCACTGTCGTCGCTGTCGGCTTCTCTGTTTTCGTCGTCGTTTTCGTCGTCGCCGTCGTCCCGGTTCTCGTCGTCGTCATCGCTTTTCGCGGGTTTGGCGGCCGCTGTGTCCGTGAGTTCTTCGACTCGCTGGGCCAGGGCATCGAGGCGCGTGGCGGCTTCTTGGGGGGCGACGGCCTGGAGAGTCCAGCGACCTTCTTCGAGGTCTTGAATGGTTTCGGCAAAGTCGAACCACGGAGCCAAGGCATCAAGCTGTTGGGATCCTCTGGCCGCTTCGGACAGGCGATACTGGATGAAGCTCTTGAGCAGCAGTTGGTCGATGCGCTCTGCGGTGCTGAGCTCGAGCTGATCGAGGGTCGCGAGGCGAGTGATCCACTCTTTGTCGAGGAGCTGCAAGCGCGCTCGTGTTGTGGGTGATGAGCGGATGGTGTAGTAGCTGCGGAGATCCGAGCCGTCCGTGGTGTACTCGTCGATCCAGCGAATGAGCGAGGGGAGCGCGGGGGCCGGGGGGGCGTCCACTTGCGCCACGAGCACGGGGGAGACCAGAGCCGACCCTGCGATCACGGCGATCACGGCGATCGCGCGGCTCAGCAGTGCGGGCAGGAATACGTTGCGGTGTTGGCGGCAAGGCATGTGCGGGCGTCTCGTGGAGGTCAGCCGATGGGGCGAAGTGCCCCGGGGGCTGGCGGTCGGCGATCATAACGCGCCCAGCGCCCGTCCCTGGAAACCCACCGGCAGAGAGACAACCACGGGCGGTTCAGCGGCGAAATCGGGATAGACTCTGGGCCGACTTGGGGCGCACGGTTGCGCCCCGAATACCCAGCAAGCCATGAGATCCGCCCATGAGTGCTGAGCATGACAGCTTCCGGCCAGGAGCGCCTCCCGGGGGCGGCCGTTGGACGTGGCTCGGGGTCCTGGGCTTGCTCGTGCTGGTGGCTGCGACGTTCGAGGCGGTGCCGAGTTTTGGCTTCGTCACTTTCGACGACCCTGGCTACGTGCTCAAGAATGACATGGTCCAAAAGGGGCTCACCGGGGCGGGGCTACGCTGGGCTTTCACTGAGACGCACATGGCCAACTGGCATCCGCTCACGTGGTTGTCCCATATGGCTGATGTGCAGTTGTTTGGCGGCGCTGCGGACCAAGCGGGGGGGCACCATCTGACCAGCGTGATGCTCCACGGTCTGGGGGCGGTGTTGCTCTTTCTGGCGCTGGGTCGCCTCACAGGGAGACGGGGGTGCGCCTTCGTGGTGGCCGCGCTCTTTGCAGTGCATCCCCTGCGCGCTGAGTCTGTGGCTTGGGTTTCCGAGCGCAAGGACGTCCTTAGCGGCCTGTTCTTTATGGCGACCTTGCTGGCTTGGGAGGCCTATGGTCGCGGGCCTACCCGTCGGCGCTTTTGGCTCGTCTTCGTTGCTCTCACACTGGGCCTGTTGTCCAAACCTATGTTGGTCACGTTGCCTTGCGTGCTGCTGCTTCTGGACGCCTGGCCCTTGGGGCGCTGGCGCGGGGGACCGTTGCCCTCCGTGACGAGTGGGGGCGCTGCTCCCTGCCGCACAGGTAGCCTGTTCAAAGAGAAGCTGCCCCTGTTTGCCGTGGTGGGCGCCGTGGTGGCCGCCACGATGTTTGCCCAGAATAAGGGGGGAGCCGTTGTCGACCTCGGGGTGCTGCCCTTTACGGAGCGGCTGGCCCGTGGCTCGGTGGCGCTCTGGAGTTACGTGGGCAAGGTGCTTTGGCCCACGGACATGGTCTTTCACTATCCGCTGGCGCCGGGTGGGACGCCCCTTGCGAGCGCCTGGCTTGGGGCCCTTGCCTTGCTGATCGTCACCCTTGCCGTCTTGGTCGGGCCCGGTCGCCGTCACCCATACCTCGCTTTGGGTTGGCTGTGGTTCGTGGGCATGCTCATGCCGGTCATCGGCCTAGTCGCTGTGGGCTCCCAGGCCATGGCGGATCGCTATACCTATTTGCCCAGCCTTGGCCTCACCGTGGCGCTCGTGTTCGCCGCTGCGGATGTGCTGCGTTGGTGCTCGCTGCCCCGTTGGCTCGCGCCATCCCTCAGCGCTCTGGTGATCGCCGTGACCGCGGCCGCTGGACACGAGCAAGTGGCTGTCTGGCGTAGCTCGTTTCGCCTGTATACCCACGCCACGAGCATCGACGGTGGCAGCTCATTGGCGCATCTGAATCTTGCGCTGGTCCTCTCAAAGCGAGGAGACGAGGACGAGGCCGAACAGCACTTTCTCGAAGCTCTCGAAAAGGGGCCGTCTTTCGGGCGCAACCACTCGGCCTACGCTGACTTGCTCGCAGGGCAAGAGCGCTGGGAGGAAGCCGCGCAGCACTTTCAGAGCAGCCTAGAGCTAACGCCCAGCGACTTTGTCACGCTGATGGGCTTCGCTGAGCTGCGGGTGTCCCAAGAACGCTGGACAGAAGGGGCGGCGTTGGCTGAGCGGGCCTGCGCTCTCAGGCCCCGTTCTCCCCAGGCTCGGAGCTTGCTGGGGAGCGCCTTTTTGGGCGGTGGCGAGTTTGGCCCTGCCGTCGAAGCGTTTAAGCTACTTGTGGAGGGGAGTCCAGACGATGCCCAGGCACGGGCACAGCTGGCCCTCGCTCGACAGCGCCGGCGGGAGAGTCGTTGAGAGGGAGGCCCCCGCCTCGTAAGGTCCAGCCCGTTGTGAAGACTTTCTCTCGGAGTGCTCAGATGGGCTGTGGAATCATTGTCAATCAAGTGTGGTCTGGGGCCTGCGCCGACGGCGTGGCCTACCGTCCTGACTCAGTGGACAAACAAGAGCTGCTGAAAAATGGCAATGGCGCCGCGACGCTCTTTGCCTTTGACGTTGGCCAGTCCATTGGCGAAAGCTCAGCACCCTTCGACGCCATGCTGTGGATCGCAGAGGGGCGCGCTGAAGTGACCGTCGATGGGGAGGTTCACTCGCTGAGCACGGGCGAGATGATTTTGATCCCGGCTCACCGACCTCACGCGGTGGCGGCCCCCGAACGGTTCAAGATGGTCCTGGTGATGTTGCGCAGCTAGCCGTCCTGAAGAGCAGGGTTGCCAATGTGCTGGCTGGGAGTCAGGGGGCTCTGGGTGGTCTCTGAAGCCTCTGTGCTCTTGGCCAAGAAACGGAAGCTCTGGAGTGGGAGCTGCACCTGCGTCAACAAATAGTGAGCTGTTCCCGAGGCATCTTGGGTGAGGTTTTGCCACTCAGCGAGCAAGGGCTGATCAATGGTGGCAGCCAAAGCGGCCAAGGGCGAGAGGAGTGTCGGGCGCGCCTGGACGAGCGCTGGACTGGGTGGCGGCGAGGGCTTATTGCCCAGTTGAGTCATGGCGATGAACAGGGCCGCCGCAGCGCCGAGCCACAGGCTCAGGAGGCGCTTGTTCTTCGTCACCCGAGCAGCGGGAGCCTCGCTGAGGCTTTCACCGCGACCCTCTGAATACGCTTGATCGAGCCGTTGGCGGATCTTCTCGCTGAGCTGACTCGAGGGTTCCTCGAGGGCCGACAGGGCGTCCTGGCGCAGAGTGTCGGCTAGCGAGTCTTTGGGGTGATCAGTCATGTTAGCTGCCCTCGGGGCACGGTGCTGGCGAGACCTGTTGGCGGGGAACGGCCGAGCCGGATGGCTCCAAGTGTCGCCCTAGGATACGCCGTGCTCTAAACAGAGTCACTCTGAGTTGACCGGGCTTCTTGCCCAACACGCGAGCCACTTCACTAGGCTCCATGTCTTCGCCATAGCGCAACCACAGAGCCGTACGCTGGTCGGCGCTGAGCACACGGCTCGCCAAATCCCAGAGATTGTTGCGAGCCTCGGCGTTGGCGCTGGCTCCCGAGGGGTCTTGCTCGCCGCTGAGCAGGTCATCAGGTACGGGTACGGTGTGCCGCCGGGCCTGGCTGCGGTGATGACTCACCACGAGGCGCCGGGCGATGGTGTAGAGCCAGGTGGTGAAGCGCCAGCGGTCGTCGTAACGATCGATGGCTTGCCAGGCCCGGAGGAACGTCTCTTGGGTCAACTCTTCAGCGTCTGCGGGGGAGCCGCAGTGCATCAGCAAGAAACGAAACAGCGGCCGTTGGAGACGGATAGCCAACTGAGAAAACGCTGGATCCGAACCCGCTCGGGAAGCCCGAACGAGTTCGTCCAGCGTGGGTGGAACGTTGTCGGACGCCGTGCTCAGTACCACTTGCTCCCGGTGGCAGGCTTGTTGCGCTTCGGCTTGCTCTTGGGCTTGGTAGTGAACTCTTCGATCGTTGTGCGCTGGACCGTGTTTTCGAGCATGGCGATCAAATCGTCCAGATCGTGCTCGAAGTGAATGGTGAGCGTCGAGCCGTCGGCGTGAAACTTCAGCCCTTGGAGCAGAGGCAACAGATCCTTGAGTTGCTTTTCCATCTCGGAGGCGAGGCTGGCCAGGGCCATGGCCCCTTGGAGAATCTGCGTGACCCGAGCAGCGTCCGCAGCGCTTGCGGTTTCTACGGTCACATGGGCGTAAACGGCGGACGAGTTTTCGCCAAACTCAACCACGGCTGAACGTACCAACTTGGCGATGTTGCTAGCGGGTTCCACGTCGGCCCAATCGGCCAGTTGCCCGTCTGCGGACACCTGCAGGATGGCTCCGTCGGTCGCGCTCACGCCCAATTCGCTGTCGCCGTCGTCCAGGGTCGCGCTCTCGCCTCGCAGGGCTTCAATGCCGATGACAAGATCGTTCGCATCTTGAGCCACGAGGAGGATCCGCTCGTCGCTGTCTGCGTGACGGGCCAAGTACGAGTAGACCGTCTTGTTCCCTTCAGGTGGCGCCCAGCGGGAGAGCTGCAGCCCGTCCACCTCGACGTCAGTTCTGGGGGCCAGGACGCTCAGACGCACCATGACTTCGTCGAGGTCACGGTGGCTGTGCGCCATGAAGACCACAGCCTCAGGGTGACGGGGCAGGCCGTAAATAGTGACGGAATCGACGTCTTTGGTGATGTCGATACCCAGGCGAGCCTTCATCTCTTGATAGTCTCTGTTGTTGTCGAAATCGAGATCGGTTTCCCGTTCTTGGGCCTCGGAGAACAGCCGTGAGTTGAGCAACCCCTGGACATCGAGATGCACCAACCACTGGGCTTCGGCGGGGATGATCGAACGGTCGACCGCAGCGAACGCGGGTAGGGCCGTGAGGCAGAGAACGAAGAAGGACGCGGCAATCTTGCCCATGGTGACTCCAGTGAAGTGCTGGCGATGTGCGGTGGATAGCAAACGAATGTGCTGAACCAGTGGTGGCATACGCGCCGCTCTGTCCCACCGTTACAGCCGCTGAGATTTATCGTAGTGACGTGGCTGTGGCGGGTGTGTCGCAGTGATGGCCGGGCCCTCTGATCTCGGCGGCCCTTGTGTGATCAGTGCTCTGCGCGTCCAATAGCAAGACCGAAGTCTCTCCGCCCGCCTCAGCGTTCTGCCTCAGCGCCCTGTCTCAGCGTTCTGCCTCAGCGCCCTGATGGATCTGCCCCCGTGTTGCTCACCGTTGCACTGCTTCTCGTTCTCTGCCCGACGCCACTGGGCGACAAGCGCGTGGACGAGTTGTTGGCTTCCGCTGCTCGCATGTCTGAGTTGGGCCAACCTGAGGTGTCAGCAGGGCTTTGCGGAGAAGCTTTGGCTGAGCGTTCCCTGAAGGAGGCCCCCCAGGCGCAACAAGCCACGGCTGCACAGGTGGCAGACATCCTGGGAGCTAGGCCGCCTGCGGACGAGTTGTTCGCCCTGCTGGCAGAACTTCCGGTGAAGCACAACGGTCTCTTTGTGTCGGCTCATAGTCTGGCCCGAGCCTTGGTCTTTGAGGCCATCGAGCGAGGCGAATCGGCCTATGGCATCGAGCTCAGGGACATCCTGGGCGCTCACGGAAAGTTCCGCGATGGTGGCAAGGCAGGCAAGACCTTCGCAAGGGTGGGGGAAGCCCTGGCGATGCTGTCCCGCTACGAGGGTCTGAACGCAGTGAAGCCCCTAGGGCGAGCCTTCGAGCAGATGCTCGACGAGGGTTGGCAGGAAGAGGCGGTGTACGTGGGCACAGAGTTGGCGGCTCAGCTGGTCTCGGTAGGCAAGGACGCAGCCGCTCGGGATGTCATCGAGTCGTTGGCCTCGCTGTTTCCCGGCGGTGGTGATTTGCTCATGCTGAGGCGTTGGAGTGACTTGGTGGACGCCCGCCTGGATGATGCCCCGGCTGAAGTTCTGGCGACCTTTCGTGGATTGCAGGCGTACCTTCCAGACGAGGACCTGGGCGCCGGAGCAGCTGCTTCGCCGAGTGGCGAGGCAGTGCGTCCACAGCAAGGTCTCAAGCCCGCCGCAGTTGCTGACGCGTTGAGTGCCCGTCGTACCGTCGATCTGCTGACCATCGAACGGAACGGTCGCCAGTGGTTGATCGAGTCGAAGCTGGGAGCATCCCCGCTAGATTTGAGCCTCGACCTCGCTCCCGGCTTTGTTGTGTTGGATCACGAGGGGATTGTCTTTGCCCTGGACGGGCCCACTGTGGCCGTGCTGTCCCTTGAGCTAGTGGTTGACCATCGCGGGGCCGCGGCACGAAGCTCTTGGGGAGTGCTGCAAGCCACCTACCTGCTGGCGGAGGGGGAGAGCTTTCGACTGGATTCGAAGGGCGGAGTCACCGTGCGCTGAACGACCCGGGTGCTGCTTAGCGAGTGGTGGCGAAACCGTCGGTGGCCAGTGTGCTACCCGAGGAGAGCGGGTGGCTCATTCCTGAGTGAGTGATGCGCACGATGTGCCAGTCGTTCTCGGGGAAGGTCGTCTCAAAGAAGGGGACTTCCTGGGAGATCTCCGGGGCGTAGAGGTCGACCGTGGTCACAGGCCCGCCGTCCAGAGAGATGTTGACCAGGGGAGCGTCGGGCCCTGTTTCGCCGAAGCAGCTGATGGAGCGGCCGAAGAATTCCCATTGGCGCCAGGCCCCAGGTGTTGTGGTTTGAGTGGTTGTGGTGCCAAAGCTCTCCAGGGTGGCGACGGCACTCCAGCTCGGCGAAGTGAGCACACCAAAGTCGTTCCCTTCGCCGCGGATCAACACCGGTGAGATGGCCTCTACGTGTTCCGTTGCTGAAGGGCTCAGGGGGCGCAGGGCCAGCAGCTGCGGGGGCGCCGCGGCGATCAGCAAGCCCGCGGCAGAACCCTCAGCGGCAAACTCCAAGCTGCGCACTGTTCCCCTTGTGGAT
>JBLIMM010000179.1:0-9531 GCA_047638635.1 Pseudohongiellaceae bacterium | reverse complement strand
AAGGAAGGGTGACAGTGGCGGCTTAGCCTTCACTGGCCACGATGGACAGCACCTTCAGCAAGGCTTGGATATCGTCGGGCATCGGCGCTTCGAAGGTGCATTCTTCGTTGGTCGCCGGGTGGCGAATGGTGATCTTGTGGGCATGCAAGGCCTGTCGAGTGAGCTCAGGGGCCGCCAACCCCTGCGCCTGGCGCTTGGCCACCCAGCCCCGGTACTGCTGACGGAACTGAGAGCCGTAGCTGCTGTCCGCGATGATCGGGAAGCCCAGGTGCTCCAGGTGCACGCGAATCTGATGCGTACGCCCCGTGCGAGGAAAGACCGCCAAGTGGCAGGCCACGCCGAAACGCTCGCGAACCTCATAGAAGGTCGACGACTCCTGGCCACCGTCGCGCACCACTCGGCGCAGCTGGGGCTTTTTGATCTGGGGACCAAGGGGCAGGTCGATCCAATCGCTGTCGAAGGGCAGCTCGCCCCAAACCACCGCTGAATACTGCTTTTGCACGGTCTTGGCCTTGAACTGGTTCACCAGCGACTTAGCCGCCTCGTTGGTGCGAGCCACCAGCAAGACCCCCGAAGTGTCCCGATCCAGGCGATGAATAATTCCTGGCCGATCCGCGCGGCCCACGACTGACAGCTCAGGAAAGCGGCTGAGCAGGCCGTTGACGAGGGTTCCCGAGGACGCGCCCGTCCCCGGATGAATGATCATGCCAATGGGCTTATTGATCACGATCAGCGACTCATCCTCATAGAGGACCGACAGATCCATCGGCTCGGGGCCTGGCAAGGCGGCAGCAGGGCTACCCAGTTCACCCTCCACGAGAGTGCCAATTTCGACCCGATACGACGGCCTCACGGCCTCGCCAGTCACCTTGATCGTGCCTTCGGAGATCAGCGCAGCAAGATACGATCGACTGTAAGTAGGGGCTAGAAGCCTACCCAATAAACGATCAATGCGAGAACCTACGTCCTCCTGGATCACCCTGTAAGACAGCCGCCCTTCGGGGGTCACCAGCTGAGAGGGTACGGAAGAGTCTTCAGCGGAAGTTGTGTCAGTCATCGGCTCTCAGGATTCAACGAGTCAGGGCAACAGCGTGAGGTCAGGATGGGCTCCGCATAGGTTGACAGGTATGGCGTTTCCGTTACAGTCCTGCCCAAGCTAGGCTAGCCTCACAGTTAGCCAATATGTGTATGCGTGGCCCTTGATGGCCACAAACGCTGGTGAATGCACTGTTGGCGTCTACCCTCATCCGACCATTCCTTCCCGACAGTACGAGTCGAGCAACCTAACTGGCGCCTGATCTGCATTCCGAACAATGCACTGCTCTTGCGCCCCACGGAGTTGAGCCCGAACGTGATCCCGTCCCTGCTCGCCCTGGCCGCGCTCCTTGTAGTGCCAGCCCAGGCCCAGGCCAATCCGGCCCAGAACCTTCTCCTCTCGAACGACGCAATCCAGGAGGTCCGACTCTCCTCGGTGAGCGAGCCAGGTCCCCCGCCTAGCATGGTGTTTATCCCAGGCGGCGAAGTGACCGTCGGCACCGAAGTGAAGCGAGTCGACCGCCTCGGCGACGGCAACAGCACCTCTATTAGAGCTGTCGCTGCAGAGTTGCCTCGGCACATGGCCGAAGTGCGGCCGTTCTTTCTCGACCGGACCGAGGTCACCAACCGCCAATGGAAGGTCTACCTCGACGCCACAGGTCGCAAGCCGACAGAGTGGGTCGTCGACTACTCCTGGGGTGGCAAAACAGACGTCCCCAAGGGCCAAGATGACTTCCCCATCACCAACGTGAGCTTCGTTGAGATTCGCGATTTCTTGGCGTGGTGCGGTAAGCGGCTCCCCAACGAAAACGAGTGGACCTTGGCTGCCCGCGGCGAGCACGGCGACTACGACTACCCCTGGGGAAAGAAGTACGAGCGGAAGTTCGCTCACGACTCATCGAGTGCGACGAACAAGGCCACCGCTGTGGGTACCTATCCCGATGGTGCCAGCCCCTTTGGCTTGCTCGATATGGCTGGCAACGTCTGGGAGTGGGTCGACTCTCCGTTCAGCCCTTTCGAGGGCTTCAAGCCGGTGGCGCACAAACTTGGGCGCAAGACTGAGTACCTCTCCCCCGTATTCGACCGCACATCGCGCATTGCCAAAGGCGGCTCATACGTTTCGCCTAAAGACGTCATGCGTATCGACTACCGCCTGCCCATGCGCCCCACCGACTCGGATGAGTCTGTAGGCTTTCGTGCGGCGCGTAGCTATGCCGACGGCGCCGATCTGATCCGCCATGCGCACAAACGTCTACTGCCGGTGCAACTGCCAAGTATCGACGACATCAACTTCGACGATGTGGTCGCCAAAGAGATCACCACCTACTCAGCGGGTAGCAACAACCAGATCATCACCGGCCATCGCTACCTGGCATTCGCTCACCCCATGCCCAAGCGTGGATCCGGCTTGGCCAAGCTGCGCAAGGACACTCGAGACGAACCTCTGACACTGGGTTTGCTGACCACGAGCGAGTCCATCGAAGAGCCTGCACTGCCGCCGGGCGACTACTTGCTCGCCTACAAGGGCAAGGGCGAATCGAAGGCCCACAAGCAGGCCCGCCGAGACAGCAAGGGCTCGAGCAATGACAACGACGAGCAGCCTGCACCCGCTCCCAGCGAACCTGACAACTCGCCCCCCGCTGGCGCCTCCGTGCCTTGGCCCGGAATCAACGTCTCCGAGATCATTCAGGACATCGACTACCCCCAGGACAAAGAGGTCATCCTCTTCTACAACGTCAACGGTGCGGTGGTCGGCTACACCCTGCTCCCTGAGGCACTAGAAAAGTCCGCGTCGGGCGCCATCCTCAACGATGACGGCGATGGCAAAGACTGGACCATCCAGTACAGCCACGACAACATGGCGCGGAACAAGAAAGCGCCCCGCTTCAGCATCAAGTTGAAGCTCCACGGCGAAGGCCTCGGCGGAAGCTAGTCCGTTCTCTTTAAGGAAGCTCGCTGGGAGCGCGTCTGCGCCGTAGCGGGTTGCGTTGAAGCGCTCTCACACGGCGGCCGGTGCGCCACGGCCCACGCTAGGCCCACGTCAGGCTTGAAAGCACTGCGTCTCTGGCGCGGTGCGGCCGTGAAGCTCTGAACGTTGGGGCGAGCCTGCACGTGGCTGGCCCGGGTGTGTCCCACCGGAGCGAACCTCAGCAACGTGCTGGCCCTCGTGGGTCAGTAGTCGTCGCCAAGTCGTGACGAACCACAGCCAAGTTCTGCGCCAGAGTTGCGCGGGGCTTGGCTGTGGTCCAGGACCGCTGCTACTTGTCGAGGGCTGCCAGCAACACGGCCAGCCGTTCTAGCTCGCTCTCAAGCTCGACCTGCCGCTCACGCTCAGCGGCGACCACAGCCTCGGGGGCCCGTGCCACGAAACTTTCGTTGCCCAGCTTGCCTTTGATGCCCGCCAACGACTTCTCGATCTTGGCCACGCTACGCTGGAGAGACTCTCGTTGGGCGACCTTGTCGATAAGGCCGTCGAGATCAAGGAGCACCTCCAGGCCGTCGACAACATCAGCCGCTGCACCTTCAGGACGCGCCGGCTCAGCGCCCGCAGTGAACTCGGCCAGGTAGCCTAAGCGCAGCAGCAACTCCCGGCAGCGCTCTAGGCCAGCGGTCTGTTCAGCTGTCGCACCGGCCACCGTGACCTTCACGAACTTGCGCTCGCTCACGTTGTTCTGCTGGCGCAACTTACGCACCGCACCGAGCACGGTCTGAGTCAGGGTCAGATCGCTCTCCGCCTCTGCATCACGAGGTAAGCCAGCGCCATCGGGGAACGGCGCCGTGGTCAGCAATTCAGGCAACTCGTTCTCGTTCGCATCGCGCAAGCGGCGCCAGACAGCTTCGGTGACAAACGGTGCGAGGGGATGGAGCATGCCCAGGACGTCAGCGAGCACACGACCCAACACCGCCCGAGCCACCGGCTCGCCGGGAGTCCCCTCTACGCCGTCTGCAGGTTCGAGGCGCAGTTTGACCGCCTCCACGTACCAATCGCAGAAGTCATTCCAGACGAAACGATAGAGCTCGGTGGCCGCGTCGTTGAAGTTGTAGCGGGAGAAGTCGTCGCCCACCCGTTGCACCGTGGCCGCCAAGCGCGACAAGATCCAGCGGTCTTCGATGGCGGTGACCGCTGACGCATCAAATGCCGGCAAGCTGCCCGCCTTGCTCAACACGAAGCGCGAAGCGTTCCAGAGCTTGTTGACGAAGTTGCGGCCCATCTCGAACTTCTCGGGGGCCAGCTTGGTGTCCTGACCCTCCTTGGTGAGCATGACCAACGAGTAGCGCACCGCATCGGCGCCGTACTGATCGATCATGTCGATAGGGTCGATGCCGTTGCCCTTGCTCTTGCTCATGCGCTGACCCTTGCCGTCGAGCACCGTGGCATGGATGTAGCAGGTGCTGAACGGGCAGCGCTGATCTTCGGGCAAGCGATCGACAAACGCGTAACCGGCCATGACCATGCGCGCCACCCACAGGTAGATGATGTCGCTGGCCGTGGACAGGAACTGGGTCGGGTAGTAGCGCGCCAGGTCGTTAGTCTCGTCGGGCCAACCGAGCGTGGCGAACGGCCAAAGCCACGAGCTGGCCCAGGTGTCGAGCACGTCCTCATCTTGGCGGACGATGGGCTTGCCCGTGGTGGGATGGGGCGAGCCAATCTCGAGGTCTTCGACACTCGCACAGGGCTCGCTGTCCTCGTCGTACCAGACCGGAATGCGATGGCCCCACCACAGCTGACGAGAGATGCACCAGTCGTGCACACCCTCGAGCCAAGCCAAGTAGACGTTGCTCCAGCGGGCGGGCTTGAAGTTCAGCGAACCGTCCTTCACCGCAGCGATAGCCGGCGCAGCCATCTCCTTCATCTTCACGAACCACTGCTCGCTCACAAGCGGCTCGATGGGGCTCTTGCTGCGATCACTCACCGAGACGTTGTGCTCGATGTCTTTGATCTCGCCCAAGAAGCCCAGCTCGTCCATGGCGGCGATCACTGCCTTGCGAGCCTTCTCGCGACTCAGCCCCGCAAAGCTCCCAGCCTCCGGGGACATAGTCCCGTCGGATTCGAGAATATTGATGATCGGCAAGCGGTGACGCGCACCCCGTTCGTAGTCGGCGGAGTCGTGTCCCGGGGTGACCTTCACAGCGCCCGTTCCGTAGTCTTTGTCGACGGAATCGTCAGCCACCACCGGGATCTCACGATCCATCAGCGGCAGCAGCAGAGTCTTGCCCACGAGATCAGCGTAACGGCTGTCGTCCGGGTGCACGGCCACGCCCGTATCGCCCAGCATGGTTTCGGGACGGGTCGTCGCCACGGTCACGAAACGACCGGGCTCGTCCTTCACCGGGTAGCGCAGGTTCCAGAGCTTGCCCTTCTTGGGCACGTACTCGATCTCGTCGTCGGAGATCGCCGTCTGCAACACGCAATCCCAGTTGACCAAACGCGCGCCGCGGTAGACCAAGCCTTGGTCGAACATGCGCACAAAAGCTTCGCGCACCGCTCGGGACAGCTGGTCGCTCAGGGTGAACGCCGTGCGCGTGAAGTCACAGGACGTCCCCAGCCGCTGAAACTGCTCGAGAATCGTGGCGCCGTGTTCGTCCTTCCACTTCCAGATCTCGGCCAGGAAAGCTTCGCGCCCCATGTCCTTGCGAGTCTGCTTGGTCTCGGCGTAGATCTTCTTTTCGACCACCGCCTGGGTGGCGATCCCCGCGTGATCTGTGCCCGGGAGCCAGAGCACGTCCTTGCCGAGCATGCGCTGGTGACGAGCGACGATGTCCTGCAGAGTGCCGTTGAGCGCGTGACCCATGTGCAGCACGCCGGTGACATTCGGCGGCGGAATCATGATCGTGAACGGCTCGGTGCGCGCCGGGTCATTGCCCGCCTGGAAGACCTCGCTGCGGTCCCAGGTGGCGCGAATGTCGTCTTCGATGGAGGCCGGGTCGTAGCGAGTGGCCATCTCGTCCGCAGACGATGTATCAGTGGTGCTCATCAGAGGCTCTCCGAGTTCTGCTCGCTCTTGGCCGCCGTGCCATCGCCTCCAGGGGCGCGGGACGGAGCCGAGTCGAGCAGAAACTCCAACAGGGTGTGTCCGTGTTCGATGTCCAGATCGCTCTGGGCCGCAGCAGTCTCGCAAAAGGGAGCCCGTCGCAGGGGAGTGATGCCCGGCCCCCACATGGCGAAGGGCACTTTCGCCGCAGGACCTGAGCGGCGCGCGGCCGACGTCATGTGGTCGGTGGTGACTAGCAAGCGCGTGTCGTTGCGCGTGGCCAACGCCTCCAGCAGGGGCCCCACGAGAAACTCGTCGAGGTCCGCGAGCAACGCGGCCTTGGTCGCCAAAGCCCCGGCATGGCAAGCCTCGTTCCCTGCGGCGATGTGCAGCAACACCACGTCGCTGTGATCGAGAGCCGCCAGGGCAGCGAGGCGCTTGGCCTCGAAGTCGGTGTCCAAATCACCGCTCGCCCCGGGGATCACCGGCGCCTCTGCCCCCGCGAGCAAACCAATGCCCCGCGCCATGGGCACTCCCGCCACCACGGTGAGCTTTCGCCCGGTGCGCAGCTCGAAGGGCTCAATGACCTCCGGGCTCCCCGGGCCCCAAAGCCAAACCACGTTCGCCGGGTTCTCCCCCAGATCGAGGCGCACCCGGTTCACGTCGTGGTCAGCCAGCACAGCGCTGCAGCGGTTGATGATCTCCACCAGCTTGTCCGCATCCCGTCCATAGGGCGCGCTATCTGAGAGCAGCTGCCCCAGCACTTCTTGTGGGGGGATCGTTTCGAAGCTCAGCTTCCGCCCCCCGCGCATCACCATCAGGTTGCGATAGCCCTGCCCGGGGAAGAACTCGATGTCCTCGTCGACGAACTCAGCAGACAGTGCCTCGATGAGCAGCCGGGCCTCGACTCGCCCAATGCGTCCCGCACGAAAGTCGGCCAGGCGCCCTTGCCAGGTGGTGACGAAGTTCAGCCGCAGGGCCAAGTCGTCCGGGCCAAGCTCGACACCCATGCCTGCAGCCTCGGCCACACCTCGAGCCACTCGATCGCGCCGGGTGTCGTAGCCCAGCACGGAGGCCAGGGCCACCGCCGCCGTGTCCCGCTCGTCCGTGGGAGCAAAGCGCACTTGCCCCAGGCGGCCGTCGTTAGCCACCCGGTCGAGGTGCGGCGTGTCGATCAGCTCTAGGGGCGTGGGGCCCGCCCGAGTGTCGTCGGAGATGCCAGTGGCGAGGAGTATCAGCGCTTTCATGGGCGAATCGTCGAGCGAGCAAAGAGGCAGAGATCAGTGAATGCCCCGGGAGAGGCTCCTAGAGCGGCCCCACCGTGCAAGAGCTGAGGCCCGCCCCACCCAGACCCGAGGCCCGGTGAAGCGTCCGGCCATTGTCCACGGCGATCCACGAGATAGAAGGACACCGTGGGCCGTGGAGACCGAGCCCCCGCCGACTGCTACGCTGCCCACCTATCAACAGCCCGCTCCCAGCACGCCCCAGCCCCACGCCCGGACACCAAGCCCATGCAGATCGGCCCGCTCACCCTGCCCCCCGGTGGACCGCTATTTCTGCTCGCCGGCCCCTGCGTCATCGAGAACGACACGGGTCCTCTGGCCATCGCCAAGGCCATGGCTGAGATCACCGGCGAGCTGGGCATCCCCTTCGTGTTCAAGGCCAGCTTCGACAAGGCCAACCGCACGTCCGTGGAGTCGTACCGGGGCCCCGGGGTTCACGAGGGCCTCGACCTGCTGGCATCCGTGAGCAAAGAGGTGGGCATACCTGTAATGACCGACGTCCACGAGCCAGAGCACTGCCAGCTCGCCGTGGGCAAGGTCGACCTGATTCAGATCCCCGCCTTTCTCTGCCGCCAAACCGACCTGCTCCTAGCAGCGGGCCGCAGCGGCCTGGCGGTGAACGTCAAGAAGGGTCAGTTCATGGCCCCCTGGGACATCGGCCACTCCCTGGACAAGGTGCGCTCCACAGGCAACGAGAACCTGGGCGTCACCGAGCGCGGAGTGAGCTTCGGCTACAACACCCTGGTCAGCGACATGCGCGCCATCCCCGAGCTGGCCAAGTTCGGCGTGCCCGTGGTCTTCGACGCGACGCACTCGGTGCAGAAACCCTCCGCCGGTGGCAAGACCACTTCGGGGGATCGCACCATGGCGCCGGTGCTCGCCCGAGCAGCGGTGGCAGCAGGCTGCGATGGCATCTTCGCCGAGACACATCCCGACCCGGACAAGGCCTTGTCCGACGGGCCGAACATGATCCCGCTGCATGAGATGGCGGGGATGCTGAAGACGCTGTTGGCGATCAAGCGCGCCGTGAGTGAGAGCGAGTAGAGCGACGGGGGGGGTGGTTTGCGGGTGATGGGTAGGTCATGCCCGTGAAGGACGTGGCGCCCCGTTGAGCAGCAGCCCGTCCGTGAACCCAGCGAGTCCCTCTGCCCCGAGCGCCACGTAAAGGCAGGCAAAGTGAGAGGCCGTAGTCCCGAAGAGCGGCTTGGCCATCGCCACCCGACCACGGAGCGCGGGGTCGCAGAGATCCTGCAGCGAGTGGGGCCAGTCGTCGGGAGCCAGCAGCTTGGTGTTCACCAGTAGCACCCGGGCCCGGGCCGCGAACCCAAACCAGTACCCATCCGGGTCCTTCCACGCTGCGGGGACCAACTCGCCGCCCGCCGGATCGCTACGACTGAGCAGCCCCTCGTCCTTCAGGCGCACGGTGTTCAGGATCTCGTTGTTCCAGAAGACGTCGCAGCGGGGGCGGCGACGCTCGGCCCGCAGGCGGTTGGTCAGCCCGATGGTCTTGGTCGACTCGGTGTCGTAGCCCGCCTTCACCACGATGCCTGTGGCGGCGGTGAAGTCGGCGAAGATCGGTTCGGAGAAGGCTCGGTCGAGGGCGGTGTAGACCACCACTGTGCGCTGCTCTGCTTTCCCGCGTGCTCTGCATTCACTTTCAGAACTGCACAGTGCTGCTGCTCAATACGACACTGCCGAAGCCGTCTCCCCCTGGCTCACAATCACTCCGTCACCGTCGAAAGACAATGTGACGTAGACCCACCCCCAGCAGCACCGCGCTCTTCCCCGAACGCATCAAACCTCTAGATGCGGAGACAACTCAGCCAGCGCCTCCTTCACCAGGGCCAAGGCATGGCGATGGAGCACCGCGGGCTCGCCGTACCGTTCCACGTAGCGAGCGGCCGCCGCTTGGGGCAGCTGGTCATTCACGGGCAGGCCAGGCAGCAGCTCGGTGACCGCGGAGGCTGTGGCCATGGCCGCTGGACAACCTCGGGCGCGGAAGCCTGCGCGCTGCACCAGGCCGTTGGCGTCTTGTCCCACATAAAGGACTAGGTGGTCACGACAGGCGCCGTTGAGCGCTTCGCCCCGATGGTCGCAGCCGCCTTCGGGCTCGCCCACGTTGCGGGGAGACAAGAGGTGTTCTCGAAGGGCGTCGGGCAGGCGGCTCATGGAGGCATGGTAGCGGCTGCAAGCACTGCGAGTGCAGCCTCCCCCCTGCGGTAACCGATGGGTTAGGATGC
>JBLIMM010000178.1:0-9618 GCA_047638635.1 Pseudohongiellaceae bacterium | reverse complement strand
CAATCAGCAGGCCGTCGGGCAATCGGCGCAACCCGATCATGCAAATCATGCTCAAGCCGATGGCATACATGACCTGCAACAACAGCGCCCCGGGATGCCAGACCAGGTTGATCAGGAACAGATCCACGCCAAGGATCAGCAAGCCCCGAATCAGGAGGTCCTTGTCGATGCTCCATCCGGAAGTGCCGCGCGCCAGCTTGCGCCCGAGACTCAGCGCCAGACTTGTCCCGGCCAGAAACAGAAAAACAGGCGCGCAAATGTGGCTGAGCCAGCGAAACGGAAACTGCAGCGCGTCGAGCGGTTGATCCCAACTCGGCAACAACACCGAATCGGTAACCGGGCGCGCCGCGTTGAAGGCCTCGGAAGCATGGTCGGTGACCATGATCACCATCACGATCCCACGCATCCAATCTAGTGCCTGCATACGGTGCTTCATGGAACGCTCAAGGATCAGGCCGCAGAGGGCGATGAGGTAATACGCGAAGGGGGGACGAATCTACCCGATCCGACCCGACCTTCGCCAGGCTTGAGCCTGGATGGAGCACGTCCATCGAGCGCCCAGGCGTACGGTGTCTGACACCTGTACATCCGCACTGCGCGTAGGTATTTCAAAGCCCCCGGTCACGGCCATAGCAGTTGAGCGAGAAGCCCGGCCGCCACGGCCTCTCCGACCACAAAGATCATCAGCGTGCGACGTCACGACTCTGCCCCCTCCTGCTGCCTCGATGTCAGCCTCACCGTCACCACCGAGCAACCGAGAATCCGAAAGCGACTCCGAGTTGCAGCGGCCCCGCCAACGCAAGCAGCCCCCAGAACTCGGCATCGCCGAATCCCAGGGGCTGGAAGGCAACAGGGCTCATCGCTGCCAGCGAACTGCACCGATCACCGATCACCGATGAGCAGGTCTGCGTTGTTGCGATGCGGCGGTCGAGGAGTCGCGCCCGCCCCGCCAGGCTAGCGCGGCCCCCAAGAACGCAAGCAGCCCGTGGTAAAAGTCATTCCGCCCGCGGCAGCGCCCAGCGGGCCGAACGAAAGCACTTTATCCACAGGCTACTAAGTCACCGAACGATCACCGAGCGATCACCGAGCGATCACCGAGCGATCACTGGCCGATCAGCGCGATGCCGTTACTCATCCAGACCGGGCCGCCGGGGCTCGAGCCCGTTGTCGCGATCTGGGCGTAGAGTTCGAAGCCCGCCGGAATACCCTGGGGCCAGACGAACGGCAGGTCGATGCCGCCGGTCTGGTCGGTGAACAGATTGAGCATGGCCCAGATCGGAAAGGTAATCAGCGAAGCGCCCTTTAAGCTCGTCGGGTTGACGTCGAGGGAAAGGAACAGGATGCCGAACTGACCTGCAGGCGCATCGTCGAGCATCAGCGCGCTGGTCGAGCCGACCTCCATCGAACCACCGAGGGACAGGGGCTCCTTCAGGATGGTGACGTGACCGCGGAAGACTTGAAGGTGACCCAGGTTCAGCTTGGGAGTGGCCTTGTCCAAGGCCGTCGTGACGGAGAACTCACCCAGGTCCGTGGCCTCGATCACCACAGCGTTGATCGCGCTCACCCGCCAGGCCTCGCTATCGGGAATGACCAGCCGGAGCTCGTCGCACTGGTACACCATGCCGTCGATGTTCGCCGTCTGCGGACCCGCCATGGTCAAGGCAATGCCGTCGCCATCCATGTCACCCATGGCCGGCGGCCCGTTGCCGTAGTAGACGCCGTTGAGCGAGTCCAAGTGGTTCCCCATGGTGAACGACTGGATCAGCGTCGGATCACCCTGGACGACGAGTTGGCCGGCCAGGTAGAGCTCGTAGAACCAGGTCACCCCGACCATGTTCGGGTCGCAGCCAAACTCGATCCGGTCCATGGCAACGAGCGGGTCCTTGGTGGCCTTGATGCTGGCGAAGTCCTCGTGCAACTCACCTTGCACCGTGGCCGCAAGCTTGACCGTGAACGTCGCGCCGGGGGGGATCACGCCGCCGTTGTTGAGCGGATCGAAAAGCAAGCTGCCGCCGTCGGCGCTCTGACCGCCACCGTTGCCGCCAGGGCTGATCGAGAAGCCGTCGCAGCCCGAGCTGCCCAGGTTGCTGACCTTCAGCTTGCCGGCCGTGTGCTCGACCAGCGCCTCGTCCGTGCCAGTGATCTGGGCGCCAGCGAAGCCCTGAGAGATGCCCGACAAGTAGATCTCGCCAGTGTCGGCCGAGAGCACACGCATTTCGGTGAGCTCGAGGGTGTTCGGCGTTTGGATGTCCGCGACGCACTTCAACGCTGTGGCCATCACGTTGAGCGGAGTCGTGCCGCCCCCGCCGTGCTGAATGCCGACGATCTTGGACGGCTTCTCGAGCACGATGCAGACGAACACGGAGTTCTCGGGATCGTCGATGTTCTCGAAGTAGTAGGTCTCCTTGGGGTAGGCCCCGATGATGAGCTCATCGCCGGCTGCAAGGCTGATCGTCTGAGACAGATAACCCTGGTCCATGATGCTCACCGTGTGACTGGCGGCGCCCAAGGGCGAGCTGTCCACCGACAGGTGCCAGACGTCCCCATCGACCGGGTGGCTCTGGAGGCGCAGATCGACGGTGCCGACAAGCACGGGTGCCGCGCCGTCGACCATCGCGTCGAACTCGACGCTGACCGTCTCGGTGGGCAGCGCGGTCGTGGTGGGCTCGAACGTGACCGACATCGACTCGACCCCGTCGTGGGGCGCAGCGATGCTGACCCCGTCGCAGCCTGAGCTGCCCAGGTTGCTGACCTTCAGCGCCTGCTTGCCGTTCGGCAGCATCTGAATGGAGACCGTGGCCAGATCGATAGCCACGGCGTCGACGCCGAAGATTCGCGGCGGCGTCCCCGTGGCGGCGGCAGCGGCGGTGCCACTGACCTGGCCTAGCTGGGGATTCTGGGCGGACGCTGAGCTCTGCTGGGCGGCAACGGGCACGGCGAGCAGGGCCAGTGAGAACGTGGCGATCGTGGCTACAAGGGAGCGGAACATGGGATCAGCACCAGTTGCGGGAGTGGTTGAGGCGGATCGTCGACCCAGCCGTCCCCAAACTTCGCGCAGCTTCCGCGGCCACCCTGCCAAAAAAATCTCCGCTGCCATGGCACCGAGCCGAGTCATCGCCGGGCGCTGAACTCAGATCCTACGGCTGCACGAAGCTTCCTATATCGTACTCGGTCAGCTGGTAGCCGCCGCCGAGCGAGGTCATGGCGGCGTTCAGCTCGTCGAACCACGAGGTGTAGAAGGGGCCCGTCTTGGCCGTGAAGTGAGTCAGCGTGAGCACGGCCTCGCCGCCCATGACGAAGAAAGCAGGGTTGCCGCTGTCACCCGAGATGATCGTCTCGGAGAAGCTCAACCGCAGCGGTTCGATAGGCGCAATGTGACTCACCTTCTGGCTCGACTCAACGATCGCCGAAAAGTCTCGCACCAGGGCCTTCTCCTCTTGGTCGAAGTGCAGCATGGCCGCGCGGTGTGTCTGCCATAGCGTGTCGGCCCAGTTCCGTGGCCTCACCTTGTGGAAGCCGAGCTCTGCGGGCACGTCCGCGTCCAGGATGCCGATGGCCATGTCACCGCCGGGCAAGATCACACCCCCAAGAGTGCGTGTGACGGTGACGTTATCTGCCGTCACGAAGGCGACCTGGGTGCCCGGCGTGAGCTGGTAGTGCTTGGCGAACACGATGTGCCGCAGACTTACCAGGGTGCCCGCCCGGCGATGAGCCTCGAGTGAGTTCCAGGGACTGATGCCGGTCAAGTCGATGTCGGCGACCCAGCAGTTGGGGTTGCGCACGTAGTTCTGAGTGACGAAGTCCTGCGAGGTGTAGATCGGCACCGAGACGCCGGGCGCTTGGGCAGCCGCGATGCGTTCGTCGATCTCGGCCGAAATGACGTCGTAGATCTGGGTGGCGCTGACCTTTAGGCCGTTGCTGGCAGCGAAGCCCGCCGGCGCAGCGGCATCGGCGATCCAGCGCGCTGGCGCTGGAGGCGGCGAGGGTCATGACGGCGAGGATTTTGGCGGCGAGTCCCATGGCAAATCGCTCCTGTGTCGCTCCGGTGGATGGTTCCGGAGCTGGTGAAATCGGCGCGGCCCGCACATCGGGGCGCCTGACCTCCCCCCTTGGCGCAGTCCCGTGTCAGCGGCTGCCAAGTTTTTCAAAGACACAGTGAACCCACCCGAACCGTCAGCAGGACGTCAGCGAGATCTGGGCCATGGCCCAGATCAACCGTCACCCAGGTACCCGAGAGCTCTCAAGGCCGCCTCTCGCTCTGCACTGAGAACTGGTTTGCCGGAGTCTCGACCAACGTCGTGATCAAGCAACCAACGATCGAGGAGGAGGCTGAGCCGCCGAGCCTCCTCGGGCTGGGTCTCAACAAGGTCTGTGGTCTCACGAGCGTCGCTCTGCAAATCGTACAAACTCAGCGACCCGTCGCCGCTGCGGATCAACTTGTGATCCGACATCATCACGGCCGACAGAATGCCCGGGGTGTAGCGACCGCCCATGCGCGGCTTCAGGACGGCTTCGCTATGGTGAGGTTGCTCGAGAAAGATGGGCCGTTGCGGCACGGCACGCCCCGCTTTCACCAGGGACCACAAGTCGAGACCGGGATCCGTCCCAACCCCATGAGCGGCGGCGTCCTGCTCGCCGACGGTCATGCTCAACAGCGTCTTCATCACATCGTGGAGCGCCACCGGCTCCGCGACTCTCGTTCCCGCTTGTTCACCGTCGGGATGCGCCACCATGAACGGCACCCGTAGCTGCTCCTCCCAGAGATACAGCCCGTGGCCGAGCTCGCGATGCTGAAAGAGCCCCTCGCCGTGGTCTCCCATCACGGCCACGACCGTGTCATCAAGCAGCTGCCTCTGTTGGAGGCCTTCCAACAGACGACCCAGCTGAACATCCGTGAAGTGCACTTCGGAGGCGTAACCATGCCAACGCCACTTGAGCTTCTCTGGGTTCCCGTAATCTAGCCCGTCGAAGATCGGCGTGATCACCTCGTCACGAACGCGCAACGGAGACACTTCGCGCCCGAAACGACGCGGAGCAACGTGCGTCATATGAGGATCAAAGTAATGCAGCCATAGAAAGAAGGGCTGCTCAGGATCGGCCTCGTCGGCCCAGGCCAGAGCCCGTTCAGTCGTTTCGTCGGCCTCCCGCTCGGCGGGGCCGGGGAGGCCCTGTTTGACGCCATTGATGGGCTGATCGAAGACATCAAAACCCTGGGCGATTCCGGTGTCCTTGGCCAGAGCCAGAGCGCCGATATAGGCAGCCGTCCCGTAGCCCTTGGCCCCCAGAACCTCTGCCAGAGTTTCCACCCGCGAGTTGAGCACGAAGCTGTTCTCCAGAGCACCGTGATCCCGAGGCATCAAGCCCGTCATGATCGTCGCATGGGACGGCAAGGTCTGGGGCATCGGCGCGTAGGCCCGCTCGAAGAGCACACCACGTTCGGCCAACTCATCGAGCACCGGGGTCATGTCGATCGGGTAGCCATAGGCCCCCACGTGATCGGCACGCATCGTATCGATGGTCACGAGCAACAAGCTCTTCGGGCGCTGGCGCTGTGTACTCGTAGAGTCTTCGCCGGGGTCGCAGGCCACAGCCAGGGACGCCAGAACACAGAGAAGAAGCGAGCAGGGAACGCGAACCGCCAGCGGCGTGGTGGATGTCATCATCCGCGAGAGTCTACCGCAATCAGACGTGTGGCATGATCGCTGCGCCTTGCTAGCAGGCTGCGACTCATGGTGTCCTTGTCTACTCGTGCTAAATCACGATCGCGCCTGACGATCAAGGAATCCGCCTGATGGCCCTGAAGACTCTCCATACCGAGCGAACACGGCTGCGTCAGTTTACGCTCGACGACATGGCCGGCGTCAGGGGCCTGATGACTGATGCGGACGTGATGCGCTTCACGGCGTTTCGCGAACCACAGCCCGAGAGACGTATTCAGGCTCAGCTGGCGAAATGGTCTACCGCTGCGGATGCGCCCCTGGGAGTGTGGTGTGTCGAAGCCCGCCAGGCCCACGGGTTCGATCGTGCTCAACACGGGTGATGACATGCAGCGCCTGTCCAACGAGCTGTTGCCTTCCACCACCCACCGAGTGGGACGTCCCCGGGACCCGACCGTGGCGGCCGAGCACCGAGTCAGCTTCCCCTTGGCTGCGTATCTGCCACCGACCGACCTTCTGCGGGTGCTGCCAGGACTGGCGGACCCCCACTACGAGCCCATTTCGGCGATCACCTTTCACACTCGTACGACGGCCAAGTTCTATGGCCAAGATCACGCCGTGGAAGACCCGTCGAGCTAGAGGCTGGCGCGCCTGCCATCCTGTGGACACAGTGCCGTGCTCCTCAGCCACTCAACTCTCACTAGCCGCCGCCGCTGCAGCACCGAGTGAGAATTGGGTGACTCTTAGCCTTCGCCGTCTGCCTCGCTCATGGCGGCAGGCAAGCCCAGCTCTGCGCGAATGGCAGCCTCTAGCAGGTCAGGCTTGAAGCCGAAGGGCCCTCGGTCGCCGCGCATGGCGATGCGGCCGTCCTTGCCCACCAGATAGAGCCGATCGGGCCAGCCCTCGTAAGCCGTGTTCACCGCGTCGTCCAGGTCGTCGATCAACGCGGGCATGGGCTCGAGGGACAGCTTGGCCATACACACTTCGGCGGCCGCCTGTCGCTCACTCCAAGTGCTGGCGTCTTCGAGGATGGGCATGCCATCACCGCCGAGGGGTGAGCTGCTGTCCAGGGCGAGTGCCTCGCGGATGTAGACCACGAAGAAGGCCACGTCGTCACCGTACTGACTCTACAACTGTTTCAGCCGACCGGCTGAACGGCGAAAAGGGGGTCATGTATAGGAGCCGAAGATCAGCGCCACCGGCCGGTCCCCGCGAAAGCAGGACAACTGCACCGCATCGCCGTTGCCAGAGACTGGCTTCAAGGTGAAGTCTGGTGCCATGAGCCCCTTGGACGCGGGCGGCTGCTCGCCGCCTTCTTGCACGTCTCCCGCACTCTCGCTGCCTTGACGTGAGCCAGAGTTTCCCCGGCCTTTCACGGGTGTCAGGGCGCCGTCGCTGTCCTGGTCGAGGCGATCGAAGAGCTGCAGCAGCTCGAGCTCGGACAGCTCGCCGTCGCCGTTCTCATCGGCCGCGGAGACGAGCATGGCGTGGAAGTCCCTGTCCATCATGGCGCGCATGGAGGTGTAGGCAGGCGTCGCTTCTGCTGCCACCAGGGAGCCGTCCTGATCGGCGTCCAAGGCGGCGAAGGTCTGGATCACCTCGTCGCGAGTGAGCGCGGGGTCGTCATCCCGCTGAAAGCCGCGACTAAGAATCATGGGTGCCATGCGCTCGGGAGTCATGGCCATGCCTCCCGCAGCGCTTGAGGCGAAGTCGGACGGGTCGAGAGCGCCGTCGCCGTTCTTGTCGAGCCGGCCGAAGGTCTCTGCACCCCGGTCGTACTCGGCGGCCAGGACAGACCCGTCGCCGTCGGCGTCGTACTTGTCCGCCAGGTACTGCCAGACGGTGTCCGGCTCAGAGGACGAAGAGGTTGTTGAGCAGGCGGTGGTCCACAACAAGCTCGCGGACAAAACACACTAGAACGAATGACGCATGGCCGGATCTCCCGAGGCGAAGACACATCATGTGGCCTGGGCCCATCCCCATTTCAGGCAATCCCCAACAACTTCGGTGCCGAGAGGAATCACAAAACAGCCCCACCTCGCCTCAGCGACCGCCAACCCACGGTGAACCGGTCAGGCATCGCCTTGTGGCCCGCGGCCCATGGTAGTGTCTGCTCCCACCATGACGAATCGCCATCCGCACTCGCCGCTTGCCCTCGCCCTCGTGCCCACGTTGTCCCTGCTGCTCGTCTGCTCCCCGCAGGCGGCTAGCGCGCAGACAGCTCAGCACGATCGCTCGAACGAAGCTCTGCCGGCTCAGGCCGTGGCCCGCTTGGGCTCGCTGAACCTGCGCCTCCCTGCAGACCCAGAGGAGCTGCGCTGGGACGCCGAGGCACGACTGCTCACAGCGACCACCCGAGCGGGGCAAAACCACAGCTGGTCAGTGGACGATGGCTCAGCGGTCGCCAGCCCCACCCGGCAGCGCAGCGAACCTGCCCAGATCACGGCTCTGCGCAACGACCCTGCCATGTTCGTGCAGACGTCCCTCGCCTCCCAGGGCCACAGGGCTTGGCTGACCTGGTCGTTGGAGGACGGTCGCGCGCGGCTGTTCGGACAGAGCGAGGCTCAACCCGCCAGCGATGTTGCCAGCGATGTCACCGCGGACATCGCGGACATCGCTTTCGAGCATGAGCTGAACCTCGGCGGCCGACTGCCACTGCACGCGTGCTTCGGCGCCGACGCGACCACAGTCATCGTGGTCGGTGAACGCGCTTCCGCCCGCGACGAGTACGGCAGCTGGGTGGTCTGCCTTGACGTGGCCAGCGGCGCCGAGCTGTGGGAGGTCGACCTGCCCGGCATGACTCCATCGCTGGCCAAGATGGCGCCGAGTTCTGGCGGCCAGCCGGCCAGCGTGCTCGTGGCCGGGCGAGATGGACGTGTGGCTCGCCGCCTGCTTCTCGATGGCGCCAGCTTAGGCGAGTGGCGCGCTCACGACTGCTACGTCAGCGCGCTGACCGTCGGCCACGACGGCCTCGTCATCACGGGGGCCGTCGATGGTGACTTGGCAGCCTGGAAGCTCGCCGAGCCCACTCCAGCAACTGGCCCTGAGCTGAGCCTCCTTGCGGCCGTCTCCGAGGCCCCACCTGCGGCCATCATCAGCTGGCGACGGGCCGCCCACATCGTCGCCGTGTCCTGCGTGGCTCAGTCGAGCACCCTGGGTCTGGTGGCGTCTGGTGGTCGAGACCGACGTGTGCGTCTTTGGTCCCGCGCCGACGGCACTCTGCAAGCCGAGCGACCGAGCCACGACACCCGCCTCACCCAGGCACTGGCCACCAGTGACGGCGGCCTAGCGGTCAGCGCCAGCTGGTCCGGCCGCCTGGGACTCTGGACCGGCGACGGTCGCCATCGCCAATGGGTCAATGCCCACGAGGGCCGCGTCACCGGACTCGCCCTGTGGGAGCGGCCCGGCCTGGCTCTTAGCGCCGGCCGGGACGGTCAGCTGGCCCTGTGGGATCTCCATGCAGACCTGGAGGCCATCACGCGCCAGGCCAGCCCGGCCAGTATCATCGCCCTGGCGACCACCGCAGACGGAGAGCACATCGCGACCAGCGGGGCCGATGGCACGCTGCGCCTGTGGAGCCTGATCGCCGGGGAAGCCGACGTGCCCGCGCGCCTGTCGCTCCACGGCGAGGTGCCCATCGGCGGATCGGCCGCCTTCGCCCTGGCCTACCTTCCAGGTGGCGACGCCCTGGCCATTGGTACGAACCATGTCCGCCTCCTCGACGCTCAAACCGGCCAAGATCGCTGGAGTACCTCCATGGGCGCACCGGTGGCGGCGCTCTGCGTCTCACGGGACGGCCTCTTCATTGCGGCAGCCCTGGCGTCGCGCAAGGTGGTCGTGCTGAGTGCCCTCGACGGATCCGAAACGTGGCGCTGGGAGGGGCACCCCGGACGACTCACCGGCGTTTCCTTCTCTCCGGAAGTTTTGATGATGGTAGTTTAGGGATTTTTTTTTCGTGTTT
>JBLIMM010000177.1:0-9639 GCA_047638635.1 Pseudohongiellaceae bacterium | reverse complement strand
CCCACGGCAGGCCTCGACCCCATCATGGCCCGCACCGTCGGCGGCCTGATCAACGGCGTGCAGTCCATGGGCGATCGAGCAGCCATTGTCGTCACCCACGACCTCGAGCTCGCCTTTGCCGTGGGCACGCGCATCGGTTTGCACCACGAAGGTCAGCTCATCGAGCTGGCTGAGCCAGACGAATTCCGCCGCAGCAATCACCCCGTCATTCGAGCTTTCCTCGACGGTGGTAGCGATCAATCAGAGGACCGCAACTCATGAAAAAGCACAGCAGCGACGTTTTCCTGGGCTTGATCTTCTTTGGCTCTCTCATTGGCCTTGGCCTGGTCACCATCGTGCTGTCCGACTTCGCCTTTGATACCGAGCGGCATGAAGTGGTGATGTACAGCGAGAACGTTGGCTTTCTGCGCACCGGCGACCCGGTGCTCATTCACGGCATGTCATCGGGCAAGGTCGCAAAAATCGAACGGCTGTTGGAGCCGCTCCCCGAAGCCAACTCCGTGCCGGGCGACCTCCACCAATACACCGTGCGCCTCACCTGCATCATGGAACTCGACCCCACCCCCTATCTCTACACTGACCACCGCATCATTATCGAAGATCGCGGTGTTCTGGGCGGCAAGTTGATTCGCATTGAAATCGGGCGCTCAGGCGAGGTGATTCCTGCGGACGAGCCGCTCATCGCCGTGGCCAGCCCTTCAGTCATTCAGGCGGTGGGCACGTTGATCGACGAGAACCGTGAGAGCATCAAGAGCACCATCGACAACATCTCAGAGGTAGCGGAGCGAGCCAGTGAGGGCCAAGGGGCCTTGGGAATGCTGCTCTCCGACGAGGGCCTGGGTGAGCAAGTCCAGGAATTGGTCACCAATCTCACCAGCTTCTCCTCCAAACTTGAAGGCGGCGACAGCACGCTGAACCGCTTGCTAGACAGCACCGAGATCTACGACAAGGCGCAGTCCTTCCTCGCGGACCTCAAGATGGCCTCAACGAAGATCGCGGCGGGCGAAGGTTCCGTGGGCCGTTTCATCATGGAGGAAGACGCTCACGACAGCGTCAAGACTCTCCTGGCCGATATCAGCCGCGGAGTCGACGACGCCACAGCGTCCCTCTCTGATCTGCGAGCTGGTAAGGGCACCCTTGGCAAGCTCGTGAACGACGACGAGCTCCACGGACAAGTCAGCTCCTTCATGGATGACATCGCCGTCCTCAGTGGCGACCTCCGCGAAGGCAAGGGCACCATGGGCAAACTCTTCAGCACCGATGAGCTGCACGAGAATGCTAACGAGATGATCGACATCATCACCGATGCCGCTTCCTCGTTGCGTGAAGGGGACGGCTTGTTGGCCCGGCTCATCGACGACGGAGAACTGGCCGACACGCTCGAGTCGATCCTCGACCAAGTTCTCGGAGCCATCGAAGATGCGAGAGAAACAGCACCAGTTCAAAGCCTGGGGTCGTTCTTGTTCGGCACCTTCTAACGGCGAGCCCGCATTCCTCACCTGGTTCTGCTGCGGCCGCGTCTGAAAACGAAATGGCTGCAGCAAACGGCACTTTCGGTGCTCGACCGAGTGTCACCCCGCCTCCGCACCGCCAAGCCAGCCCCCCCCGGGGCAGCCCACACTTCGCAGAGTTTCCAACGACAAGGGTGGCCCGGTTTTTCGCGCATGAGGTCTGAGGCGAGTTTTCGCGGCAAAGCCCCGTTGTCTGAGCAGCAGATCTCTTGCGCGAAAAACAGGACCACAGAGCGCCATCGCGAACAAGGCGCTCTGTGGAGCAGGCCCCCTAGCAGCCTGTACATGAAGTGCCGTGATGGCGAGCGCGCCTCGGTGGTGCCAGATCGAGACGGCGAACCGCAGTCGAATCAGTGGATTCGTTGAGGATTCGGCAACAAAGAGCTGGCGCTACCGAGGTGTGCTCGGCGCGCGGCACTTTACGCACAGGCTCCTAGCTCACCTCGCTAGACGATTGCACCAAACCCACGTACCGTCGCAACCGTTGCAGCAACAACTGCGGGCGCTTCAACTCGGTGAGCACTCGTGAAGGGCGCATGTAGAAACGCCGGTAGGCCTTGCGAATCATCGCAGTCACTTGCGCGCCGCTCATGACCTTGGCTACCCCGACGGGCGTGGTGCCCGTGAACTTGGCGAAGTCGAACTCTTCATCGCCACGACTCTCTTTGTAGAGCTTGGTATCGGGGTACGGCGTCACCGCCGTGAACTGCACCGTGTCCGGATCGAGATAGACCGCCAGGTCCATGGTCTCCTTCGCCATGGCCAAGGTCTCCTCGGGGAAACCGATCATGAAGAAGCCCCGAGTCGCGATGCCATACTTACGGCAAGCGTCGATGACGATCTTCGCGTGGTCGTGACTCTTGATCTTGCCCCGGCTGTACTTTTTCTGCAGCTCAGCGTTGCCCGCCTCGATGCCAAAAGACACAGAGTCGCAGCCCGCCCTCGACATGATCTCTAGGGTTTCATCGTCGAGTGTCTTGATGGCTGTCTCGCACTGCCAGAGCACGCCCAAATCGGCGTCAATGAGCAAGCGGCACAACTCGAACAAGCGATCGCGGTCGTAGGCAAAGAGCGGGTCGCGAAACACGATGTTCTTCACACCGTTCACGGTGACGATCTCGCGCAGCTCCTCAAAGACGTTCTCTGCGGTGCGCCCGCGCCACGGGATTCCCTGAGCAACGACATAGCCGCAGTAGGTGCAATTGATCGGACACCCACGGGAGGATTGCACCGTTTGGATCGGGCCCTCCATCGTGGGGATGCGGTAAGACTCGTTGGGCAGCAAATCCCGATCTGGAAAGGGCAGCTCGTTCAGAGCGTCACCCTTGAGCAAAGGGCGATCGGGGTTATGAGTAATCACCTCGCCCCTGCGCACGCTCAAACCATCGACAGCCAAGGGGTCACGGCCCGCAGCCAGCTCTTCGACCATGGCTCCCACGGTCAGCTCCGGCTCGCCCCGTACAACCGCATCGACTCGCGACGTGCCCATGGCCATGTCGGGAATCTTGCTGCCCTGGCTCCCGGTGACGAACACAACCACACCGGGCAGGCGCTCTTTGATCTTGTCGACCAGATCGAGATCGAGTTCAAGGGTGGCGCTCGATGTGGCCAAGCCCACGAGCTGCGGTCCCTCGGACACCACCTGTTCCAAGACTGTCTCCACCGGAGTCAGCTCGGCTTCGGCATCGATGACAACAGCTTCGTGCCCTTGCTTACCGACAATCGCCGCTACATAGAGCAAGTCGAGGGGCGGGTAGCAAAGCCCGTCGCCCACCACCATGCCGAAGCCACCCATGAGACCACGGGAGACCCTTTGCATGGGCGGAGGAGGAGGATTGATCAGCAGCACCTTCATGGTGACGTTCATCCTAGCAGGCAATGAGCAGAGCGGCCGAGATCATCGCCAGGGCATAACGGCCCGGGCGACCTTCATCAGCCCAGCGGCTTTCGCAGCACTCCGTAAAGTGAAACCCCGAAGGGCAAGTTAACTCGCTTCTCCACGGCAATCTCTGCCTGGGTGATCATATCCGCCAACCACTCGGCTGGCTTGGGCATAGGGACAGAGAAGTCAGAAGAGGCTTCGACGGACTGAGCCGGGGAGAGGGAGCGCAGACGACGCATCACCCAGACAGGCAAGAAGGCCACCATGGAGCTGTAGCTCATGCGCTGGCACTCAAAGCCCACGCTTTCCAGCCGGCCACGAAGCTGAGCCCGGCGGTAGCGCCTGAAGTGGTGGTAAGCCTCGTCATGGGGGCTCCACAAGGCCATGAACGCTGGGACGGTCACGACCAGCAGACCACCGGGAGCCAAGACTCGGTAAACCTCACCCATGGCCTTCACGTCGTCTTTGAAATGCTCGAAGGCGTCGAGGGCCAGCACCAGATCAAAGCTGCCTTCGGCGAACGGCAGGCTGAGCGCATCGCCCCGCACAATGCGGTCGATGCCGCGCACCGCACAGAGCCGAATCGTCTCTTCGGAGATGTCGATACCACGGACATCGCAGCGATCCGCCAGGAAGCGAAACGACATGCCCGTGGCGCAAGCCAGGTCGAGGGTCTTGAGCCGCTGCCCCGGGGGCGCGTAGCGGTCAAGAGCTGCGCGCACCAAGGCACGACGGCCCCGATACCACCAATGGGTCTCCTCAATCTCGAACATGCGATCGAACTCGGCAATGTTCATGAGTCGCCCTCTGGCAGCTTCTTGCCTTGCGCCGCCACCGCTGCATTGGCCTGGAGCTGAACCCTCTCCAGAGCAATCACCTTGCGGGTCAGCATCGCCATGAACAGGAAACTGGCCCCGAAGATCAGATAGCGATAGAGCTCGATGGCTTGCAGGGCCAGGATACCCATGGACGCCAGGATCAAGCCCAGCCCCCAAAGGATGATCACGGCCTCGACCGGAGTAAAGCCACCACGCACTAGGCGATGGCTGAGGTGGAAATTATCGCCCAGATAGATTGGTCGCTTCTCCAAGAAGCGCATGAACACCACGAAGGCTGCATCAAAGAGCGGGATGCCCATGATCAGCACCACGGGGATCAGGTGGTTCAAGCCCAGATCACCGGAGGGCACGCTCATGAAGCCCTCACTCAGATCGAACATGATCCAGGCCATCCAGAAACCTACGAACATCGACCCCGCATCACCGAGAAAGAGACGGCTACGGGGGAAGTTGTAGGGCATGAAGCCGAGCACCGCGCCCAGCAAGATGACCGCCACGAGCATGGTGCGAGCACTGGCCGTGTTCCGCAGATAAAAGAAAGCTGCGGCGAATGCGATCACCGAAAGCCCCGACATGAGCCCGTTCATGTTGTCGGAGAAATTGAACGAGTTGACGATGGTTAGGTACCAGCACAGGAAGAACAGCTGGTAGAGCCAACGGGCAACGCCCGCCGTGGGATCGTCCCACAGGCTGATCAGACCGGGCCACATGAGCACGACCACGCCAATGACCTGTCCTAGCAGCTTGGGCTGAAAGGCCATGGACTCTTTGAAGATGTCGTCGATGAGCCCGATGAGGAACAACACCAGGCTGCCCGCCACCACGTGGTTGATCACCGGGAAGTCGAGATCGTCGCCCATGTGCTGATCGAGGGCCCACTGGACCACGACGAAGGCGATGGCCGAGGCCACGACGACGCCCAGACCACCGAGCAAAGGGGTGACCTTCGCGTGGGTCTTGCGGCCCCCGGGCTTGTCGACAATGCCAAAGCGCCGAGCCAGGGCAATGACCCCAGGCATGATGACCAGAGACACCGTGAGAGCCACGGCAAAACCCTGGGCGGCGATTCTCAGCAGCTTCTCGTCGAACACTGTCCGGCCCAAGGCCTCAGGGGTGCGTTAAGGCGAAGACTGTAGCGATGAAACACGGGGCCTACCACTCTCGTATCCAGCCTCAAACGTGGAGTTTCAGGCCACGGCGCTCGAACCAGTCAAAGACACCGTCGACCTCACACATCACATCGGCGAGGTCGCTCTCTTGATTGACTGCGATTCGGCGTAACTGCATCCGCGGAGTCTGTGGATCGTTCAGGCCGGGCATGGCCGTGATCGCTGAGCTGAAGCCTAGATCATCGAGAATGCCGAGGGTCTCTTCGTTGAAATCCCAGTTGCGCCCATAGGGGTAGGCGAAGGCCGGGATACCGTGGCCCAGCCAAGATTCGAGATCCCGAAGGGAGCCTTCGATCTCCAGGCGCTGACGGGTGCTATCGAGAGAAGACAAGATCAGGTGGTTCACAGTGTGGGCGCCAATCTCGATGCCAGCCTCGTCCAGAGCGCGGCATTCGTCCGGTGAGAGGTAGACATCTCGGGCCAACTCCCCGTCGTTGCCACCCTGTTCGGAGAAGATGCGCTCCAGGATCTGATCTCGCTCTTCGGCGGCCACTTCGTACTTGAGCAGCTGCTTCATGGCGTACTCAGCCTCCACGAGCCCGTTTGGCAGATCGGCGAGGTCAGCCCGTAGGTGTGGGCGGCTCAGTTGCTCAGAGATGAGCGTGGCCAGCTTGTGAGGACCCTCTCGATGCAAGACCCAGAAGTAGTGGTGCAACCAGTTGAGCTTGCCCTTCATGGGGCCTGTCTGGACGAAAATCGTCGCGGTGGCCCCCCGTCTCTTCAAGATCGGCAGGAGCAGATCGTGGTTGTCCCGGTAGCCGTCGTCGAAAGTCAGCACCACTTGCTTCTTGGGAGTCTCCCCAGCATCGAGAGTCTCGACCAGCTGGGTCTGAGTGATCGTTTCGTAGCCCCCAGCCTCAAGGAGGTCGAGCAGCCGCTCCAAGGTCGCCTCTGAGATCTTCATGTGATCGGGGAGGTACGCGGTGGTTTCGGGGTGCCCCACGTTGTGGAACATCAACACCGGAGCGCCTCTCCGAGAGGCCCGAAAGACCACCCTGAGACGCGTGTAATGGGCGACCTTAGCGACGGTCTTTCTGAGCAGCTTCTTGATGCGGTGCTTCATGGACTTCGCGTTGAGGCTCTCAAGGTGACATGTGCTCTGCATCCCGGTCGCCATCGGCCAGGAGCCAGCGGGTCATTTGGGTATCGTTCGCAGGAGCATCGCTCCGAACGGCACGGACGATCCACGGGAACATATCCCGAAACGGCTTATCTTTCCTGGGTCCCTTCCAACCGAGGGCCTGCAAAGCGGGCACAGCCGGATGATGGGAGAACAACATGGCAGTGGCCTCAGCCATGCCCCGCTGTTGCGCCATGACCGTGAAGCCCGCCAGAAGGACAGCCCTAAGGGCCTCATCCAGGGCAAGGTGATCGACGAGAAATGCGTTTCCGTTCACGAATTCGGCCACTAACCAGCCGAGCATGCGCCCGTCCTCGGCATCTCGCAAAGCAAAGCACTCTTGCCGTTTCGAGGGATTATCGATGTAGCGCCAGTTGAGCCAGGCAGCGTCCCGCTCACCCATGAGCCCCTCAGTCGGCACGCAGGCCTCAAAGAGTTCGGTGGCAGAACCGTCGAAGCGTTCGATGGGTTCCATGGCCGCCTGAGCCGCTCTGTGGCCCCACAGCCGCCGATCGGACAGTCGGAAGGCCCTGTCAATCAGCGGCGCCGCCAGGACAGCGAGGGGCGCAATCCGGCCGCTGCGAGCCAAGCTGGGACGGCTCGAAAAACGGTAGCGGAAGACCGGTGCGTGGCCGATGCAGTCCCAGCCATTTCCCAGGAAGCCATTCAGCGACAGGCGCCCTGAGTAGGCATAGGCCCAGCTGATGCCCAACTCGCCAGAAGCCTCGCAAACGATGTCGTCGAGCCCCGTAAAAATACCCTGGCGCCGGGCCGACTGATCGACCATGGCATCGCTGGCCTGCATCAACATGAGCGACTGACCATCTCGCCGAAACCGTCGAGGGACGTAGCTGTAGCTACCAACGATGCGTCCCTCACTGTCGCAGGCCACCCGGGAGACCGCAGAGCCGTGGGGATTCTCGCCGTACTTCCAGCGAAAGGTGTCGACGGTCTTCGACTTGCCGAAGCAGTCGTTAAACAGGCGGCACTGCTCGGCGTAGTCGTCCGGACCAGCGGCCCGATGAGTCCACGCCCGAGTCATCAGACAGACATCCCTACCCGGGCTCGATCTCCCCCGCCGAGCATGCGCACTGCCTTCTCAACGTCTGAGCCGGTGAGCTCGTTATCCCAGCACCCTGCACGACGGCGGGCCTCGGCGAGAGTCGGTTCGCCCACGCCCTTTTCGCCCCCATGCACCAGGCGCACCCGAGGACGCACTGCGACACGCCGCACCTTGAACCAGCGCTGCCAGCTGAACAGGCTCGAGCGTGTGTGACCTGGACGGCCAATGACGTGCTCTGCGAAGGCCATCATCCCCGCGACCCGCACCGCCTCGAGCCCCTTCTCAAGGCCAGGGCGCGAGGGGTCATCCATGGGCGAATGCGCCGGGGCATCCCGGGTGACATCTGGGACCACAAGCACTTCGTTGCAAGCCCCTTGGGACAGGGCCAACGCGAAGGCGGGTTCGATGTGGTTCGCCCGCACTCGGCAGGACCAAGTCACCCCGGGGGCGATGCCGAACATGTGCCTGGCCATGTCCTCCGCCAAACCCGGGTGGGCACCCATGTCACGGTCTTCGAAGAACAGAAACCTTGCACCAGCCCGATTCACTGCGTGGCGGATTTCCGCGAACACGCTGTCGAGGTCGCCTCGCACAGCACCGATGCTCGCGACCTTCATGGCTGCGGCGCCCCGGCCCGCGTACTGCTCCAGAGGGAGGCAGTGCCATGCGGGCAAGACCGACCCATCATCTTCGAGAGCAGCGGGTCCCGCACCGTCGCGGGTGGTCAGGCCTGGCACCGCCTCGGGGCGCCACGCTCCCACGAGTTCAGCTCCGACGGTTCCGGCAAGCCAGCCCGAGAGTTTCGGCATGCTGGCCAGAAGTTCATGGCCATAACGCCAGGCCAAAGGCCCCACCGCCACGATGGGCGTGGTGGCACTCCAGCTCGACAACAGAGCCTTGATCGGCCGCTCGTCAGGGACGGGATCAGCTGCGAGGTGAGAGCCACCTGCATGGATCAGAGTGAGGTCTGCGGCCCACCAGCGTGCTTCCCGGGCCACAACCCGAGCGCCCTGGTGCTCGGTCAGCATATCGATCACCCGCACTTCGCCCCCAGCAGCCAGTAAGCGCCCAGCCAGAACCGCCACATCTCGTGGAGGACCGCCCGCCGCTTCAGAGCTAGCCATGCGTAAGCGTCGCAGGGGGTCGTCGGCGATCACGATCAAAATGCGCCAGCGGTCGTTCAAGTCACCATCTCCTCGTACAAAGCCAACACCCCATCTGTCTGAGCCTGCAGCCCAAAAACATCCCGCACTCTCTGCTGCGCCGCCGCGCCCAACCTCTTGGCCAAAGCACCGTCGGAGAGAATCCGTTCCAAGCGATCGGCCAAGACCGCGACTTGCAGGGGATTCACCAAGAAGCCTGTCTCGCCGTCGACCACCACATTGCTCGGACCGCCCCAGAACGACGCCACCACCGGGAGACCGGCAGCCATCGCCTCGACGTTCACTAAGCCGAACGACTCGAAGCAAAGGGAGGGCGTGGCCACCACATCGGCGAGGCCATAGGCCGCAGCCAATTCGTCGCCGTTGAGCCAGCCCGCTGCCACGAGATGTTCGTCGGACAACCCCAGGCGTTTTGCCATAGCGGACATTTCAGCGCTGAAGCCCGGCAGAGCCTCACCCACAGTGAGCAACACAGCCGTTGGGTGTTTCTCTCTGACCAAGGCCAAGGCTTCGACCAGTTGCAGGCCACCCTTCAAGCGGTCGAGTCGTCCCCCGAAAAAGATCACCCGGCGTCCTTCGAGACCAAGGCGCTGGCGCATGGCCTCAATCGCAGCGGTGGAAGCCAGGGGCGTGTCCTCAGACACGCCATTCATGATGGTCGTTGAGCTGCCTAGCCCATTGGACTGCAAGGCTCGGCCCATTTCGTCTGAGACCGCCACCAAGCGATCAACATCTCGGGCCAACGCTCGGCGAATCTTGCCATTGCGAAAGGGGTTGAAGCGCCCGCGAACGCACACGGCACACTTGAGCAACCCGGCCTGGTAGCGAACCTCGTCGCCAGGCTCCAGCCGTTCGTCCAGATGGCAGAACAGCTTCTGGTGACAAAAGGGCA
>JBLIMM010000176.1:0-9652 GCA_047638635.1 Pseudohongiellaceae bacterium | reverse complement strand
GATGTGGCTGGTCCAGTGAAGGGCGAGGGTGGGCACTAAAGTGAGTGGCAGGCCGCAGTGGCCACGGCGGCTGTTGGGGTGACTCAGGCTGCTCCGTGGAGGCTTGCCCCGGCTTGGTTCTTGGCCGCTGCACTGAGCGTGTTGGCGCTCGCGTGCTCTGAGCCTGCCACTGATCTCACAGACTCCGCGACGCAGCCTGTCCTCAGGCGCGAGACGATTGTCCTCGTGGCCTGTGCGGAAGAGGGCATGCCTGCGCTCGTTGTGGACGAAGTGCTTCAGGTGTCTCTAGAGCGCAACCGCGACTGGCGTCGTCCCGTAGAACTCGACGGAGCAGGGCGCTACTCGGTGATCTTGCGCTTTGATGGCTTGGCTCCGCGCTTGCTGTCCGGGACGCTAGGGCAAGCGTCCGTACGCCCGTTGCGGGTGGTGTCCTCAGAACCCGGGCGTCTCGAAGCCACATGGAAACCGACGGCTGGTGACGCGGTTTTGGTCGTGAGGGCCTTGGGAGGTTCGGTGACCCTGACGGAGCTGACCATTCGGCGCTGGGCCAGCGCGAGAGCTGGAACACGATCGAGTGTCCAGGCTGCTGAAGTCGCCGCACGCAGCGAGAAAAAGGCCTCAGAAGTCGCTCCCGTGCCGCAGCGCTTGGAGATCGGTCGGCTGTCTCGGCTGGGTTGGGTCCTGCCGAGTTCAGGGGAGCTTGTTCTTCCGGTGGACCTACCGCTCAACGCGACGAGCCTGGTGTTGGCTCAGGCGCAGGGTTCGGGCGCCCCAGGCAGCAGAGGCGGGAGTGCTCCCTCCCTCATGCCATTGTCTGTGCACTGGCGTGACGAAACTGGCCGCGAGCAGCTGCTCGCCGAATTGGATGCCACGGCAACTCGCGACCGTTGGCAGGAGTCGTTCCTCGATGTGGGTGCTCTTGCTGGGCAGCGAGGCGCCATCGTCTTGTCTCTGGGTGGCGCGCAGCCTCCCGTGAGCGATGGCGTTGACGGCCGCACCGGCGCCGGCGTTCGCGATGACCTTGACCTGGAAGTTGACCTTAACCTTGATGTTGACCAGGGGCGGCGTCCGCGGCTCGTGTCTGTTCCTGAGTTGCTCTGTGAGAGCGGCGCTCGGCGCCCCAACTTGGTGCTCGTTTCGTTGGACACCACACGTCCCGATCATCTGAGTCTCTACGGCAACCCGCGGAAGACCACGCCCCATCTCGATGAATTTTCCCAGTCGGCCGTTGTCTTCGACGAAGCGCTGAGTGTCTCGGCGTACACCTTGCCTTCCCACGCCACCATGTTGAGCGGGCTGCATCCTTTGGGGCACGGGGTGGTGCACCCAGGCAACGCTTTAGATAGCGAGTCTTTGCCGCTGATCGCCAAGGTGCTGCAGCAACGGGGATGGGCCACGGGGGCTTTCACCGGTGGTGGCTATCTCAGTGCCGACTTTGGTTTCGCTGCGGGGTTTAGTAGCTACGGCCAGACTGATCCCTTACGGGGATTGATCGCCCACGACCGGGAGCTGCTGTACAAACGATTCGGGGGGCAAGCGGCGTTGGATGCCGTCGATAGCCAAAACTGGGACGCTGCCCTGTCCTGGATTCGGGCGCGGCAGCAGTTGCCCTTCTTCGTCTTCCTGCAGACCTTCGCCATTCACGACTATCGCTCCATGGGCGAGCAGCGTGGGCTCTTTGGAGGGCCGCCCCAAGAGGCGAGCGTCGATGTGCTGCGACCCTTCGCAACTCAACTTGCGCAGCCTTACAGCCCCAGCGAGCGAGGGCAGCTCGATGCCCTCTACGACGAAGCCATCGTGGGCGCGGACGAGCAACTGGGGCGGCTGTTCGTACTCCTCGATGAGCTGTCTCTGAGGGACAACACCGTGGTGGTGATCACCGGCGACCACGGGGAGACTTTTGGAGAACACGGCTACGACGGCGTGGATGTGGTGGGCCACAACTTCGGGCTGTGGCATGAGCAAGTGGCGGTGCCGTTGGTGATCGCAGCACCGGGGTTGGCGGCAGCCCGTCGCCAGGAGCGGGTCTCGTTACTCGATCTGGCGCCGACCATGCTCGACTTGCTCGATGTGCCCATCCCTGAGGCCATGCAGGGGCGTTCGTTGGTGGGCTGGTTAGGTGGGGACCGAGAGGCGCAGCAGCCTAGCCCTGCACTGCTTGACCTGGCGTCGAACGAAGCCCAGCAACGGGCGTTTTACTCCGGGCGCTTCAAGGTGCTTGTGGGAGACCCTCTGGCTCGGGTCACGGCTCCCGTGTCCACGGCGCAAGCGCTGTTCGATCTCCGTGCTGATCCCACAGAACAGCGCAATTTGGCCGGGGAGTTCCCCGATGTGTTGGCCCGGATCATGGGCGAGATGACGGCCCTGGAAGTCTGGCTGGAAGCCTCAGGCGCGGGGCCGGCCGAAGCAGAGCTCGACGAGCAGACCCTGAGGCAGTTGCAAGAGCTGGGCTACCTGGAGCGATGACTCAGCGATGACCCGGCGATGACTGACGTCAGGCGTGGCCGCTCAGGTGCAGGCGATAGAGGCGGTGGTACAGCCCCTCCTTCGCGAGCAGCTCATCATGGGTGCCCGACTCGCGGATCTGGCCCTTGTGCATCACCAAGATCAAGTCGGCGTTGATCACCGTGGAGAGACGGTGAGCGATGACGACGCTGGTCCGTCCTTCGAGCAAGGTCGCCGTCGCCGATTCAATCCAGTGCTCGGTTTCGCTGTCCACTGACGACGTCGCCTCGTCGAGAACGAGAATCTCTGGGTCGGCGGCGAGAGCTCGGGCGAACGACACGAGCTGGCGCTGCCCGGACGAGAGGTTCGTGCCTCGCTCCTGCAGCATGGTTTCGTAGCCCAGGGGCAGCTTGTCGATGAAGCGATCTGCGTTCACCGCCCGGGCCAGGATCTTCATACGGGCGTCGTCCATGGTCGGATCGCCCATGCGGATATTGGCAGCGATCGTATCGCTAAACAGGAACACCTCTTGCTGGACGATGGCGATGCGCCGGCGTAGCTCGCGGTGGTCGACCAAGTCGATGGGCCGCCCAGCCACGCGAATGCGGCCTCGGTCTGTTTCGCGAAAACGACAAAGCAGACTGACCAGAGTGCTCTTCCCCGAACCGGTGTGTCCCACGATCGCCAGGCGCTGCCCGCGCTGGACCGTGAAGGAGACGTTGCTGAGCACAGCCGGGCCTTTGGTGTAGGAGAAAGAGACGTCATCGAAGGCGATCATGGGGGTGCGCGGATCGCTGCCAAAGCCTGCTCGGCTCGGCGAAGTGGGTTGTGCCACCGACGACGCTACCGATGAGATGACTGGCGATATTGCTGGCACGTCCTCGCCTTGAGTTGAGTGCTTGGGCCAGCCAGCATTCGCGTCGGCTGCGGCCTCTTCTGCATTGGCTGCGGCGACCGATTCGGCCACCGTACACGGGCCGGATTCGGTGTCAGAGTCGAGAATGCCAAAGATGCGTTCGCCAGCTGCCATGGCCGCTTGAAGCACGTTGTACCGTTCGGCCAACTCGCGGATGGGCTCAAAGACGAAATCGAGTAGCAACCAGAAGTTGATCCAGGTGCCGATGCTGAGTTCGCCCTCGAGGAGCAGCCAGGAGCCAAAGCACAACGTGCCGAGCTTGACCGACCACGAGAGCACATCCACTGTGGGAAAGAAGCGGGAGAAGTGCCGCACCGTCACCATGTTGTCTGCGTAGTACTGGGTGTTCAGCCCGGCGAAGGTCGCCGCAGAAGCGTCTTCGCGACGGAAAAGGTGCACAACATCGAGGCCGGTGAGCCGCTCCTGCAAAAAGCTGTTCAGCCGGCCCAGTGAGTTGCGAGTGGCTCGGTAAGCCAGCCGCGCTTTCAGTCGAAAGCGAAAAGACACGAACATCATCAAGGGCAAGATGAGCAGAGCCACCACGGCAAGCTTCGGCGACAAAAGCAGCAGAGCGATGATCACCGCGATGATGGTCAGGATGTCGTAGGCGATGGTGGCCACGCCGGTGGTGAACAGCTCGGAGAGGGCATCCACGTCGTTGGTGGTGCGGGTGACAGTCCAGCCCACGTGGTGCTTGTCAAACCAGGCGCTGGGAAGGCGCAGCACATGGTGAAAGAGGGTGTTGCGAATGGTCAGCACGATGCGCTGGCCCGTGCGGTTCATGATCCATTCGCGTAAAACGAGCAGCAGCGAAAGGGCTGCAGCAACGGCCAGGTACCACAGGGCTAGACGGGTGACGTCGTTGGTCAGCAGGTCGGCATCAAAGGCCTCGGCGCCCCGGGTCTCGGCGGCGGTGGTGAGCGGTCCGTCGACGGCCTTCCTGATGATCAATGGGCCGGTGAGACGCAGACCGAGGTTGGCCACGAGCAGCAGCACAGTGAAGCTGAGCACGGTGACGTGTGGCCGGGCGAACACGAGCAGGCGCACGAGCAAGCGCCTGTCGGTGGCGCCGCCGATGCGCTTGAAGCTGTGGGTGTCGCTGCCGTGGGACGCGCTCACAGGGCTTCGATCTCCGCTTCGATCCGTTGTCGTTTTTCGATGTCTGCGTAGAGGCCGCCGTGTGCCACGAGTTCGTCGTGGGTGCCCGACTCCACGAGGCGACCCTCGTCGAGGACGATCACGTTGTGGGCCAAGGCCAGCGCAGCGACCCGGTGACTGACCACCACGGACGTACGCCCAGTGAGGGTCTGTTCGAGGCTTCGCAGAATGGCTTGTTCGGTGACCGAGTCCACGGCGGAGAGGCAGTCGTCGAGGAGCAGCACTGGGGTGGCGGCGGCCAGGGTGCGGGCGATGGCGGTGCGCTGCCGTTGTCCTCCCGAGAGGGTGACGCCACGCTCGCCGAGCACTTCGTCGTAGCCGTGAGGGAAGCCTTCGATGTCTTCGTGGACTTGGGCGAGTTGGGTCGCAGCGAGCACGGCCTCTTCGTCGATGTGCTCGCCGGCGAAGGCCACGTTCTCGCGGATCGTCTCGCTGAACAAGAAGGTGTCTTGGGGGACTACGCCGAGAGTGGCGCGCAACTGTTCCAGAGGCAGGCCGCGAATGTCATGGCCGTCGAGAAAGATCGTGCCCGGTGGTGGGTCGACCAAGCGAGCCATGAGCTGCACCAGGGTGCTCTTGCCGCAGCCCGTGCGTCCGGTGAGTCCCATGGTCGTGCCAGCGGCTACGGTGAAGGACACGTCGTCTAGTACCAGGGGCCCGTCGGCCCAAGCGTAGGACAAGTGGCGCACTTCGAGTTTCCCTTTGACGTCACGGGCAGGCTGGGCACCGGGTTGCTCAGCCACGGAGGCCTTCAGCGCAAAGATCTCTTCAAGCCTGCGCGCGGCGGAACCTGCTCGGTGGTACATGCCCAGCATCCAGCCGATGGCGATGAGCGGCCAGAGCGCATAGCCCAGCAACATCAAGAAGAAGAACAGCTCGCCCGTGGACAACTGCCCAGCCACCACGTGCCAGCCACCCACTGCAAGAATGACCAGCACCCCCAGCTCTTTCACGGCGGTCACCCCTGCAGAGGTGATGCCACGCAGAGTCGCAAGGCGCAGATTGGCCTGGAGCAGATCCCGGCCCATGGTGCGAAAGCCCTTGGCGGTCAGGGGCTCGGCCGCGAATGCCTTCACGACCCGAATACCAGAGAGACTCTCTTGGGCCACTGTGGACACGTCAGCCAGAGTTTCTTGAGTCCGTTGGCTCCAGCGTTGTGTGGGCCGTGACGCGGTCTTGATGACCATGGCCAAACCCACGAAGGGAACCAGCATGGCTAGCATCAAGACCGGGTCGGTGACGGCCATGGCGATCAAGGCCGCGGGCACCACCACCAGGGCCTGTGCGTTGTACATGATGCCCGGGCCCAGCAGCATGCGCACCGCCTCGATGTCCGAGATCGATCGAGACATGATGTCGCCGGTGCGCACGGCCACCAAATCTCGGGGGGACAGGCTCATCAAGTGGGCGAAGAAGTCCTGGCGGAAGAGTCGCTCGAAGTCCCGGGAAGCGCCGGTGACATAGAGGCGCATGATGTACTTCGAGAACGAAGCCACGATGACCAATGCGCCTGCGAGCAAACACCAATTCACCGCCGTGGCGAAGACCATCGTGCCCTTGTCGATGCCATCGATGACCTTGGCCACGATGTAGAAGACCACCATGGGCAGTCCAGCGCCAGGGACGATGGCGGCCATCCCCAACAACCACTGCCGTTTGACCTGCGGAAAGTAGCCCAGCGCTCGCTGGAAAGGATGAGCCATCTATCTAGGAACTCGCTGCTGACGGTGACTCGCTCGAAGCTGTTCCCGCAGTGACGCGGGATTGGCGAACGGGCGATGCGCTGCTCACCGTGAGCACCTTTTCAGCAGAGTCATCGACCCCAGAGAGGCCCACGGTGGCTCCGCTTTCATCCATCTCGAGAATGCCCCGGCGCTTGGTGTCGAGCAGTCCCATGTCGCGCTTGATGGCAAAGCACAGGGACGGAGGCACGCCGCATACGTGGCAGACCTTGCCCACGCAGTAATCGGTTTGAATGAGATTGCGAGCGCGCTCCCGTTCAACCCACAGGTAATTGCGGTCGGGGCCGATGTCGAGATGGTCCCAGGGAAGGGTCTCGTTTTGCCCACGTTCGCGGTAGGCGAAGTCGTCGGGGTTGAGCCCGATGGTGACGAAGGCTGCTTCCCAGTGGCGGCTGTCGAAGTGCTCGCGCCAAGCGTCGAAGCGTGCGCCGAGTTTCCATGCCTCTATCAGCACCGGGGTCAGCCGGCGATCGCCCCGGGACAAGATGCCCTCGAGCCAACTCTGGTCAGTGTCGTGGAACTTCAGCTTCACGGATCGGTTCGTGTTGAGATCACGCATCCAAGACTGCTTCGCGCGCATGGTGTCGCGGTCCATCATTCCGTCCCATTGAAAGGGAACGAACGCCTTGGGGATGAACGTCGTGACAGTGACATTGATCTTTGCTTTGCCCTTGCCAGTGACTTCATGGCGCAGGCGAGACAGGGTGTCGGCGAACTCGACAATGGCTGTGAGGTCTTCTTCGCGCTCACCGGGAATGCCGATCATGTAGTAGAGCTTGATCGTCGACCAACCTGCTTTGTACGCCGCTGCGGCACTGGCCAGCAAGTCTGCGTTCTTGATGTCCTTGTTGATGATTTTACGAAGACGATCGGTGGCAACTTCTGGGGCAAAAGTCAGTGACGATTTGCGCACAGCATTGGTGAGGCCTGGCAAATGAGCCAGCTCTCCGGTGACCCGCAAGCTGGGCAACGACACGGACACGCGACGGGGCGTGAAGCGCTCGTTCATGGCCACCAATAACTCTTCAATCCAGGGGTAGTCACCGGAAGAAAGAGAGGTGAGCGTGACTTCGTCGTAGCCCGTGGCGTCGATGGCCGCCGTGGCTCCTTCGACCAGTTGCTCAACGGTGCGGTAGCGCATGGGCCGGGTGATCATGCCCGCTTGGCAGAAGCGGCAACCCCGGGTGCAGCCACGCATGATCTCAATGGAGACGGTTTCGTGCACGGTGCGGGAGTTGGGCACGATGGGCGTGGTGTGCACAGGGATCGCGCTGAAGTCGAAGATCGACGCGCCTTTGATGCGCGCCGGGACGTCGTCGAAGCGAGGGGTGATGCTCTTCAGCGCTGGGCCGTCGTAGGTGACGTCGTAAAGACTGGGCACGTAAGCCCACGGCAGAGTGCTACCGATCTTGCGCAGCAACTCAGCGCGACTCTTGCCTTGCTCGCGAAACTCGACGACCAAGTCGAGCATCGTGGCCACCGTCTCTTCGCCGTCACCGGGCATGAAGACGTCGATGAAGTCGGCCATTGTTTCTGGGGAGTGAGCGCCGTGCCCCCCAGCAATGACCAGTGGGTGACTCTCGTCGCGGTCAGCGCTGAGCAGCGGCATCCCTGCGAGGTCGAGGGTCTCGAGAATGTTGCTGTAGGTGAGCTCGGTCTGCAGCGTGAAGCCGAGCACATCGAACTCGCTGACGGCTCGATGATTCTCCAGGGTGAACAGGGGCAGCTCGTGCTCGCGCATGAGTGCGGCCATGTCCGGCCAGGGAGTGAAGGCGCGCTCGGCGCACAGATCATCCCGTCGATTGATCACGTCATAGAGAACCTGCGAGCCGTTATGGCTGCTGCCGATCTCGTAGACGTCCGGGTAGCAAAGGACCATGGTCCCACGAACTTGGGCCGGGTCTTTGACCACGATATTGAACTCGCCACCCAAGTATTGGGCGGGATTTTCGACCAGGTCGCACAGTGTGCGAACACGGGGTAGCAGGCTGATCATGTGGTGGGTCTTTGAGGGGCTTTATGGTTCGGACTGTGCGAGCCCGGGCCGGCGCATGGGTGTCCAGGCGGGGGACACGTGGGTGAATTGTCGGCGCAACGGGTGCGCGTGCTCGTTGCCTAGCACCAAGCCCGAGGACAGAGGGGCGTAAAAAGATTCGAACTCCCCCCGGGCCTTGCCGTCGTCGTCGGGGAGCGCGCCCATGGCGGTGACCAGGTCGGCAGCAATCTCTTGGGCGGAGCGCGGATCGGCAGCTGTTTCTTTCATCTCGCTCTGACCCTCCTCAACCGTGTATCGAGTTTCCCAGGGGAGGAAGACCCGGCGAGCCAGCACGCCGACGAGCTCGGGGCAGACGATCGCGTCCTGGGACCAGTCAAGGTTGAGCGCAAAGAGCCGCAGCTCGGCCCGGTGATGGACGAGGCCTGCGGCCACAGGGGTGAACTCGGCAGCGTTGGTGGCCACGAGCAGGGCGTCCCGGCCCGCACGTTCGACCATCTCGTTCAGCACGGGCAAGCCCCAGTAGCGACCCAAGGCTTGGGCCAGGGGCTCGGCCAGGGGGCTAGCGGAGATAATCACCTCGGGTAAAAGGCCGCGACTGTTGAGTAGGTGGGCCATCCGTTGCAGCAAGAAGGCGACCATATCGAGGCGTAGGTCGAGCACTTCGAAGCGGCCTGCCATGGAACCGTCCTCGAAGTAGCCTCCGGCGGTCTTGAGCAGCACGCCACCATGCTGAATGAAGTGCCATTCGCGCAGGCCCAGGTCAGTCAGGCTCTCTGGCCAGTGGCTGGCGCGGCCTATCAGGGCGTGCAGGGCGTCGAGGTGCTGGCGTTGGCGATCGTCGCTGCCCAGTTCTTCTGCGGAGGCCAAAAACTGCTCGGAGAGTTCACGGCGCCCGGCGCACAGGCTGGCCTCGGCTTGCAGCAGCAAGACGTCGAGAGACTCGGTTTCGGAGAGTTCTGGGTCGTTTGCCAGGGGCGACAAGGTGGAAAGACAGTCCCCGAAGCGCCGCTCAAGAAAGCGGGCGAAGGCCAGCTCACGGCGCACTGTGGATGACTCTGTCCCAGGGGGCAAAGCCTTGAGAGAGCGCAGCAACAGGACAGAACCCGCATCTGGCCTCTCTTGGGCCACAAGGCGATGTCCCAGGCAGAAGAGCGCCTCGGGGTCGTTGGGAGCCTCTGCGAGTTGCTCGAAGAGGGCGGCGTCCTCGGGGGCACCGAGCATGCGGCAGATGCGCCCCGCGGCCTCGATGGATTCGTGGTGTTTGGGGTCGATAACCAGGGCATCGAGCAGGGTTGCCAGGGCCTTGCGGACTTGGCCTGCAGCCACCTGCTCGATGGAGGTCTCGAAAAGTTGCTTGGCGTCGGTGGTCACGGCGGGGATTCTAGCCCAAATCCA
>JBLIMM010000175.1:0-9733 GCA_047638635.1 Pseudohongiellaceae bacterium | reverse complement strand
AGAGGGTGAGCACCGCGATGAGGGCCAAGCAGACCGCCAGGCCGCCAGTGATTTCTGCAACCTTGAGGCTCGACGAGAACAAGGCCGTGCCTGCTGCGCCACCGGCGACCACCGCGATCACTCCAGGGCCTGCACCAGGGCGCGAGGTCTTCGCCAAAGTCGGCCACCAGAGCAACAAGAGCACTGCAGCCGTGCCTGCGGACCACAACACTCGGGCGGACGCTTCTGTGCCAGGCAAGCGATCCAACAAGAACCAGGACGGCGCCGCAGCCAAGACGATCGCCGCGGAGACGGTCAGCAAACGTCCACGCACCCCGGCCAGAACAGCTCCGCTAGCGATGAGCAACGGCAGCAAGTCGAGAGACTGCCGGGGAGGAAACTTTGGCCAGGCCACCAGCACCCCTTGCACCACGATGGAGGACGCCACCACAGCAACGCCCGCAATGAGCCCACGGAGCGACGGCGGGCCAAGCCGCGCCACCCACAGCCCCACCGCTCCTATGAGCAGAGGCAATCCCACCACGTAGAGAATCGTGATGTCGTCCATCCCTTGGGGCCCTCTCTCAGGTCGAGCTGATTACTGCAGAATCGTTTCGAGTGCCACGATGATGCGCACGTCGTCGCCCAGCATGTCGGTCATGAAGTCCATGCCATAGTCGGAGCGCAGAATCGTGAAATCTGCTTCCCAGCCTGCGCGGTAACCCATGCGCCCACGATCGCCGTAACCAATCCGCTCGGCCGTCATGGTGACTTCGTGCGTCTCTCCGAGCATGGTGAACTTGCCGGTCATCTCCAGGGCACCGTTATCACCTTCTTTCACGGACGTACTGCGAAACGTCAGCTCAGGGAACTCTTTCCCGTTGAAGAAGTCGGGGCTCAACAGATGCCCGTCCCGCTGATCGCTGTTGCTGTCCATGCTCTCCACAGGAATGGTGATGGAGACCTTCGTCTTCGACATGTCGTCAGCGTCGTAGATCACCTTGCCTTCAACGTGATTAAAGCGTCCCCAGAAAGCGCTGACCCCCAAGTGCGTCACTCGGTAGAGGGCCGTGGAGTGACCGCCCTCCACGAGATACTCGCCGTTGCGAATAGGCTCTTCAGCATCTTGAGCCACGAACAGAGAGGATGCGCCAAGAAGTACGGCGGCCAGGAAAGCTTTGATCAGCATGAGCATGTCTTCGGGGGAGAGAGAGTTTTGGGTCGCTGGTGAGTTGCACGTTGCACGGGCGGGTTCGCCAAGCCACCAAGGAAGGCGACACCCTACACCGACCGGGCCCACATCCTGCCGGCGCAAAGCGCGGTCGCGACCTCCGTCGACGACAGGCTCCAGGCGGGGATGACACGGGTGGGGATCTGGGGGCGCTGGGAATCGTTGCAGCCCCCACAAGGCGTCTGCATTTCTGGCGCGTTCTAGCGCGCTCTGGCGCGGAAACCCCATCCCCAGGCCTCTGAATCGGCGCGCCACGCTGCAGTCAATATATCGACAAAAACCCGCATGCCATGGGCGAGAGAACGCCGTTCTACCCTGCCCCCCTGCCTAATCTGACCTTGACGCCCCCAGGGCGGGATAGTAGCTTCGCTCATCGAGTTTCATGCGTTGCTGCGTATTCTTCCTGCGGTAGTCAGCGGGAAAAACTGGTACTCACATCGCGCTGGGCAAAGGGCTAGGAGACAGTCAGTGACTGACGGTGGGTTGGAGCGCATCCGCGAGATGCTGGGCCCTGATGCCCTTTCCGACCTTCAGCCCTCGATCTCTCCGATGACTTGCAGGTCGATCGCGCCGCCACTGCGTTACTCAGACACTTCCGCAACGCTGACGATAGTGCTGCCTTTCGGCTACTCGTCGAGCTTACCACCGACCGCTTAGAGGTGGACGCCGAGACAATCATCCGCGATCTGGCACTTTCCGAGGTCCCCGACCCTGAAGAACCCCAGGTATGGGAGGATGCCCAGGCGAAGCGCAAAGGCAACGTGGAAGCCATGGTGGCCCACGCCTCGCGTATCAGCTTCCACCGCCTCGACCTGAATTACTGCCAAGTACTACGGGCCAAAGATATCGCCGGCCTGAGCATCTCCGACATCGCTATCCAACGAGACAGACCTTACGCCGAAGTGGAAGAGCTACTGCTCGAAGCTCGCAAGCGCCTCGCCCGAGTGGTCGACGACGTGCTGAAAGGACCCTCCAAATGAGCCCCTCAGAAGCGATGGTTCAGGAGATCCTAGCCCGCAGCGCAAGCGCCGGCCGGGACAAGCTAGGCGAGCTGGCGTACCAGATGGCGCGGACCTGCTTCATGCAGATTGACAGTGCCTCGGATGTTGCCAGCCGCGTTTTTGAGGAACCTCGCAGCGTTGTAGATATCAACGCAGATTTAAGCCATTTGCGGGCCCGCACCGGCTTGCAATTCGAGACTTCGAAGCTTCCACTCGCAGCTCCGTCTGAATCAACGGCGTCGAAAGCGACCATGGCTTGTCTTCGAGTGGCAGAGAGCATCGAGGGGCCGACTTCACGGGTCCAATTCCTGAAGGGCAGGACTGCTCAAGCAGTAGACAATGTTGAACATGCCGACCGAGTTTTTTCCCGCATGTTGGCATCCCCGCTGAGTCGAACTTGGATCAACCATGTTCAAGAGCACCTGCAGACGGTTGCTATTGGCGCAGGCCGCTTCGACCAGGTTCTCAATCTTGGCGATGCCGTCCTTCGGCGGTCTCCAAGCAGCCTGACCTGCCTGTTCAACGTAGCGATTGCCTGTGCCGAGCTTCATGACGAACGACGCTTCGACAGCACCTGCCGTCAGTTCCGGCAGAGCACTGAGGCACATGATGACGCCGCATGGTGGCTAGCTCTCATCAACGAGAAGGCATCTTGGTTTGCTGGTGTGATCGGTCGCGATCCAGAGCGCATCAAGGCTTCTTTGATTTCTTTGGGGAGTACGGGAGGCTGCACATGAGGCATGCCCCAACCCGAGCCTTCATTCACTGGCTGGCGGCACCCGCCCTTCTGCTTCTGCTATCTGCCAGTGAAACAGCAGGCAGTATTCCGTTGGCTCCGCCGCTTCTGTCAGGGGGCGGTGGCGTTTCCCCACTCCCTCCCAAACGTGTCCATCACCGCAACAACCCGGCACCGCCCGTCAGCTCGCTCGATCTGCCTCTGCTCGTGGGTATTAGTGGTCCGGCGTCGTACTACACCGTCGTGGTGACCAATGCTTCTGGCGTCGTGGTTGCTTCTGGGCAGACCAACGCTCAGGGCATGATTCAGTTGACTGTTCCGCCCCTCAGCGGGCTTGAGCTCGACGTTCTGGACACGGTCGTTGTGGGTATGCCTGTCTTCGGCGGGCAAGCGGTCCTGATCACCATTCCCTGACGGGACCGGGATCGTCGCGAGGGCATTGCTGCAGCGCCTCTGGCCGACCATCGATCCATCGGTACGCTTGAATCCAAGGCAATTGGGTAATCTCGGCCCTTCGCATCCGCACAGCACTCGAGGGCTTGAGCCATGGGTAATTTGCACTGGACCATTGACGTCGCCGCCTCCCCAGACGAGGTCTACGCATACGCCACCGACACTGCGGCTGGCCCTGATTGGACCATTGGTCTCCTGGCACGTGAGTTGATCACCCCCGGGCCGCTCAGGGTGGGCTCGATCTGGCGGGAGACGCGCCGAGTTGCGGGCACGAGCCAGACTCTCGACGTAGAGATCACCGCGCACTCCGGGCCAGGGCCTGACAGCAGCCCGCCGTACCACATCGCGGGTCAGAGCTCGAAGATGGGACTCCAGGCATCGTTCGATGTGCGCATCACCGAGCTCTCTGAGGGCTCCTGTAGAGTCGACCTCAGTGGCGACGTCTCCGCCACGTCGTTCATGGCAAAGCCCATAGCGAAGAAGGTCAGAGCTAAGCTCGAAGAGCAGGACGACGCCCCTCTGCGCATGTTGCGCGACGCCGTCGAAGCACGCAAAGCGGCCGGCAACGAGAGTGGCGCCTCCTGACGGGCACAGAGCCCAAGCGGTCGCCCCGAGGGTCGCGCTGCCCACCCAGCTAAACTCCGGCCGGGCCCCGTGACAGTATCAGGGGTCACCAACGCTCACCCCTCACACAGCCGTACCGAGCCCGTCGTGAACACAGAGAACATCGCCGCTGAAATCGCTGACCTCCACGGCTTCTTCGCGGACTGGTTCGTTGGCCGCATCCCCAACGACGCAGCAACCTTCGCCCGCTGCGCTGACGTCATGGCGAGAGGCTTTCATATTGTCTCCCCTTCGGGCATCAAGACCGAGCGCGACGAGCTGCTGGACAGCCTCCGCCAAGCCCACAACTCCAACGTCTCAGGGGAGCTGCGCATCTGGACCAAAAGTCTAACCGTGCGCAGTCTCACCGAGACCCTCGCACTAGCGCACTACGAAGAGTGGCAGTCTGGTCACCACGAATCGAGGGGACGCATCAGCAGCGCGCTCTTGCGAGCCAAACCCTCAGCACCCCACGGGGTGGAGTGGCTGTCTGTCCACGAGACCTGGCTACCGGACGACTCTGCGCAGTAGCGAACTTGGCAACACGGTTTAGCCACCACGCACGAAGGCACGCACGAAGGCACGCACGAAGGCACGCACGAAGGCACAAAGGCTCGCGGCGACGGCGCTCTCAAAACAGGAGCGGCCGCCCTTCCCGAGTCAGGAAGAGCGGCCGCTCCGTTGAACTTCAGACGATCTGAGAAGTTCAGCTCCCGGGAGCCATCATCCCCGCGACGAGTTGAGCGAAGCGCGCCGGGTTCGGCAAATCGCTGCCCTCGGCCAAGAGCGCCTGGCCATAGACCAGCTCGAGCAACTCACCGAAGGACTCACCCTCAGCATCTACCGAGTGGAGCGACTTGATCTTCGAGAAGACCGCGTGATCTGGGTTCAGCTCCAGCACCCGCTTTGACTTCGGCATTTCTTGGCCCGAAGCCCGCAGGATGCGCTCCATCTGAGGAGTCATGTCGCCATCGCCACTCACCAGCACAGCCGGGCTGTCCGACAAGCGGTTGGTCAGGCGCACTTCCTTCACGTACTCGTCGAGGGACGTCTGCATGGTCTTCAGCAGCTCGCCGTACTCCTCCTGCTGCTCTTCACGCTCCTTCTTGCTCTCGTCGCTCTCGCCTAAGTCAGCGTCACCTCGATCGAGGGCCACCAGCTTCTTCTCAGCGAACATGGGGATATGCCCCACCACCCACTCATCAATGGGATCAGTCAGGAAGAGCACTTCGAAGCCCTTGGCCTTTGCTGCCTCAAGATGCGGCGACTGTTCGAGAGAACTGCGCTCGGAGCCCGTGAGAAACAGGATGTCATTCTGCTCTTCAGGCATACGCTCGACGTACTCACCCAACGTGGTCAGGTCCGCGCCAAGGCTTGAGCCAAACAAGCTCAGGCCAGCCAACTCGTCGCGATGCTCGTGGTCGGTGACGATGCCTTCCTTCAAGACCAGGCCGAAAGACTTCCAGTAATTGACGTAGTCACTGCGCCGGTCGGCCAACATCTTCTTCATGGCGCCCAGCACCTTCTTCACCACACGGGTGCGAATGCGACCCATCTGGCGAGTGTGCTGCAGCGTCTCACGGGACACGTTCAACGGCAGATCGTCACTGTCCACCAAGCCCCGCACGAAGCGCAGCCACGACGGCACGAGCTCTTCGCAGTCAGCCATGACGAACACGCGCTTCACGTACAGCGCGAGCCGCGACTTGTCATGGTTCGGGTCGAGCAGATCAGTGGGGCGAGTCTTGGGCAGGTACAGCAACGCCGTGTACTCGTGGGTGCCCTCCGCCTTGAAGTGAATCGTCTCAAGGGGCTCGGCCCAATCGTGAGACACGTGGTGATAGAACTCCTTGTACTCCTCGGCCGTGATCTCGCTCTTGGAGCGACGCCACAGGGGCTTCATGGAGTTGATCACCACAGTTTCGACGACGGTCTCTTCTTCTGCGTCCTCGTCCTCTTCACCCTTGTCGTTCTTGACCTTCTGGGTGCGCTCGACGTCCATCTCGATGGGGTATTCGACGAAGTCGGAGTAGCGCTTGATCACCTCGCGCAGAGCCCACTCCTGGGTGTAGTCCACCTGTTCTTCGTTGCTGCCGTCGTCGCTGCCTTCGTCGGCATCATCACCATCGTCGGCGCCTTTGCGCAGGTGCAAGGTGATGCGCGTGCCCGGCTCGGCTTTCTCGCAATCTTCGATGGTGTATTCGCCATCGCCCTTGCTGGTCCAGCGCGTGCCTTGCTCGGTGCCCGCCTTGCGCGTCACCACTACCACTTCGTCGGCGACCATGAACGACGAATAGAAACCCACACCGAACTGACCGATCAACTCGGGGGTGGTGTTGTCGTCGGACTTCGCCGTGGCCATCGCCTTGGCAAACTCTCGTGTGCCAGAACGAGCGATCGTGCCGATGTTCGAGATGACTTCATCCCGGGTCATACCGATGCCGTTGTCATCAATGATCAACGTCTTCGCATCGGGGAAGGTCTCCAGTGCGATCCGCGGCCGGTGAGAGCTCTCGCGCAAGCTATCGTCGGTCAGCGCAGCAAAGCGCAACCGGTCGATGGCGTCGGAGGCATTGCTGATCAACTCCCGCAGGAAGATTTCCTTGTTGGAGTAGAGCGAGTGGATCATCAGGTCGAGTAGCTCGCGCGTCTCGGCTTGGAATGTCCGGGTCTCAGTCGCAGTGGTCATAGTCTGGATTCCTCTTTTTCTGGCTCGTCGTCGAACCGGGCATTCTAGCAACGGATGGCAAGGTCGCTCCAGCCTCTAGACCCTGTCCCCTGGCAGCTCACCCGGGGCCTGCTACGATCCTTGCCCCTCCCTCACCCGGTCGATCTCATGCCTGCCCGCTCAGCCGCCTCCCAGCGCCCTTTTCGAGCCCATGTGAGATCTCCGCTGAGTTCGCTGAGCCAAGGGTTGCGACGGCTGGCCGGGTCCACCGCGGTGCTGCTGTCCATCTCCTGCAGCGACTCAGCGACGGTCCCCGAGGCGCCGGCGGCTTCAGGGCCCGTCACTGTCTCGCCTGCGCCCGGGGCCAGTCGTCGCTCAGACAACGGCTCGAGCTGGATCCAACTCAGCGGATTCTCAAGCCGGCCCCGCCGGGTTGTCTCGCCATCCCTTGCCAGCGACGGGTTCGCCCTGGCCAGCGGCAGGTCCGTGGCGCTCGACGTCACCGTGGACTTTCCCGGGGTTCTGCGGTTCTCCGTCGCCCTGAGACCAGAGAACCAAGAGCAGGTGAACGAGCTCCCCCAAGTGCTCAACGTGCTCTGGGACGGCCAGCTCCTCGACATCGGTGCGCTGCCCCCGGACAGCTTCGCCGCCACGCTTCACGACATCGTCTTACCAGGCACCGTCGCCGGCGACTCTTCGTCCCACACCCTTGAGTTCTCCGTGCCCCCTGGGCTGGGACACGTCCTCGTCCACGGCCCTGCCATTCGTCCAGCGCACAGCGAGCTACGCCTGCCGGATCCGCAGCGCCCAGACGTGATCATGTTTGTGGCCGACACCTTTCGCGCCGACGACCTGGATCACCCTGGGCTGACTCCGCAGCTCGACGCTTTCGCCAAAACCGCGCAGAGATTCACCCAAGCTCGCTCTCCCTCCACTTGGACCCTGCCGTCGGTGGCCTCGTTGCTCTACGGCGTACACCCAGGGCAACACGGTGGCGTGGACCGCAGTCGACACCCGTCGTCTCCTGCAGCCACCCTGGCCGAGACCTTCGCCGCGGCGGGATACCGCACCGTAGCGGTCACCGACTCTGCCTTCGTCTCCCGGCGTTACGGCCTCGATCGTGGCTTCGAGTGGTTTCAAGAGCTGCACCAAGGCAGCCTGCCAACAACTCTTGAAGTAGCAGAGCAGCTCCTCGACGCAGATGACGGGCGACCGCTGCTGCTGATGGTGCACAGCTATCACACCCACACGCCGTACCTGCCGAGCGACGCAACTCGGGCCGCCCTGCAAGAGCAACTCGGCATCCCCAAGGGGCAGCACGATTTCCTCTGGTTTGAAGCGGCTTTGGCGAAGCTCGAAGCGGACGCCATGGCCCTCGGCAAGAAGACCGACGACATCGACACACGCGCCGCAGCCCTGGCGCCATCCCTGGCCAACCTGCGCCTCGCCACCGTGCGTGAGCTCGACACCAGCTTCGGACAACTGCTCGAGCTTCTCGAAGAACGCAGCCTGGCTGACGACGCCATCATCCTCTTCACCAGTGATCACGGGGACGCCTTTCACGAGCACGGCTTCTTCTTTCACGGCCGCACAGTCTTCGACGAGCTACTGCGAGTGCCCTTGATCGTTCGCGCGCCGTCCCTCGAGCCGGCACTCGTCGCAGCCCCTGTGTCCCTCGTCGATATCGCACCCACCCTGACCCAGCTCGCCGGCCTCTCCGTAGACCCCCTCTGGAGCGGACCGTCGCTCATCGATCCACAGCCGGGTCGCTACGTCTACTCCTTCAACTGGCCCGACGCGGACAGCGCCCCGATGATGTCGGTGGTAGCCAACAGCCTTAAGATCATGGCCAAGTCTGACCCTGAGGCTCTGGCCACCGGGCAAGTGATCTCAGTCTTTGATCTGCTCAAAGATCCCGGTGAAAAGCACAACCTCGCAGCTGAACAGCAAGAGCGCTTGGCGCAGTGGGTCATCGATTTGGCTCCCCGCGTCAACGGCTTGCTCACACCACTCTCCGAGCAAACCCAAGCGGTCGAGTTGGACGCCCAACAAATGGAGCAGCTCCGACAGCTGGGGTACATCGGCGAAGATCAGTAAGACCACGAAGAGCCCCGGCTACCACAGCGAAAGATCGACCATGACAATCACCCGCACGCTCACAGCGCTTCTCGGCAACTCTCAGAAGCTCGACGGCGGATCCATGTTCGGCAACTGTCCCCGGGCGGTTTGGCAGCGCTGGGCCCCTGCCGATGAGCTCGGACGCATCGACCTCGCCTGTCGGGCCCTGCTCGTAGAAGAACACATCGACGGCGCGGACAAGCCTCGGCGACTGCTGTTCGAAACAGGCATCGGCGCGTTCTTCGAGCCGAAACTGCGCGAGCGCTTTGGCGTGGTCGAGCAGGCGCACGTGCTCCTGCAAAGCCTCGCCGCTCGCCAGCTCACTGCGGAAGACATCGACGTGGTGGTGCTCAGCCATCTGCACTTTGATCACGCGGGCGGCTTGCTCTCCGCTTGGGTTGAGGGCCAGCAGCCCACGCTGCTCTTCCCTAACGCTACGTACATCGTGGGGCGCGGTTCTTGGGAGCGCGCATTGCAGCCGCACAGCCGCGACCGGGCTTCGTACATCCCCCATTTGCAGACTTTGCTGCAAGACAGCGGGCGGCTCGAAGTGGTCAGTGGACAAAGCAGCGCCACTCTCGGAGAGGGCTACAGGTTTCACCTCTCTGACGGGCACACACCTGGCTTGCTCATGACCGAGATCGCCACAAACGAAGGGCCGCTGCTCTTCGTCAGCGACATGATCCCGGGCATGCCCTGGATGCACCTGCCCATCACCATGGGCTACGACCGCTTTCCCGAGCGACTCATTGACGAGAAGGCCGCGTGCCTCAGCGACTTGGTCGAGCGCAACGGCTCCGTGTTCTTCACCCACGATCCTGCGGTGGGCTTCGCCCGGGTTGTGCGCGACGAGAAGGGCCGCTTCTCTGGCGAGCCTTGGACCTAGCAGGCCAGTCGTGGGGGCGCGCCCCACCCCCCCGCAGGGGGCAGGCCGGGCCCCCCAC
>JBLIMM010000174.1:0-9768 GCA_047638635.1 Pseudohongiellaceae bacterium | reverse complement strand
TTCGCCACCGACTGTGTTCGAACTCTCTCTGACCTTGTACAGAGCCTCGGCCCGAGCGTCACGCTGGCCAGTCAGCAAGCTACAACGCTCGTCGAGAACAGTGAGTTTCTCCTCGAAGCCTTCGCGCAGCCCCGACAAACCATCGAGTTCACCCACGGCATTCTTGGCTTCTTGGCCGCGCTCGTCTGCACTTCGCTGAACCTGACGCCGCTCGCTCTCAAGGGCGTCCTGACGCTCACGGCGCGCGGAATGTTCGAGGCGCGCTGCAGCCAACGCTTCTTGAGCCGCTGCGAACGTGGCCTGAAGCTCTCTCTGGCGCAGCTCTTCACGGGCCTCTTCTGCTCGGTCTGCGGCCACAGAGGCTTCGAGTTCACCCTCAAGGCGAATCGCCTCTGCCAACGTGGCTGCCACCGCGGTCAACTCAACAGCGAGCTTCTCCAAGTCAGCGATGCGCAGGCCACGGTCTCTTTGCAGGCCCTGGTGCCGTGCTGCCCCTTGGCGCTCGGCCTCCGATGCTCGCTCTCGGTCGGTCTCAAACTCTCGCAGAGCCTTGCGAGACTCACCCACAAACTCGCGAGCCTGACGCAACTGCTCGTGGATCTCTCCCCGTTGGGCAGAGAGCAAAGCCGTGTTCTTCTCGAGGGACGTGCAGGCAACGACCAACTCGGCCAGCTCAGCGCGACGGGCCACGAGGCCACCCTCTTTACCCGCTGCACCGCCACGCAGCACACCGTGCTCATCGAGCAACTCCCCTGCGGGCGTCACCCAGACGGTGACTCCGTCCGCCTGAATCTCAGCCAGGGCAGCCCGGTCGGCCACAAGCCGCACGTGGGACAACAACCCCTCAAACATAGAGTGGTGGTCCGTCACATGCAGCTGGTCGAGTAGACGTTCGCCCGGCGCGGCTCCTTGCCGAGCGATCATGGAGTCAGCGGGGATCAAAGCCACCCGTCCGCCCTTCACTGAAGCCAAGTGCTCCAAGGCAGACAAGCCAGACGCCCGGTCCGCGACCACCAACGCCTGTGTCGTGGCACCCAACGCGACCTCGACCGCCTGGGCCAAGCCGAGAGGCACATCGACATGATCGATGAGCAGACCGTGAAGGCCGTCGACGCTGGATTCGAGCAAGCTCACAGCGCCCGGGGCCACACCATCGCGGCGCTGGATCAGCTCTTCTAGCGTGCCCCGGCGACTCGTGGCAGCGGCCAACTTCTCGCGGACATCTTGAAGCTGGCTGTCGAGCCCTTGCAGTTCGCTGCCAAGGCGCTGCTCCTGGTCAAGACGCGAGCTGAGCTCGGCGCCGGTGACCTCAACTTCCTTGTCGAGAGCGCGGGCCTTGGCGAAGAGTTCCTTTTGCAACTCTGCCTGGCTTTCGAGCTGCACATCGAGAACGACGATCTGCTCGTCCAAGCGATCGCGGGATGCGGTGAGCCCTGCGTGGCGCGACGCCGCAGCCGAGCGTCTGTTGCGATATTCAGTGAGCGTGCCAAGGCGTGCCAAGGCTGCCTCGCGACGCTCTTCGGTGGATTTCCGCCACTGCTGCAACTCTTCGAGAGCTGCTCGGTGAGCGGTACTGCATTCGGCGACCGAGGATTCCCAGCGGCTCGCTTCGGCAGACACTTCTTCTAAGCGCTTGCCCACGCCTGCCACTTCTAGACGCCGGGCCTCGAGAGCTTGTTGGAGAGATTGGACTCGTCCCTCAAGGAGCTCTCGGCGATTCGCAACGTCAGCGATGCGTTCGCGAAGAGAGCTTTGCCGTTCCCCCAGGGCCTCCACCTCGCCCGTGGCTTGGCGGAAGGACTCGGCCGTTTCATCCACCACTTGGCGCACAGTCGACAGCTTCTCTTGCAAAGCTGTCACGGACTGACGGGAGCTTTCTAGCTCGCTCCGGGCACCCTTTTCGGCCTCACTCAGGGTGCTCTCGTCGCTGCCCTGCTGCTGCATGGTCCCACCCAGATCGTGCCACTGGTGGGTGAAGTAGAGCGAACGCAACTGCCGCGAACGATCTCGTGACTCAACGTAAGTGCGCGCCCGTCCCGCCTGCACCTTGAGCGACCGCTGGCGCTTCTCAAGCTCTTCGAGCACATCACCCAAGCGCAGCAAGTTTTGCTCGGTGCGTGCGAGCTTCAACTCGCTCTCACGGCGGCGTGCCCGGTAGCGGCTGATGCCAGCAGCCTCTTCAAAAATACGTCGGCGCTCTAGGGCATTGGCAGAGAGCACAGCATCGATGCGCCCCTGCTCCATCACCGAGTAAGCACTGGCTCCCAAGCCAGTGTCGAGCAACAGGTCGCGGATGTCTTTCAGTCGCGCCGCCTGGCGGTTGAGCATGTACTCGCTCTCACCGCTGCGGTACAGCCTGCGCGTGAGCACCACCTCGGTGTAATCAACGGGCAGAACCCCATCGGTGTTGTCGAACACCAGCGACACTTCAGCGAAGTTGCGCTGCGCCCGGGCTCCGTTGCCCTTGAAGATCACGTCGAGCATGTCTTTGCCGCGCAGGGCGGACGCGCGCTGTTCGCCCAGGGCCCACTTCACCGCATCGATGACGTTGCTCTTGCCACAACCATTCGGGCCCACGATCGCCGTCAGCCCCGGAGGGAGATGGAGAATGGTCCGGTCGGCGAAAGACTTAAAGCCTTGGATTTCGATGCTAGTCAGGCGCATGAACTGCTGCCAGTAGGGGTAGAAGACCCGGCAAAGACTGACCGGTAGAGGTCTTCAGCCAGGGCCGAAGAGGTCACCGAAGCTGGCAAAGCAGCCCCGGAACAAAGGCGAAGGAGCTCGGCGAGGCGAGCCACTTCGGCGGCATCTTCAGGTGAATTCCCCGAAGCCACCAGCATCAAACGATGAAGGCCCTCATTCTGGCCTTCCCTGGAGAGGCGTTCGCCCAAGGCAGCGGCGAGATCATCGCCATTGGCCCTGGCTCTGATGCCATCGCCGAGTAACAGTCGCCGGGCGTCGGACCAGCCGGCCAGCTCAACACGCACGCTCTCCGTGGCCCCGTCCCCTAAATGAGGAGCCAAGGCCTGCCGGGCGGCACTCACAGGTTCAGAATCGGCCCAAGCACAAAGGCCCCGCTGAGCCAGCTGGACTGCTTCAGCGACCACATCGAGGAAAACCCCAGGACGCCCGACACCAGCAACCTCAGCCAAGCGCACCAGGTCGATCCGTGCTGCGGCGCTCACACAACCTGTGGGCGGTGCTACGCAACTCACTTCGACGGACGCTGCGGAACCGCTGAGCCTTGCCAAGGCCGAAAAATCATCGCAAGGCCCATGCAACCGTAGAGCCCATCGCGCCATGGGGATGTCTTCCATGGCTGAGAGCAAGCCTGGAACCAGAGCTTCTCCCAGACCCAGTCGATCTGCGGACAAACTCAGCACGACTCGCCCCGCGGAGGGATCAGCATTGACCAGCTGGTGGCCCAGATCTTGAGCGGCTCGCTGCCCTGGCAACGGCCCTTCCCAGGGCATCACCAAGTGATCGAGCACTAACCCCACCAAGGGTCTTAAGGCAGCTCCCAGGACTGAGGAGCGGGGAGCCCGCCCTCCTCCTTGATGGGCTGCCCAGCCCCGAGGCAGGACCGCCTCGACGACCCGCGCCCCGGTCAACCACGGACGAAAGTCAATCCATCCATCGGCTTGAGCCGCCACGGCGTCCGACGGCAGGACATGCCGCAGCGCGTGGTCGCAAAACAAGGCTCCGGCAAGACGCCGATCGATGGCACTGCCGGGAACCCCTTCGGAGATCAGCTCGGCGAGGGGCAGCGAGTACGGATCGGCGCCCGGTTTGTGCGGAGTCTTCAGCCGAGCCCGCAAACGCCGAGCTTCGTAGATTTCAGCAGCGACATCGTGCCCGGTCTCGATCAAGACGCGGCGGCCCAGATCGGCCACTTCGTCCCGCCCCACGAGGGGGCCTTGCTCGTCCCGGGAGAGGAAGAGCTCGACCACAGCAGCTAGGTCAGCCGCGCGGTACTGGGCTCTGGTGCCCCTAGGAGCCTGGGCGGCGATCTCGAGAGCGTGGCGCAAGGACACTGCCAAGCGGGCCCCGTCAAAAGGCTCAACCCGGCCATCAGGCCCCAAAACAGCCGCAGGGCAGGGAAACTCAGGGCTCCTGCGCACGATTGCCCCCTCGGGCTGCTGGAGTCACATCGACCCCGTCGACCGGTAGCTCAGGCTCAAGCTCGGCGCTCAAGAGTGGCTTCAGCTCGTCCAAGAACTGATTCACGTCTTTGAACTCGCGGTAGACGCTGGCAAAGCGCACGTAGGCCACTTGATCGAGGCGCCGCAGGGCGTCCATGACCAGGTGCCCGATATATTTGCTGGCGACCTCTTTATCGAAGACTTCGTGGAGTTTGACCTCGATATCGGCCACCAACGCCTCAAGGGTGTCGGTCTCAACACGCCGCTTATGGCAAGCCACCATCATCGAGCCGAGCAGCTTCTCCCGATCAAATGGCACGCGGTTACCGTCTTTTTTGACCACCCTGAGAGGCGTCTCGCCGACCTTCTCGTAGGTAGTGAAGCGGCCACCACACTCGAGGCACTCTCGACGGCGACGGATCACATCCGCTTCGCCCGAGGTGCGAGAATCGATCACACGGTCGTTGTTTGCCTTGCAGTACGGACAGCGCACGCCGGAAATCCCTCCAGAGCGAATGGAACGCCTAGTGGCGTTCAGCAACGGACGGGGAGTATCCCACAAGATGTAGTGCTTCGGAAAGACCCGACAACAAAACCCAGGGTCTCGGTGTTCGAATTGCCTGGGCAGGGGACAGCCAGCAGGCGGCCCTCTCCAAGCGGCCAGCGCAGGGCATCAGTTGCCGCTACGACTCCAAAAATGAGGGCCGCCGGGAGTGTGCAGCTCTTCGAAGACAATCGACTTATTCACTGGGTCTCCCTGGCTGTTCAGTTGCACCGAGCCCGTGACCCCCTCACGGCGCAGATTTCGAAAGCGAAGGCGCATCTCATTGCCATCGAGGCCCTCGTCGAAGATCGAGAACACAGCTCGCCCCACGTCGTAGCCCAGAGCCACGAAGTCCGTGGGCCAGGGCCCCTCGTGCTCTGACTGGTAATGGGACACGAAGCCGTCGACCAAGGTCTGACGCTCGCTGGGCACTTGCCTCTCCCCTGGGCTGAAATGGCTGGTGTAGTAAGCCTGTGCCACCTTCCCAGGGACTACAGCCGCGATCCGCGGACCCTCCCAACCATCCGAGCCGAGCAAGACCAGCTTCTTCACCCGAGCGTCCGTGGCCCCTTCGATCATGGCCACCACGCTGTCGTGGTAGCCAGCCAGGAGCACCCCCTCCACGTCCAGTTCAGCGACCCGATCGAGCACCTGGGCCAGGTCCTTCGGATCATCGTAGTAGGCCACCTCATCAACGATGCGGCCGTGGCGTGTGACGAAGGCCCGAGAAAACTCGCGCCCCAGTCCCAGGGAGTACCGGGAGCCCAAGTCGACCGCCACCGCCAGACGCGAGAGCCCCAGGTCATGCCGGGCAAAGTAAGCCAGGGCACGAGCGACCTCTGGGTCGGTGAAGCAATAGCGGAAGGCGTAGAGATTACCCCGGGTGAACTCCTCCCCTGTGGCTGAGGGGCTCACCATGGGCACTTCGTGGGACGCCGCCGAACCTGCAGCCACCATGGCCAAATCGGTGGTCAAGGGGCCAATCACCACGGTGGCGCCACGCTCAACCAGCCTCTGAAAGCCAGCGGTTGTCCCCGAATCAATGCTCATGTTATCGGCCACCACAAGCTCAATCTGATCGTGGGGCTGGCGACTGGCGTTGGCCTCGTCGAGGGCCATGGTCAGGCCTTGCAGAGCCTCAGTCCCCCAGGGGGAAAAGCGGCCAGTTTGGGGTAGCAAGACCCCCACGCGATGGGGCTGAGAATCGCAGCTTCCAAAGGCCCCCACCATGCAAAGACACCCGAGCAAGAGCCAGCCCAGGCGCCCCACGGACAGCATCGGCGGACGGCTCACTGACCACCGTCCTTCGGCGCGGCCACCGCTCGGCGCTCGTCACTCCAGCGCTGCTGCACCCAGCGCTCTGGATCCACAGACAGGTGGGCGGTGCGCAGTATCAAATCGTCGGGCGCGAGCCGGCTCAAGGCTTCCAATGCGCCGTAACGAATCGACCAAGCTGGGTCGCGAGTGCAAACCGTGAGCGTGTCCAGAACCGCCACGCCGCCGAAATAAGAGAGGGCCCTCACAATGGCTTCTCGTCCCTCCACATCGCGGCGATGAACCAAGGCATCTAACAGTCCACCCAAGGTCGAGGGCTTGGCCAGGTCGCCCAGGAGCACAGCGGCGTTTTGACACACCTGCCAGTCGTCATCCATGAGCAGCCGCTCCAAGGCCGCGAGCCACTTGCGCTCGGCCACGGGCCCCAGCCCGCTCTTGGCCAACTCGTTGCGCAACTGGCGCACCAAGTCGATCTTCACCTTGCGAATGTTGTTGGGCAGCAGGCGATCCAGGTCGGCTTCGTCACCGAGACTGGTGAGCGCGTCCAAGGTTGCCAGCAGATCGAAGAGTTCTCCGTATTGCCCTGCAGCCAGTTGCCGCCGAGCCTGAGCCACCATGGATTCGATGCGCATTTGCCGTGTGAACGCATCATCCAAAGACGTGTCCTCGGCCACGAGATCAATCAGCTCGATGACGCCGAGGGCCCGATGGTCAATGCGCTCTTGCCCTTCGAGAGAACGGCGCAAGCGTTCCGTTGCATCCAGGCGATGACTACCTCCGCCCACTTGCCCCAAGGCCACGAGCAAGAGCACGGTCGCCAGAGCGACGCCCATGGTTGCCAACGCCACAGCCACCCGATGGCGGCGCACGGCGCGGACACTCCGGGCCACGAGGCCCAGGGGCCGAGCCGTGATAGGTTCGTAGTTCAAGAAATGCCGCAAGTCCTGGCCGAACTCTTCGGCGCTCTGGTAGCGACGGTCCGGGTCCTTCTCCATCGCCTTCAGCACGATGGTCTCAAGATCTTTGGGGATGCGCGGGTTGAGACTCGTGGGCACCGGCGGGTCTTTGGTGATGATGTTGCGCAAGACCACGGCCACGTTCTTGCCAGCGAAGGGCTGGTGCAAGGTCAGCAGCTCGTAGAGCGTGACGCCCAGTGAATAGATGTCGCTGCGTTCGTCGAGCAGCACTCGGCGAGTGGCAGCCTGTTCTGGGCTGACGTACGCCGGGGAGCCAAGAAAGTCTCCGGACGCCGTGATCGTCCCCACAGCATCGACGCTCTTGGCCAAGCCGAAGTCTGTGAGCTTGATGCGCCCATCCGGACCCAAGATCAGATTGCTGGGCTTGATGTCTCGGTGAATCACCCCGTGGGCGTGGGCGTGGCGCAGGGCGTCGGCAGTGTTCTCGATGAAGCTGGCCATCATCTCGTGATCACTGCGCAGGTCGAGAATAATGCCGTCGTCGAGATGTGCATCGCCAGGCTTCGAACCCACGAGCTTGCGCCCCTGGGCCCACTCGGTGATGTCCAGATTCAGGTTGGCGCCGGACACCCGCACAAAACGCCGACCGTGGAGCTGCGCCGTCTTGAGCCGGTCGACCACGTCGGAGAGATCGAGGCCGTCCACAAACTCCATGGCCAGGTAGGCGGTTTCGGCTGTGGTGTTGAACGAGTGCACAGCCACGATGCGCGGATGGTGCAACCGCGCCACCGCCGTGGCCTCCCGCCGAAAACGATCAGCGGCCTTGGCATTGCGCATGGTCGCAGGAGGCATCACCTTCAAGGCCACAGGACGGCCCAGGCTCAGCTGCTCCGCCTCATAGACCACCCCCATGCCACCCCGGCCGATCTGGCGGATGACGCGGTAGCCGTCCACGATGGAACCCACATGGACGGCCTTCTGCCCCGGCAGTCCCTCGTCACTGACATTGCGCACGTACTCAGCGCGCTCCCCCGACATGGGCGGATACTCAGCCTGATAGTCCAGCGTCTCGATCCGGGAAGAAGGATCGCTCACGTCGTCGGCATCTTGAGCTTCGTTGGCCATAGGAGCACAGCAGTCTACCCACCTGGGCCGGCGAGGTTTCGCGATCAGCTACAGATCACTTGCCGATACAGAAGCCCGAGAAGATGCGATCCAGCACTTCTGCGGTCACATTCAGGGGTTGCTCCCGTTCGCTTTCCAGCCGGGCAAGGGCCTCTCGCAGCTGCAGCGACAAGACCGGCAAGGCGCCCCATAAGTCGCCAGCCCCGGCTTCTTCGAGCAGCGGCAAAATCTCGGCGGCGGCTTCCGCTTCGGTTTGTTCAGCGACGTCCGCGGCTCGGGGGGACGGCGCGGCAGCGATCAAAGCCGCCCACAACTCGTCGAGCCCCTCTCCTGTGATGGACGATGTGCACACGCCCGCCGGCCGCAGGGCAGAGGGCGGCAACAGATCGCAACGGCTGGCCACAGGGATCAGCACCCGCTCACCCACAGCGGCCAGGCGACGGGCACGATGGGCCGTGTGGCCAAGGTCAGCGCCGTCGTCCCCCGGCAAAGACACGGACTCTACGTGCAGGACCAGCGCCCCGGCGGGCAGCGACTCCAAGAACTGCTGCGCCGCCTGAGCGTCGAGATCTCCCTCGCCCGAAGAGCTCTCACCCAAGTCGCCCACTCCCGGCCCGTCTATGAGGCGCCAGCGGCGCCCCCCGAAATGAACGCTAGCGGTGAGCGCGTCCCGCGTGGTCCCCGGCTGTGGGGACACGGTGGTCTGCGCCCCGGGACAGAGGGCCAGAAAGAGCGAAGACTTCCCCGCGTTGGGTGGGCCGAGGAGCACCACGTCGGTTTCCCCGTCAGCGCTGGGTCGAGCAGCGCTGCCGGCGAGCAAGTCCCTTGCCAGAGCGGCGGCCCGCTCCAAGCCCCCCCGAAGTTGCGCCTCACCGATGGCCTCCGTGTCATCTTCCTCGAAGTCCACGTGGGCTTCTAAAAGGGCCAAGGTGTTCAGCAGCTCGTCGCGCATGGCTGCACCCAGACGAGCGGTTCGGTCGGTGAGACAGCCAGCAGCCGCTCTGGCGTCATCGGCCTCTTGACTGGCTGCCAGGCGCCCCACTGCCAGAGCACCCTGGAGGTCGATGCGTCCCCGCACCAACGCCCGCCGGAGAAACTCGCCCCGAGCTGCTGGTCGGGCCCCGGCCTGGATGCAACGGCGAAGCACCTCAGTGAGCAACGCAGGCCAACCCGGCAGGTGCAACTCGATGACGTCCTCACCGGTGAGTGAGCGCGGAGCTCTGAAGCAGAGCAGATCTATAGGAACGGGCGCTGCCATCCCCAAGGGACCGCAGTCGGGATGCTCCGGGCCGAGGTCGCCGAGGTCGCCGAGGTCGCCGAGGTCGCTGAGGTCGCTGGGGTCGCTGGGGTCGCTGGGGTCGCTGAGGTCGCTGGGGTCGCTGGGATCTGCAGAACGAGACTTCGTGGCTGCGGCAGCCTCTGCGAGCTCGAGCCAACCTCGGCCTAAGCGCCCGGGCTGGGGCACTCTCACCACAGTGAGGAGTCCCAATGCGATGGGCACAGCGTTCGGGCCGGACAGACGAATCATGCCCCGCTCGCCGAAGCCCGGGGCGGTGGCAGGCGCAACAATCGTGTCCACCAGTTCACCGGTGTCCACCAGCTCACCGGCAGGCACCGCGCTCGTCACGGCAGGTGAGATACCAAGTCAGCGGCCACGATCTCGGCCTTGGCCTTGCAGCCCACAGCGTTGAGGTGCACCGAATCTACGAAGAGACTGGCGTTGCTCGGCAGCTGTCTAGCGAGATCGATCAAGACCGCGCCATGT
>JBLIMM010000173.1:0-9924 GCA_047638635.1 Pseudohongiellaceae bacterium | reverse complement strand
CCCCGCACTGAACAGCAGAGCGAGCCCTCGACATAGCAGAAGTGTCGGTGCCTCAAAGCGAGACTATGGAGCCCGTCTAGCCCTGTCAACCTTCTTCAAATGACTTGTCGGTCAGCGTCCACGCCAGCGCGCTGACCCACACTCCAGCCCACGGAGCCCCCGCCGAGCCAATCCACTGTCCGAGCGATGACAGCAGCGCCGTCACGACCAACGTGTAGGCATCAGAACGACGGTCGGCGAGATGCGAAACGTGTCCCCGCAAACCCGGGACAAGCGCCGACTCGACGGGATGTCCCCAAGGTTCGCAGCCAGCGCAGGGGCAGGCACCCAGCCCGACCTCACCTCTGGGAGGAGTGCCGCGCCACGACCATCTCCGGTAGCGCTGCGGGATCGAGCGTCCCAGCGCGAACGAAGACATTCAGCCAGCCGCCCCCATCGGGCAGTGGCAGGCTGCAGAGCGTGTACTCGCGACGGAAGCGGGGGTCCCGAACGATCTCTGACTCGCTGATGCTGAAGGCCAATCGCTGCGCGACCCCGAACCAATCGTTGTCCTCGGCCAGTGCTGTGCCGCGGACGGCCAGCCTGAGGAACACGATGGCTTCGGGCTGCCGATCTAGCACGTAGCCCCCATCGCCCTTCAAGTGGCCCTCGAGGTGTTGGGCCTGGTTGGGACGAGGCTCCGTGCGCGAGATGTGCTTGTCGCTCAGCCCCATCATGTCAATGCAGCGACGGCGCGCGAAATACGGCACACGACCTGCATTGGTCGCCGCGATCCAGGCGTCTGCAGGAAGAACTTCGTCGAGTTTCTTGCCGGCGGCGACAAGGTCAGCGTGGCGCTTGTCCTGACCGCCCCAGAAGTTTTCGTTGGAGTAGGCGGCGGCCGTCCCCACCGTTGCCAGGGTCATCAGCATCAGCCCGGCCAGCAGAGGCCCATGGGATCCATTGAGCCTGCTGCCGAGAACTGAGAACGACGAGGCGGCCAAGGCACACCAGATCGGAATGACCGGCAGCAGGAAGCGATACGTGGGCATGTAGTCGCCGCCCACGTAGCCCACGTAGACCAAGTAGATCGTACTGATCAGCAGACAGCACAGACGGGCTTGGCGCCCTCGGTCCACGCCCATGAGGAAGTACGGCAGCACAAACAAGAACAACCCGAAGTCGCTCAAACCACGGAACGAATAGGCAAATCCGTGGGCCCAGATCGTGGCGCCAGAGCCCACCTTGGCATGGAAGGTGTTCGGCACCCAGTCGCCGTACGTCGTGTACCGCCAAGCGAGGTGCAGCCCCACGATCAGGGCGAAGGGCAGGGCCCTGATCAACGCCGAGCGCAACCAGCTAAGCAGGCCCTCACGCCGCCGCAGCGCCGCCACAGCATCTGCAATTTCAAGCAGACCGAAGACCAACATGCCCTCTGGACGCGTCAGTGCGGCGAAGCCGAGGAACAGGCTGGAGAGCCAATCGTGCCGCCATGAGCGCTGAGCGCTCAGGCGCGGCAACAAACCTGCCAGCAACCACATCGCGAACATGCTGGTCTCGAGACCGCCGGCTGCATGAACGGTTTGCGTTGGCTGTACGGCAAAGAGCAGCACGCCAGCAACGGCGAACCAAGTGCTGCCCCCCAGAAGGCGTACCAGTCGGGCGACCAGGGCCGCCGCACCCAACGTACACGCCAAGCCCAGGGCAGGGCCCAGCCACTCGGGGTCTAGTCCGGCGCCGATGCCCAGCGCGATCAACAGCGTCCAGAGGAAGTTGGTGTAACCCTCGACCGGTGGCTCGCCTGGGTTGAAGACCATGCCGTGGCCCTCGGCAAAGTGGCTCGCATAGCGGTAGCTGATGTACGAATCGTCCTGAGGCGCGTCGGTCAACAGGAGCGGGACGGCCACCGCGACAGCCAAAGCGATCAGCAAGGCGACAGCCGACGGGCCTGTCCAGCCCCCGCCATCATCGGCCGGCTGCTGTTGCCCTGTAAGGTCGGGAGTCCTGCTAGGCGAGGTACTCAATTCAGACGCCTTCCTGCGCGGTCATCAGTCATTCGGGCCAGTCCGTCTCGGCGGATTCGATCGACTGTATCTCCCGTGGAACAGGCGATACAGCAACTCCTCAATTCGTTGCAGCACACGCACGGCGAGAGGAAAGCTCCGCCGGCCAATGGTCATGACTTTGATCGAGCGGACGCCCGCCATGCCAGCTCCCGCTACGTCGGTGAGGTACTGATCGCCGATCATCACAGCGGCTTCGGGGCGATCGCAGCCCCCAGCCCTCAGCGCGACCTGCACCAACTCGGCCGACGGCTTGCGGACGGCTTGCAGGGATGACGTCGAGGCGCTCAGCCCGGCGTCCCCCACCCAGGACTCGATGCCGCCGAGGTGCTGCCGGGCAACCACAGCCCTCGGCCCTTGAAAGCCCCTCAGGACCGGAACCTCGGGAAATAATCTGCCGAGCTCTTGCCAACGAGAATCGCCGCAGTTCGAGAGGATCACGTGACGCACTTTCGGCATTTGGGTCAGCGCGGCCCAGGCCTGCGCCTGCTCAAGATCGAGAGCCTGGCAATGCCACGGACCGAGGGTTCCGTCGATATCCCAGAGCATCAGTTCGAAGCCGCTCTCTCGTACAAAGTCGGGAGAGATGTCGGCAATTCCAGCGACATGGAAGGTCGGTCGCATGTGGCGGAGCACTTGCACAAGCTTGGGCAGCGACTGGCGCACTGTCGTGGTCCAGTCAGCCATGCGGTGCTTCCTGCGACCGACGCGGCTTCAGCAACCCCGACGGAGAACTCGCATACCCGACGCCCTGTCGCCCTCGATCGCTCCGCGCCATTGTCATGTCGAGGAGCATACCTCGCGACGAGTCCCAGGGAGTGCGCCCGGGTTGACTGCCTGCTATGCTCGCCATGATTGTTTGCCCTCTTCTCCTCCCAGCGACAGGTGGTCTAGGCCCATGACTCGACTGTCTGGCTGGGGAAGAACTCCGGTCGTCGAGGCCTCCGAGCGTCTCTCCGAGGAAATGCTCGAAGTCTGCCGAGGAGCCATGCTCACCCGAGGTCTGGGTCGATCCTATGGCGACGCCTCGCTGCCCCACCGAGAAGGCTCGACGGTGGCCTGCTCGCGCCTCGCAGACCGCGTGCTGGCCTTCGACACATCCACAGGCGTGTTGCGAGCAGAAGCGGGCTTTCGCCTGTCGACGCTCGATGCCCTGGCGCGACCGATCGGCTGGACCAGCCCCGTGTGCCCCGGCACGAGTTGGGTCACCTTGGGCGGCATGGTCGCCTCGGACATCCACGGCAAGAACCACCACGTCGCCGGGACCTTCGGCGGACACGTCCGATCGCTGAGCTTGCTCGTGGCGGACGGCCGCATTCTCGAAATAGGGCCTGCCAGCGAGCCCGAGCTGTTTGCCGCGACTCTCGGCGGCATGGGCCTCACCGGCCACATCCTCGAGGTCGAAGTGCAGCTCACAAAGACCGCGTCGCCCTGGATTCACATCGAGGAGCAACCCGTCCCCAACTTGGATGTGCTGCTGACCAAGCTGCGCGAGGCGAGCAACTCCTGGCCTTACACCGTCGCCTGGGTGGACGCCCTCGCCCGAGGCCCCTCCATGGGCCGAGGCGTGGTCATGAGCGGCCGCTGGGCCGAGCCACACGAGGCACCGGCACACCAGCCACCGGCCCAGCGAGAATTCCGCCTGCCCGTTGACCTGCCAGGCTGGGCCCTGGGCCGCTTCAGCGTAAAGGCCTTCGATGAGCTCTTCTACCACTCCCATCGCCTGCGCCCGAGACGGGGTATCGTTCACCCCGTGGCCTTCTTCTACCCACTCGACGCGTGCCTCGACTGGAACCGCATGTACGGCCGTCGTGGGTTCATCCAGTACCAATGTGTGCTGCCGGTCCCCGACGACTCGAGTGTGGTCCGGCGCTTCTTCGAGACGCTCACGGCCATCGGCGGCGCGTCGTTCCTGACGGTCATCAAGGACTGTGGCCCCGAGGGTCGCGGCTTGCTGTCCTTTCCGCGCCCCGGCGTCTCAGTTGCCCTCGATCTGCCCATGCGCGGTGCCGCCACCCAGGCGCTCGTGGATGCGCTCAACGAGGTGGTCATCGATGCCGGCGGCCGCATCTATCTCGCAAAAGATTCACTCACTCGGCCCGAGCACTTCCGTGCCATGGAACCCCGAATTGAGACATTCAACAAGGTGCGCCGCGCCTGGGACCCTGAGGCCTCACTGCGCAGCGCCCTCTCTGTGCGACTGCTAGGAGACGAGGCTTGAAAGTTCTGTTCGTGGGAGCCACACGCGGCATGGGCCGCTCGCTAGCTCGCTTGATGGCCGCCCGTGGCGATTCGCTGTGCCTCATGGGCCGCGACGCCAAAGCACTCGAGCTCAGCGCAAAAGACCTCGAAATCCGCGGCGCGGTGACACCGGTCACCACCGTGATCTGCGACCTGGCCGACGAAGCGGCGATCGTTCCCGCCGTTGAGGCAGCTGACCTCGCCCTGGGCAGCTTCGACACGGTGGTCGTCACGGCAGCGGTCTTTGCATCCCAAGAAGAACTCGAGCAAGACGGTCCCCTGCGCTCCCGGCTGCTGACGGTCAATTTCGTCAATACCATCCAGCTCTGCGAAGCAGCACGCGAGCGATTGCTGGAGCGGGGTGGCGGCACGCTGTGCGTCTTCTCATCCGTGGCCGGCGAGCGCGGCCGCAAGCCAGTCGGTCTCTACGGAGCGACCAAGAGCGGGCTCTCGCACTACCTGGAGAGTCTGGATCACCGCCATCGCTCCGAAGGGTTGGTGACGATCACGGTCAAGCCGGGCTTCGTCAAAACGTCGATGACCGAGGGCCTGGACCCACCGCCCTTCGCAGGCGAACCCGACGCCGTTGCCCAGCGCGTGCTACGAGCCATTGACCAGGGCTGGCCGGTGGTTTACTGCCCGGCCATCTGGAGCTGCATCATGCTCGTCATCCGGCTTCTGCCCAGAGCGATCATGCGACGCATCGGATTCTGAAGCCATGACCGACATCAAGAGTCTCATCAAACTGGCCCGCCCCCGGCACTGGGTCAAGAACGCCCTGGTGCTGGTCCCCGTGCCCTTCGCCCTCGCCAGCGGCGCAGTGATCGACGAGCCAACGTTCGCCCTTGGCTTGATCGGTTTCTGCCTGGTCAACTCCGCGATTTACGCGTTCAACGACACCAACGACGCCGCACTCGATCGACAGCACCCCAGCAAGATGAACCGGCCTGTAGCGTCGGGACGGGTCTCGGCGGTCGAGGCGCTGACGCTCTCATTTCTTTTACTGGTCACGGGCCAAAGCCTCTGCTGGGCCTCCGGGCATGACGGCGTGCTCACGATCACTTCGTCGTACGTGGTGATCAACATCATCTACTGCCTGTGGGGCCGCTCGGTGGCCCTGCTCGATGCCTACCTGCTGTCTTCAGGCTACGTGCTGCGCGTGCTGTTGGGCTGTGCCCTGCTGGGAGTGACCGCTTCCAACTGGCTGCTGCTGTGTGCCTCCACCCTGGCGTTCTTCCTGGGCTTGGCCAAACGTCGCAGTGACGTCGTGAGCGGCATTGCCCATGAACTCCGGCCCAGCCTGCGCGGATACAACATCTCCTTCCTCGACCAGGCCATCGGGATCACCGCTGCGCTAGCGCTGATGTCCTACGCGATCTACTGCATGGAAGCCGAGGTGCTGCTGCCCGGGCGCGAGTTCGCGACGATCCCCTTCGCCGCCTTCGGTGTACTGGAGTACCTGCGTGCCGTGCACGTGAAGGGTGAAGGCGGATCGCCTGTCGATCTGGCCTTGTCGAGCCCTGTGCTGATCCTCTCGGGTCTGGGGTGGATTGCAGCGACGTTCTGGAGCCTCGATCTGTGAGCAGGCCTGGTGATCGGTCGCCGCAGCGTCGGGTGGACAACGTTGACAACATGGACAACATCGGGCGACGGCCACGGGGAGCCACTGCGCTCACGCTGATCACGAGCCTTCTGGTTTCTATGGTCTTTGTGGGCTGTGGCGCCGAACACCAAGAGTCCCAGGGGGACGAGCCCGCCGGCGAGAGCAACGCTCCCGGCGGCGCCCCTACCAAGGCCACACCGTCGGGAAAAAAGGGCCCCGCCATCTCCTACTCCGTGGGAGCTCAGGAAGGCCGCTGGCACGCGAACCGCACGCACCAGTTCGATACAGATTTAACGGACGAACAGCGCTCCCAGATCGCCCAGCTTGAGGCGATCGGCTACGCAGAGGGTGTCCACGAAGGGACCTTTCCTAGCGGAGTGACGCGGCATGACGCCAACCGTGCCCACAACGGTCTCAACCTGCTGACGTCTGCCCACGAGCCAGGTGCGCTGCTGCTCGACATGAGCGGCGAGGTGTTGCACCGCTGGTCGATGCCCTTCTCCGATGTCTGGCCTGACTACCCAGGAAAACGGCAGAACACGGCATTTTGGCGCCGCGCCCACCTCTACGAGAACGGCGACGTGCTAGCGATCTACGAGGGGCTGGGCATCATCCGCGTCGACAAGGACTCGAACCTGCTCTGGTCCAGCGCCGTACGGGCGCACCACGACATGGCCCCCATGCCAGACGGCAGCGTGTGGGTTCTGTCTCGGGAGGCCAGACTCATCCCGCGAGTTCACGAGCAGCGCCCGGTGATGGAGGATTTCATTTCACTGCTCGACGCCGAGGGCCACGAGGTCCGTCGCCTCTCGATCCTCAAGGCCTTAGAAAACTCGCCGTTCAGCCATCACTGGAGCGGCAAGCTGGGTCGCATCGGAGACATCTTCCATACCAACTCGATACAGCGGCTCGATGGCAGCTTCGCCGACGTGCACCCGGCCTTCGCCGAGGGCAACTTCCTCATCTCGATGTTGATGCTCGACCTGATCGCCGTCGTCGACCCCGAGCAAGAGACTGTCGTCTGGGCGCTCACAGGGGCCTTCAATCGGCAGCACGATCCAAGCGTACTGGCCAACGGAAAACTGCTGCTCTTCGACAACAACCCTCGCGATCAGAGCTCACGAATTCTCGAGTTGGACCCGGCGACGGGCGAGCAAGCCTGGCTCTATACGGGGAGTGAAGACGAGCCTTTCTTCTCAGCGACCTGCGGGGCAGCCCAGCGCTTGGCCAACGGCAATACTGTGGTCACAGAGTCTGACTATGGCAGGGCCTTTGAGGTCACCGCTGAAGGCAACATTGTGTGGGAGTACTACAACCAGTTCAGAGCGGGCCAGGACGGACGTTACATCGCCACGATGATGGAAATGCGCCGCCTCCCCCCCAGCTTCCCCGTGGATTGGGCAGCGAACTCAGCGGCAGCAGAAACTGGGCGCTGAGCCTCAAGACGAGGCGCTGGGGCGTAGAGTCCACCCCCGCTGACAGCGGCCGGGCGGCGGGACTGAGCTGACCCTACGGGCGAAGCGCCGCGAGGGTCGCGCAGCCCACTGGCGGACTTTCGCGGAAGCTAGTGCTGGGGTACTATCCGGCGTTCCGACGCCTTCGCGGCGCATTGCGTGGTCGCAGCGCGGCTGCTCGGCAGCACAGTCTCTCCCACATCATCGGATCCAACCCATTGGATAACGACAAGGCGCCCCTTGGGCGAGGCCGTGGCACGGGTTTCCTGCTCTTGCTGACGATCCTGGCCAGCGCGGCATTCTCGCTGTTCGTGGTGGCCCAGAACTACTGGCTCGATGATTCGTTCATCACCTTCCGGTACTTCCGTAACCTCTTTGAGGGGGCGGGCCTGCAGTACAACGTTGCTGAGCGGGTCGAGGGCTACACCAACTTCCTGTGGGGGGTGGTGGCTTGGTGCGGCATGCACCTCGGTCAGCAGCCCATCGACTTCACTCAGTGGGTCAGTGTGGGCGCGCAGGCCGTCACGCTGCTGGCCGTCTACCGGATCGGACTCCAAGCCACCGGCCGCCCTGGCCGTGCGCTCCTCGCGCCACTGCTGCTCTCGGGGCAGATCGCCTTCCTTACCTACCCCATGACGGGCATGGAGACCAGCTTCTTCACCATGCTGGTCACCTTGGCCTTCTACCTGTTCCAGATGGGCGAAGCGCGCACTCGCGCCGGCTCGCTGGCATTGGGTTGCGTGCTGGCGGCCCTGTGCATGACGAGGTTCGACGGGTTCGTGCTGATCGGCATTCTAGCGGCCTGCCCGCTCGTGGCCCGGCGCCAATGGCGCAGCCTACTGCTGCCCCTGGGCATGTTCGTCGTGACCTTTGCGATCTACAACTCATGGCGTTTCAGCTATTACCCCACGCCGCTGCCAAACTCGTTCTACGCCAAGATCAGCTTTTCGATCGCGCGCTCAATCGACGGCCTCGACTACGTCCTCCAGTTCTTCTCCAACCGGCAACTCACGCTGCTGTTGGCTCTGCTGCCCTTCGCAATGCGAAGTTCTACCGCGGTGGGTCGATACCTCGGCTGGGTCGTGTTCGCCCAACTCGGCTATGTCGTGACAGTCGGTGGCGATTGGATGCCCCACTTCCGCTTCATCTTTCACATCCTGCCGCTGATGATGTTGCTGACACAACAAGGCGCCTGGCAGTTCTGGGACTCCCTGGTGCCCAACGTGCGGGCCACTGGTTCCTTGGCCGCCAGCCTGATTGTTGTCCTGGTCGCGATCAACGCCATCCCGCTCTATGAGGGACGAGAGTTCAAGGAACTCAAGGGCGACCACTTCCGGCCCCAAGCAGCTCGGAGCCTTGGTCTCGCACTCGACCGCGTCCTGCCCAAAGACATGACGTTGGCCATCGAGTGGGGTGGCATCCTGCCGTACTACACCCACCACGACGTGCTCGACACGTTTGGTATCACCGACCTGAAGATCGCACGGCACGAGGGGCTCCCCCGAACCATCTGGGGCCGCCGGATCGGTCCGCACTACCTGGCACGGCGGGGTCCCGATGTGATCGTGCCCTGCGCCGCAGCCTTTCCGTCCAAAGCAGAGGCCATCGCCAGCGTCCAGCCCGGTGGCGAGAGTCGCTACTCGTACTACATGAGTATGGACGGTCACGAACATGGCTACGCGCTGAAGGTCCTCAAGGTGAACGATTTCACCTTCTTTCCGTTGCTTGTGAAACGGGGTCGCTGGCTCGCGAAAGACGATCTGGCATCAGCGTCGGGGCAACCCTCCCCGATGCAACCGACCAAACCGTCGCCGATGCAGCCAGCCAAACCGTCGCCCATGCAGCCAGCCAAGCCGTCGCCCATGCAGCCAGCCGAAGGAGCGCCCTACCAGCTGTCGCTCTTCTGGGGTGGCGGCGAGCCCGCGAGTTGGGCCGGTCAGTTCTCCCTCGTGCCCTACCAGGATGAGCTCAACTCCTGTTGGACGTGGCTGACGGACTTCGAACTGGATGATCACCTGTACCTGGGACTCAGCATGGCCACCGCCGACAGGGCACTCCCAGCGTCGACTGCTCCCGAGGCGGCTGTGGCTGGAGCTAGAAACCGCCCCGAAGTTCGGCGGCCTGATTCGCAGCCGGACGAGCGGTGAAGCCGACGGAGTCTGCTTGGGCTTCCAAGCTGATCCCTCGGCCATGTTGACCGTGAACCTCGGCACGACCCACGTCGAGTGGCGGCTCTCCGATCTCGTCGGTCATCCACAGACTGTCGCCCTGGATGATTCTGGCAATGCCATTCACGCAGTGATCCACCGCCTCGACTCGAAGGCTGCTCTTGAGCGCGATCATCACGGCGTCCGCGCCCACCGCGCGTCCCTGCACACCCACTCGCGCTTCAGTTCCAACTCGGAACAGAACAAAGACTTGTACACGAGCATGGCTCCCTTCGTGCACCGAGCATGGTGGACCGACCACAACATCGGCAACCAGCGCACCATCCTGGGCGGCAACTTCGAGGACGCCGCGCTGGTCGAGCAATACTGGCCGGCCCTGGCGAACCGAGCCACTGTGGTCTTTGCCAGGAGCGACG
>JBLIMM010000172.1:0-9999 GCA_047638635.1 Pseudohongiellaceae bacterium | reverse complement strand
ACAGTGCGGCAGACGCAGCTGCTCAGACCCTCGTGCTCAAGAGTCTCGTCGTCGATCCAGGGCAGCTCACCGTTCTGGGGGACGGGCTCTGTCACAGCGAGGTCTCTCTAGTCATCAAGGCTCAACGTCACCTGAGTCGGGAAGCTGGGTCGAGGTGCTGCCGAAGCGCTGCCGGCGCACGATCCACTCGACGCTGAACAGCACGCCCATGAGGCCGTAGGACAGCAGCCCGGTGTAGAACGCCCACCAAGACAGCGGAGCCGCGAGCGCCAAGGTCAGGGCCGTGCCACCGTTGACCACGAAGAACGCGCACCAGATCCGTGTCCACAAGCGGCACCAGGCCTGCTTGGCCTCGCTCAGCTCGGGAGACTCTAATCGAGCAAAGCGCTCGATCATCGGCCTGGCCCCCGGGCGCAAGGTGCTGCCGAAGCCCACCAGCAGCGACAGGTTGATCACCACGGGCACCATCAAGACGTAGCCGCTCGAGTTCAGCAGCGCGGCCAAGGACAGCGCCACCACGGTCACCACGGGCAAGATCGCCAAGCTGGCTAGATGTTCCCGGGAGCTGCCTCGCAGCCGCCATACAGCAGCAGGCACCACCACGGCGAGCATGACGCAGGCCAGAACCCGGGGGCTCCAGTGACCCAATCCAAACCAGACCAGGGCGGGATAGCCGATGCACACGACAGCCATCAGCCCTCGGCCCAGCAGAGGCCACACTCGCCGCTGCGGAGTCACCAAGGGTCAGGCTCCGGGGACGGACGCCTTGCCCTGCTCCTGGCGGATGAAGGCAGCCAAGCTCTCAACCGAGTGGTAATAGCCCCGGTTGTTCTCGTCGTTTTCCTTCGTGCGCACACCGAATTCGGTGTGAATCGCCAGGGCCAGCTCAAGGGCGTCGATCGAGTCGAGCCCCAGGCCTTCGCCGAACAGCGGAGCGTCGGTCTCGATGCTCTTCGGGTCGACGTCTTCGAGGGCGAGGGTCTCGACGATCATGGCCTTCAGATCGTCTTCGAGGGTGTCTGTCTTGTCGGTCATCAGGTGTCTTTCAGCGCCACGGTGGAGGGGTCCTGAGCGCTCTGCCCGAGGAACCACTGTCGATATCGCCCTTCTACAACCTGGCACAAGCGACGACTGTCGTAGTCTACTCGTGCCGGATCGTCTATTGCGAGGGTTGCCAGGGTCAGCCGGGGCGTTTGAGAGGGCGGGTCGAACAGAGGCTGCTCTTTTGAGAGCCAGACCGGCTCGCAAGTGATGGTCACCGAGACCACGGGGACCTTCGCCCGGCAAGCCATCTCGAAGGCGGCCCGGCCGAAGGGCAACATCTTTCCGCGCGGCGAGCGGGTGCCCTCGGGGAAAACCACCATGGAGAAACCCTGACCCAGGCGCTCTACCGCCTCGTCCATGACCCGCCCGGCCCCCATGGGATTACTACCCGCGCCCTCAATCACTCCCGAACCGCGCAGCACGCCGCGCAACAGCCGGCGCTGGTACAAACCCGGCTTGGCCACGGTGCAGGCGCCGTTCAGCAGCCCGATGATCGAGGTCACGTCCATCAAGGTGGGATGGTTGGCCACCACCACGCAGGCGCCCTCGGGCAGATTCTCGAGCTGGGTGGTCACGTCGAAGCGGGTAATGCGGGCCAGGTGCAGCCAGCGATGCATGAAACGGTAGGCCGCCGCGGTGAGGGCCTGCATGCGCCGCATCTGCTGCAACTCGTCTCCACGCCAGAGCACGTAGGTCAAAGTGATCAGCACGTAGCCCAGAGGCGCGAGCACCGTGTAGGCGCTCACCGTGAAGACGATGCGCGCCTTACGGGCAAGTCGTAGGATGTCCTGGCTGACACGGCTGGTCGGTGCACTCACTGCGGCATGATAGCCATCCCGCAGTCGCCCCGTCCCCGCAGTTCTCCCCCACTCCGAAAGTCTCCCAGCGCCATGACCGGTCCCACGGACAGCGATTCAACGCCTCGTAGCGACGTCGTCATCTGCGGAGGCGGGCTGGCCGGACTGCTGCTCGCCCGCCAGCTGCACCTTGAGCTGCCCCAGCTCTCGGTGACCGTGCTGGAGCAGAGTCGTCGGCCCTTGCCCGATGCTTGTCACAAGGTGGGCGAGTCGAGCGTGGAGACCGGCAGCCAGTATCTCGAGCGACTGGGCCTAGAGGACTACCTGCTCGATCAGCACCTGGTGAAGCTGGGCCTGCGCTTTTTCCCGGGACACGGCGACCTACCCCTGCACCTGCGCACCGAGATTGGCCCGGGCGCCGAGCCCATCGTGCGCAGCTACCAGATCGACCGGGGCCGCTTTGAGACCGCCATGCGCGGCTTCATCGAGGACGACGGCAGCACCCTGATCGAGGGCGCCCGGGTCCGGGACATCGCCCTGGGTGCGGGCGGCGACGACCACGTGATCACCTACGACCGCGACGGCGAGAGCCAGACGATCAACGCCCATTGGGTCGTGGATGCCAGCGGCCGCGCGGCTCTGCTGCGCAGCGAGCTCAAGCTCAAGCGCGGGTCGAAACACGTGGCCAATGCGGGTTGGTTTCGCATCAAGGGGCGCTTCGACATCAACTCCATGGTCCCCGAGAGCGAAACGAGCTGGCATGGTCGGGCCTGCGCCGACGAACGCTGGCGCTCGACAAATCACTTCATGGGCACGGGCTATTGGGCCTGGGTGATCCCCCTCTCCACCGGATACACCAGCATCGGCCTGGTGGTCCACGAAGACACCCACGCCTTTAGCAATGTGCGCTCGCTTGAGAACGTGCGCGCCTTTCTCGCCGAGCACGAGCCCCACCTGGCGACGGCACTCGAGTCCTATGAAGCCGAGGACTTCCTTTGCCTGGGCAAATACACCAACGGCATCTCCCGCTCGTTCTCGGTGGACCGCTGGGCCATCGTGGGTGAGGCGGGCGCCTTCGTGGATCCGCTGTACAGCCCGGGCACCGACTTCATCGGCTTCGCCAACTGCTTTGCCACCGAGATGATCCGGGTCGAGCAACAGGGCGGCGATCTGGCGGCCACGGCCCACTTGCTCAACACCCAGTACCGCATCCTGGTCACCGGGACCACCGACATCTTCTTCGAGGCCGCGCCGGTTTACGGCCACGTGCAGGCCATGTCCGCAAAGATCTACTGGGACAACTTCGTCTACTGGTCGTTCACCGGTCAGTACTTCCAGCAGAACGTCTGGCAGATGGATGCCGCAGATCAGGGACGCATCAACGCTGCGGGTCGGCTCTTCGGCGAGTACTCCGCGGCGATGCAGGCGCTCTTTCGCGCGTGGGCAAAACTCGAGCCGTCGGTAGCGCATCCGATCATGATGGGGCTACCCACGTTCCCGTCCGTGCTCGTCGACGCCCACATCGCCATGGGCCAGCAGATGGACGCCGCTGAGACCGTGGCCTACATCGAGGGCCGCGCCGCAGAGGGCCGGGAGATGGTCACCGAGTTCGTGGTGCGGGTGATCCAGCTGGTGAGCCCGGACACAGCCCGGGCGATCTTGGAGACGGCCCGCTTCGACAACTGGGCCATGCCCATCCCCCCTGAGCGACTGGAGATGGAAGCCCTGGACAGCCTCAGCCGGCGCAAGGCCATCTCGCCCATCGCGAAGGACATCGAGCGCTACCTGGGCCGCCAACGTCGCCACCCAGAAGCCGCCCAGTGTCGCGAGCTGCTCGCTCAGAGGACCCCTGCGTGAGCGCGCCCCCCGCAGACGAAGACGCCATCGCCCTGTTCGACATCCTCACCGGCCGCTGCCGGGCTCAGGCGGTGTCGGCGGCGGCTCAACTCGGCTTGGCGGACACCTTGGTGGCGGGCCCGCTCTCGGCGCAAGCCCTAGCCCAGAAGCACGACTGCGACTCCTCCCGCCTGGAGCGACTGCTGCTCTACCTGGTGAGCATCGAGGTGTGCTCACGCGAGGGCAAGGACGACGACGACCAGCACACCTACGGCCTGACCAGCCTGGGGCGCACTCTCACCGCCGACGCCCTGGGCCCCCTGGCCAGCTATCTCGGATCGCCCGAACAGTGGGACCCCTGGTCGCGCCTGGCGGACAGCCTGCGCCCAGGAGCTGAGCCCGCGTTCGCCCTGACCCACGGCACCGATCTCTACGCCTACATGGCCGAGAACGATCCCGCCGCCGCGCGCTACGATCTGGCCATCGAGTCCTTCACCCGCCAAGAAGCCCTGGCCCTGGTCGAGGTCCTCGACCTCTCAAACGTCAAGCGCCTGGTCGACCTGGGAGGCGGGCGAGGCACCCTGCTCACCACCCTGCTCCAGCGCTGGCCCGAGCTCACCGGCGTGCTGGTCGATCTCCCCGACGTGCTGACACGCACCCTCGACCACGTCCCCGCGGGCGTGGTGGAGCGGCTCGAAGTCGCACCGGGGGACTTCCTCAAAGCCGTACCCCAAGGCGCCGACGCCTACCTGCTCTCCCACGTGATCCACAACTGGGACGACGCCCAAGCCACGGCCTTGCTCACCCGCTGCGCCCAAGCCCTGCCCCCCGGCGGCCGCGTCTTCGTTCTCGAATGCCTGCTGCTCCCCGGAGACCTAGCCCACCGAGGCCGCCATCTCGACCTAGAGATGCTGATCGTCACCGGCGGCAAAGAGCGCAGCAAGATCGACCTCCGCCGCCTCTTCACAAAAGCCGGCCTCAAACTCGAGCCCGTGCAAGCGGTCAGCCAATCCAGCTGGCTGCTCGTGGGCAAACCCAGGTAGCTCCGTGGCAGTCGCCCTTCTCGGCACCCACGAATTCGCGGGCAACGGCCACGACAGCTTCAGGGGCAACTTGCGCCTACCATGTCGAAGGCCGGGCGCCCTAGACGGACCCTACCGGCTGGCCTTCGCTACGGTGGTTTCCCAAAGGCCAAACTGGGTGCCTCCGAAGAAGTAGATCGCGAACTTGCCCTGGCCGGGGATCTCCGTGGCCCCCATGGCAAGCTCACCACCGGCCGCCTCGACGGCTTTCACCCCAGCCTCGATGTCGCCTACCAGAGCGTATGGCCGCACAACCGGCTTGTCATGTTCGGCCATGGAAGCGCGCACACCGATCCGGCCGCCGCCCTCGAGCGCAGCCGTGCGCGCATTCCCCAACCCTGCATCGGGCTCACCAAAGGTGACGCCATGCACCTTTGCCAGGGCGCTGCAGGTGGCGTCCACATCGGGAGTGACAATCTCGAGGTACTGAATCAGCATGGCCTTTTCGGGCGTGGCCTCTTGCTCCTCGGCGGGTACGGCGGGGACCGTCGATGTGGGTGTCTCCCACAGACCGAACTGCGTTCCCCGCGAGAAGTAGATCGCGAACTTGCCCCGGCCGGGGATCTCCGTGGCCCCCATGCCAAGCTCACCACCGGCCTCCTCCACGGCCTTCACCGCAGCCTCGATGTCGTCCACCAGTGCGTAGGGCCGCACAACCGGCTTGTCATGTTCGGCCATAGGAGCGCGGACACCGATCCAGCCGCCGCCCTCGAGCGCAGCCGTGCGCGCATTCCCGAACCCTGCATCGGGCTCACCAAAGGTGACACCATGTACCTTCGCCAGGGCGCTGCACGTGGCGTCCACATCGGGAGTGACAATCTCGAGATACTGAATCAGTATGGCCTTTTCCTTTGTGACGTCTTGCGCTTCGGCGGGTGCGGGGCGGAGTTGTCCGGTCGCCGCGTCAGCATGGTTGCAGGAACTCAGGCAGAACATTGGGGCGAGCAGCGCAAGGGCAGCAAGACAGGGTTTTAGAATGGTCATTTCTTTGGTTTCTCCTCGCAGATCTGGATCAGGTTTCCGCGCGTGTCATCGAGAATCGCCGTCACGACAGTGTCGTGGTCGACGGGGGGCTGTAGAAAGCGAACGCCCTTTGCGCACAGCTTCTCGTACTCCCCGCGGCAGCCAACACGCAAGCCCCCACTTGCCTATTCTTTCGGAAGTCACCACAAGCCAAACAGCCGGAGCATTCAGGACCCGCACAAGCTGGTGGATGAGCTCGCCAATGGCAGGCCCCTGAAAAACGTCCTACAACGAGGGCTGCGCTTTTTTTCACAAGGGGGGTCTGAAGCGAGTGTTGAGGCGCAGCCGATCTGTCTGAGCGGAACGGCCCCCCTGGCGAAAAACAGCGCAGCCCGGCGCACCCCGGCGCACCCCAAAAACGTGACCTAACCCTCCGGCCGTTCCCCATGCACCAAGGTCATAGAAACCTCGGCCACCACTTCACCCCCGCCGTCGCGAGTCAGCCCAGTAAACAAGCTCACATCAGAAGTCCCCCGCACCCGTTCGACTTCGAAGAGCAGCACTTCGCCAACGAGCAGCTCAGGGCGGTGAATGGTCATGGTGCGGCAGGCCACCACCATCCCCACTCGCACCGCGCCCCCTTCAGCCAGGGCCTCGTGCCCGAGGCAGGCCGCCACGGTCTGGGCCATGTACTCAAGGGTGACCACGGTGTCGAGGCGGCCCTCTCGCACGAAGAGCTTGCTGTCGGTCAGGGTCAGTCGCGCGGTGGCTCGGCCCGGCTCAGCAGAGACGAGTTCATCGAGGGCCAACATGGGCGCCTCGTGGGGCACGAGCTCGGCCACGGGCGGGTAGTTGCTCACGATCCCGGTGCCTCGGTGATCTCGGCGCAGTAGCCTCGGCCAGCGCCCCGGTCGAGTCGCAACACGCCGCGCTGCCCCCGAGCCACAGCTGTGATCAGGTCGATCATGCCAGCCTGGGGGTTGCGGGCCTGGGCCTCGTCGGCGAAGACGGCACGCGACAAATACGGCGCGCCACCAATGTCGCCACCAATGTCGCCACCAATGTCGCCACCAATGTCGCCACCAATGTCGCCACCAATGTCGCCACCAACGTCACCACCAAGTGTCACCTTCAGCTGGGCCAGGCAGCTGTGGGTGCCGTCGAGGGGCACCAGCACCATGGCCCCCGCCTGCAGCTGCCAGCCCACATCTGCGGGGACCAGATCGGTGGGCACGGGTTCGTCACCGCAGACCACCGCCACGGGGAGGCCAGTGGTCGCCACTAACCCCACCGCTTCGAGGAGCGACGTCGCCGGCGTGTCGCAGTCGGCTGACAGCGCCGATGAGAAGCCCTGGTTCTGGTTCGAGATGGAGATCAAGCCCGCCGCCGCGTTGTGCACGCTCACCGAGAAGGCTGCGGGGGACGCGGGTTCGCCCGTGCCCCAGATCTGGCTCAGCAGCCCCACCAGGGTCACCGCTTCGCCGATGGCCGAGCCCACCACCGTCGGCGTGGTGGAGATGTCCACCTTGCTCTGGGTCAGGGCGGCCGACAGGGCATCGGACAGGGACCGCCCCAGCTGACTGCCCCGGCGACGGTTCCTACGATCGAGGGCCAAGCCCAGGGGTTTCACCGCCTCGGGGTTGGGCTCGCCGCTCAGCCATGTGGCCACGTCCGGGTAGCCCGGCATCCACAGCCCCATGCCCGCGATGCCGACCCTGCTCGGGTCGTTCGTGCTCAGATCGATGTTGCTCAGATCAGCATTGCTCATGGCGCCCTCAACAACACGCTCACGTTGTTGCCTCCGAAGGCGAACGAGTTGGACAGCACCCGCTTGAAGTCACCCTTGAGCAAAGTCGTGTTGAGCTGGATGCCCATGTCGCTGTCGAAGGGTTCGCTGTTGAGCGACGGGGGGATCCAGCCCTCTTCGATGACGTACGCAGCGAAGAGAAACTCGATGGCCGCCGCGGCGCCCAGGGTGTGGCCGGTGTAGCCCTTGGTGGACACCACCGGCACCTGATCGCCGAAGAGCGTGGCGATGGCCACGGCCTCGGCCCCGTCGTTGAGGTGAGTGCCCGTGCCGTGGGCGTTGATGTGGTCCACATCGTCGGCGGTGCAGCCTGCCTGGGCCATGGCGGCGTGCATGGCGCCCAGTGCCCCGCGACCTTGGGGATGGGGCGCGCTGATGTGGTAGGCGTCGGACGTCTCCCCCACCCCTTCAATGAGCACCCGAGGTTCACCCTCCCGCTCGACCAGGGCCAGAGCGCCCCCTTCTCCGAGGCTGATGCCGCTACGCTCTTTGCTGAAGGGTCGGCAGGCCTGAGAATCGAGGGCTTGCAGGGACGCGAAGCCCAGCACGGTCAGGGTGCAGAGGGTGTCGATGCCGCCCACGATGGCCGCGTCGATCATGTCGGCGGCGATGAGCCTCTGAGCCGTGGCCAGGGGTTTGCCGCTGGACGTGCAAGCGGTGGAGATCATCCAGGCCGGGCCCTTCGCGCCGGTGAGTTCACTCACCACGTGCAGCAGCGAACTGAACGTGTGCTGACGCTGAAAGTCGTAGTCGGCGGGCAACACGCCATTCGCCACGAAGTGCCGGTAAGCCCGCTCGGTGGACACAGCCCCGCCGGTGCTCGTGCCCAGGAACACTCCGATGCGCTCAGGTCGCCAGCGCTTGCGGGCCAGGCGCAGAGGCTCCTCCAGGTCGGCGGCGAGCTTGCCAGCCATGGAGGCGATGCGCGTGGACCAGGGCGCCAGTGCGCCGGTGAGGCTGGGCAGATCACCGCGCACCTCGCCCACCATCGTCTCGAAGCCGAACGACTCGCTCGGGGGAGCGAGACCGCTGCGCCCTGCGGCCAGGGCCTCAAGAATCTCGGCCCGCGTGGACCCCAAGGCATTCAGGTTCGTGTAGCCCGTGACGGGCAGTGGTCGTAAGCGGGCTGCAGCCATGGGCGAATCCTACCGATCACGGCGGGCTCGGGGCCGAGCCTTCAGCAGGAGTTCTTGGAAGGGGTTGTCGTCACGCCAGACGTCGCCCGCCAAAACGCTCATCACGCCGCTGCGCATGGGCGTGCGCTCGGACGGACCCAGCAGGACCGTGTGCCCGAAGCGGGTGTGATAGAAACGGTCGAGCAGGGCAGAGAAGCTGGCCAGGGCCCGCTCCATGCCCGGTTGGTGTTTTTCGTGCAGTCCTAGCTCGCCCTCGACTCCTGCGTCGAGGGCCGGGCCCAGGGCGTCCGCCAGATGCTCGGCGCCGCACATGGCCAGGGTCACCCCGGATGAAAAGACCGGGTCGAGAAATCCTGCGGCATCGCCTACCGAGGCATAGCGCGGCCCACAGGGCGCCTTGTTGACGTAGCTGAAATTCCGGGCGACGTTCGTCTTCAGCCGCGTGGCCCCGGCGGTGAGTCGCTGGCACAGGGGGCCGGCCAGCAGCTCTTCGTCGAGAGTGTTCGGGGTCACCTTGCCCTGGCAGACAATGCCAATGCTGATCCTCCGCTCGGCCAGGGGGATCAACCAACCCCAACCCGCCGGGTGCAGCACGATACGAACCTGTCCCCCCTCGCCCAGCTCAGCCATGGCTGCGTCGCTGAGATCTGCGAAGTGGGTGAACACGGCGGCGTGGCCGAAGTCTGAGCAGGGCTCGCAAGAATCGAGCTGCTTGCCCAGGAGCCGATCTTGTCCCGTGGCGTCAATGAAGAAGCGCCCGCGCTGAGTGCCGCAGCTGCCGTGGACCAAGACCTGATCGTCGAGAAACTCCACCCGCTCGACTCGCTCACCGTGGCGCACGTCTGCTCCCCAGCTCACAGCGCGATCACGAATCATCGTGTCGAACCGGGCGCGGTCCACGTGCCAGGCCGAAGGGGCGCAGCCTGGCAGGGCCTCGTCAAAGTCGAAACGTTGGGTGCGGTCTGTGACCTCGCAAACGAAGTCGGCCCCGGCCTTGTGCTGGAAGACGTCCGGAGTGGGCTCGATCTCCAGGCGCTCGAGCACGGGCATGAGCCCTGGGAGCAGGGACTCGCCTACATGAAAGCGGGGAAACTCGGCCTTTTCGATCACCAGCACCCGTCGACCTTGCTGGGCTAGCAGTGCCGCGGCGGTGCTCCCACCGGGACCAGCGCCAGCGATAATCACATCGAAGGTTGGCTCGTCGCTCATCCCAAACCGCCGTCTACACCGATGGTCTGCCCGGTGATGTAGCTGGCTGCGTTCGATGCCAGGAAGCCCACCAAATCGGCGACCTCTTCGGGGCGACCGATGCGCTGCATGGGGATCTGTTTGGT
>JBLIMM010000171.1:0-10041 GCA_047638635.1 Pseudohongiellaceae bacterium | reverse complement strand
GCTGCCAGGACAGCTCCTGCTCGCAACCAACGCGTAGCGGGCCGCACGCCGGCTTGCACTGCAGTCTGCAGTACGAGTCGGGAGCCACAATGTGGCACGGGCTTCGCTGGAGCTGCCGCCGCCTGTTCTGGATGCCTGCTCAACATGGTGTTTGCTGCACTGAGCTCAGCTTAGAAGTATGTGGCAAAAGAAAAGAGCAGCACGTCGTCGTTGTTGGTGCCCTTGTTCGCGCCAGAGTCGTCGTTGAACTGAAAGTCGAGCTTGAACACGCTGTTGCTCTCGTTGGGCCGGAAGTTCAGCCCCAAGGTCGTGCGACGCATGATGTAGTCGTCCAGGTCGACTTTGCCGTAGCGGCTCACGAAGGTGAAGTGCGCGCCGTCTTCGACCAAGCCTGACTCGACCCAGCCGTCCAAGAAGTCGGGGGCGAAGTGCACGTTGGACTGGACGTAGTGTCCTGTCATATCGCCGGCAGTGCCGCTGGCCTTGGCAAACAGATCCCGCTCCACATCAGCGGAAGCCGTCTCGAAGAGGATGTCTACGTTGTCCGGGATGAAGGGCACCGCGGCGCCGTTCACCGTGGCGTCGAGAGCCCAAATATTCAGCTCGTTATTCGCCGCTTCGTCGTAGTAGTCCTGGTGAGCGGAGAGGCCGATCTCTACGCCGAGGGTCGGGCGGTAAGCGAGGCGGCTGGTGACAGCTAGCTTGTCGTTGTTGTTGTCGAAGGGCGAGCCGATCTTGTCTTTCTGGGGCGCGGCGTTTCGCAGACCAGTCTTGTTGTCGATGGTGGTCTTACCCGTGTTGTCGAGACCTCTGAAGCCGTTGGAAACCACGACGTTGTATGAGACCTCATCGTTGATGTTGCCCCACACACCCACGCCCGCGTCGCGCAACGTGGTTGGGATAATGAAGCGGTTCAGCAGGGGCCTATCGGTGAGATCTTGGATGGGCGAGTCGTGCACCACGTTGAGCTTGCCCAAGGGCAGCAGCTGGATGCCCGCACGGAGATTGACCCCGTCGTCGATCAGGAAGTCCATTTGGGCGAACTCCACTTCGACCTCGCTGCCGTGCTCCAATTCGACCTCGGCGGCGACCTTGACCCGCTCAGACACGTCCGAGTAGAGAAAGGGGACCAAGCGATGCTGGTCGAACTCACTGCTCGCCGACCCTCGAGAGTCTCTGTACTCCAGGTCGATGTAGCCGCCGATATAGGTGTTCTTACCCAGATCGGTGAGGTACGGCTTGGTGTAGATGTTGCCCATGTTGCCTGGCAGCCCTGACTGGGCGAACTGCGCGGCCTGCCGGGGGATGAAGAAGTCGTCGCCCGCTTCGGTCATGTCCGAGCTGCCGTTGGCCACCTTGAGCTGGTTTTCCAGGTCGAGAGTGATGCCCAACAGGCGTTCATAGGCCGAACTGAGCGATTCGAGCCGCTGTTCGAGGTGGGTGAGGCGGTCGGCGTCAGAGGCCGTGGCAGGGGTGCTCTGAGCGGCGCCAGGTGTGGCGCTCAGGCAGAGAGCCAGGGCGGAGAGGAGCGGCAACAGGCGGGACTGCATGGTGGTGGCTGGCTTCCGGTGTTGAGAATCATTTGCAACGTGAGGCTGTGTTGTACTGAGAAGCAGTATCAAGTGCAAGGCGATACGGAAGCCCTCCGCCGTGTTTGGCTTGGCACGCTCTGAGCCGCGGAAAATCTGCTCAAACGTCCAGTTTCAGGACTTCTCGAGCAGCAGCCGTTCGTACAGCGCTTCTTGCCTGACGACCATCTCTTCCTGTCCAAACGAGGCCACGTCCTGCTGGCCTCGTTGACCCAAGCGACTGCGCAGGTCTGGGTCGCCGAGGAGCTGCACAACCCGTTCCGCGGCGTCTTCCATTTGCCCTGGCTCTACCAAGAAGCCGTTTTGCCCATCAACGATGGCCTCGGGCGTGCCATCGACCGCCGTGGCGACCATGGGTCGGCTTGCAGCCATGGCCTGGGGACAGACCCGCGGCAGGCCTTCCCAGCGAGAGGTGAGCACGGCGACGTCGAGGGCACCCAAGAGCCCGGGGATATCTCGACGCCAGCCGAGCAACTGCACTTTGTCAGTGAGGCCGAGAGCCAGCAGACGGGCTTCCACTTGGCTACGCAGCTCGCCGTCCCCAGCCACAAAGAAGCGGGCGGTGGGAACGCGCTCGCTCACGAGCCGAACCAGCTCAACAAAGTCGAGCGGGGCTTTCTGAGGCTTGAGGCAGGCGATCATGCCCACGACGGGTACCCCGTCGGCATAGCCCAACGACTGTCGAACTTGGGCCCTGAGGCCGTCGGCGCGGGCAAAGTCGTCGAGGTCGATGCCGCTGCGGATAATCTCGCAAGGTCGGCCGCCCAGCAGGCTCAGGGCATCACCTTCTCTGCGATTGCACTCTGAGACGGCGATGAAGGCGTCGGTGCAGCGAGCCATGAGCCGTTCGGTGGCCAGGGTCAGCCAGCGCAGGGCTGCGTTGCTGATGGCGCCGTGCCCGAACCCATGAATGGAGTGGACCACGGGGCCCGCGCCCGCAAGTCGGGCAGCGGCCCGGCCCACGATGCCGGCTTTACTGGAGTGGGTGTGCACGATCACCGGGCCACTGGCAACCAAGGGCCGCAGCAGCGCCGCCAGCCGCCAAGTGGCCAGCAGGTCTTTCGGGGGATGAATCGGCCGGACCAGCTCGGGAAGAAAGGTCAGCCCGACGTCCTTGAGCGCCCGGGCCTCGTCGTCGAGCATGCCCTCTGTACCGCAGACCAAGTGCGGTGCGAAACGAGTGCGATCCAGGTGTTCGACGGTGTGCAGGGTGTTCTGCTGAGCCCCACCCAGCTCTAACTTGGTAATGACATGGACCACCGGCGTGGGCCGGGATGCCATCACTCACGCCTCATCAGGAGGTCCGTCCGTCGATCCAGGTGGCCACCTGGCGCCCGTGCACCAAGCTGTCCTCCATGGCCAGGTAGTCCCAGGTGCCGTAGCGGCCCATGGTCACCACCCCGCGGTCGAGGTACCAGCGATACAGGGCAGGGAGCACTTTGCGGCGTTCCCGGTCGAAGACCACGTAGGCCTCGGGGATATCCACCACGAAGCTGTCCACGACCTTGCTCGCGTCGCTCAGAAAACCCGTGGATTGCAGGCCGTCGAGAGTTTGCTCCAGGCTCACATCAGCCCCGCAATCATCTTCGGGGCGGTACGAGATCTCAGCCACTATGGAGTGATGCCCCTCGGGGGACATGGCTGGAGTGAGCGCGCAGGGCAGGCCGATTCGATGAAAGTTTAGCGAGGGATCAGGGCAGTAGACCCACTGGGCATCCGGGTGCGGGGGTGCGCCGGCGATGCCCAAGTTGACCGCCCGGATGGACACGTGGCTCAAACTCGCCGCTGCGGCCGCTAGGTCGTCCGGAAGATCGCTGGTCAGGGCCGCGAGCTTCGGCAAGGGTAGGCTGCTCAGGATCAACTCGCTCTGCTGGGTCTCGCCGTTGGAGAAGCGCACCAGCCCCTTCTTGGCGTTGAGTTCTTCAACGGAGCAGTTGAGTTGCACCGTGCCAGGGCTGAGCTTGTTGGCGAGGGAGCGAGGCAGGTGGTCGATGCCCCCGGCGCTGGGGTAGAGAAAGTCCGGGTTGTAGCCGAAGGTTTTGCCGCTGTCGGTGAGTGCCCCGCGGAGCACATCGGCGAGTTCAGGGCGAGGGATCGACCAGCTGACCCAATCGCCAGTGACCTCGGAGAGATCTCGGCGCCACATCTTGTGGTTGTAGGGCACGAAGAAGTGCTTGGCGAAGCCCGCCCCGAAAGTGCGCATGATCCAGTCGAGAAATGTGGGCTCGTCAGCGCTGGGAGCCGGGCAAGAGGCGAGAAACGGCAGGCTGGGGTCGATGGGCACAGGAGCTGGGACGGGCAGCTCTTGCTGTTGTCCCCCTGCCATGGCTTCGACGAAGCCGAGCAGGCATTCGAGGCGCACATCAATGGGCAGCCCCGCCGTGTTGGCTTGAAACGGGTAGGGCGTCAGCGAGCCGTAAGAGTGGATCCAGGCGCTACGGTGCAGCTTGGCGTAACCCTTCGGCAGCAGCTCGTGGACGAGGCTGCGAATGCCCTCGTCGCGCAGATGCAGCAGGTGGCCGGTGAAGTCGTAGGTAAACCCGTTCCGGCGGATGCTGCGACACAGCCCCCCTGGTTCAGACTCACGCTCTACGACCAAGACATCTCGATCACCGAGGTGATAGGCGGCGGAGAGGCCAGCGAGGCCCGCTCCCAGAATGACGACCATGGCGGAAAACCGGCGGGCTGGATGGTGGAGTCGCAGGCTACCGCAGGAACACGGCAGGGTCGACTCCAAGGGTCTCGGCGATGCGCCAGATTTGCTGGCGCGGGTAGTTCTCGGTAGGGAACTCGTTGGCTAGCTTGCCGAACTGCCGCCCGGCCTGCATGGCCAAGCCTGCGTTGAGAAAGTGATGTCCACGCAAGAAGTTCTGGGCGCGGATGGGGACCTGGCGGGTCAAGAAGGTCCAGTTTCGATCGCGCACGCCGTCGGCGATGGTCTGATCGACGAGGTCGAAAGCTGCCCCGGTGGGTGCGCCATCGTCGACCCGCCAGACGTAGCGGCCAGGTTGCAGCGAGGGCCACGACTTGGGGAAGGGCACAGTCACGTATTGGCCGTCGTGGTCGCGGCTGTCGGGCAGCACCCAGCGCAGAGTGGGCAAGGGCTCGCTGTTCGACTCCAGGAGCGCTACGGGCTCCAGCTCGATTTCGGCGGGGGGGCCCGCCCGGACGATGAACTCGGGACGAGGGTTGATCATCAGGCCCCGGGGCAGCACGGCACGGCTGGCGATGTTGTGGTCGACGTCTTCGGAGACGGGCTGGTGGGTGGGCTCAAAGGCCCCAAAGAGAGCGGTGTAATTCGGCTCGGTGAGCATCCCCAAGGCCTCTTCGTACCGTCCCTCGGCGAGCAGGCTGACGATGATCCATTTCGTCGATTCGAGAGTGCTCTCTTTTTTGAACTCTGACCGAGCATCCTCGAAGTTCCCGGTGCGCATCAGGGTGTGCCCGCGCATCATCACGTTGATCTCGCGAATCACGCCGTAGCCCAAGAACGTCAGGCTGCCCAGGCCGATCAAGAAGGCCAAGCCAATGCCTAAACCCGCCTGGCGTTTCTCCACGCGATCGGGCTCTTTGATGGTGGCCTCTAGGCGCTGCTGGACTTCCTTGTCGAAGAGGGACACCAGCTCGCTGGCCTGCCAGCTGGCACAGCCCTTGGGTGGGGCGGGTGCGTCGTTGCTCTCGTCCCGCAACAAATCCCGTAAGGCGCGCTCCAGAGGAGCTGGGCTTCTCTTCTCGTCACGCTCTTCGTTGAAGCGAATGAAAACGTCGTTCAGGCGCCAGACCACGATGGCCGGATCGAGCTTCGTGGCCCGGGAGATCGCACCGACGCGCATGCCCAGGCCATAGGTCAGCACCATCAGGGTGAAGTCCCGTTGGTCGAGGCGCTCGAGGAGCCCAGCCACCGTGGCGGCGGGCGCGCCCTTATCATGGGGGCCATGGAAGAGCCAGATGGGCTCTTCGAGTGGGAGATCAACGGCTGTCATGGTGGTGGACATGGTTTCTGCCGGGCGACTCAGATCGTCGGCTCGGCTTCGACTGTGTCATCGCTGGCACGGGGGCGGGGGCTCGGCGGAGGCATGCGCGAGAGGCCGATGAAGGCGGCGATCCAGCCCAAGAGGGTGAGGCCAAGGGCGACCGGCACCCACGATGGGGGGCCGAAGACGACGAGTAAGGTCAGGATGCCCAAGGTCACTGCCACCGCGTAAGTGCTCAGTACCACCCGGCGCACGGACCATCCGGCGTGGCGCAGTCGCAAGGCGAAGTGGTCTGGGGAGCCTCGAAAGAAGGGAATGCCCTTTCGTGCTCGGTGGAAGGCCACGAAGACCGTGTCGAAGATGGGCACGCTGAGCAGCACCAGGGGGGCGACGATGGCCAGAGTGTTCTCCTGGCTGTACGACACCACCATGGAGAGGGAGCCCAGCAGAAAGCCCACGAAGAGGCTGCCCGTATCCCCCATGAAGATTTTGGCCGGCTCGAAGTTGAAGCGCAGGTAGCCGAACAGGGCGCCGGCGAGGGCGATCGCCATGAAGGGAACCACCTGGGTGCCGCTGCTGGCTACGGAGATGGCGAACAGGAAGGCCGTGGCGATCAGCGCCGTGCCCGCAGCCAGGCCATCCATGATGTCGATGATGTTGATGGCGTTGGCCACGCCGGTCACCCAGAGCAGGGTCAGAGCCAGGTTGGCCCAACTGGGCAGGCTGCTGATGTCGACGCGCACGCCGGCCTTGTAGATCACAACTGCCGCGAGCAGCTGCCCCAAGAACTTCACCGAGGGGGGCAGGTTGGTCAGGTCGTCGTAGAGCCCCAGCAGCATCACCATGAAGCCACCGGTGAGGATGCCCATGGCTTGATAGTTGGTCGTGCCCGGAGTGGAGAGCACGGCGAAGGCGATGACGAAGGAGCTGGCGATGGCCAGTCCGCCCAGATACGGCGTGGGCTGTGTGTGCTTCTTGAGCCGCCCGTCCGGGGTGTCGTGAATCTGGAAGTTCAGCGCGACTCGAATGGTCAGCGGCGTGATGTACAGAGCCAGGGCGACGGCCGTGGCCAGGGTTAACCCGTACCAGATGACGTTGGTGAACGTGTCAGAGGGCATCGCGGTATGGGCTAGGTGGGGGGAGAGCCGTAGCACAGCGGCTGGCCTGCACCCGACACTTCGGCTGCAGATTTGCCGCTAGAAAGAGACTCCCTTTCCGTCGGCATTGGGGGAGGCAAAACCATAAGCCTTCGCGACCATTTCTGCCCCCATCCCCAGGGAGAAATCGCTGATCACGGTTTGTCGCCCTGCTTCACCGAGGCTGGCTCTCAGCTCGGCGTCGTCAGCCAGCTGCCCCACGGATGCCTCCCAGCCCGGCGAATCCCCCGCGAGGAGGCCGTTCACGCCGTGTTGCACCAGGTCGGCGTTGACCCCGACGGGGCTGGCCACCACCGGCAGTCCGGCGGCCATGTACTGCAGCAGTTTGAGGGCGCATTTCCCCCTCGACCACTCGTTATCGGGCAAGGGCATGACTCCCAGGTCGCAACAGCCGATTTCGCTGGCCTCGCCTTTGGACGACCAGGGCCGGTGCACCAGCTTGACGTCGCCCCACTGGGGCCCTGGTTCTGGGCAGGACGAGCTGATCACTCGGAGCTCGACCTGGCGCCCACTGGCTGCGATGCGTGCCAGGGGCTCGGCCAGTAGCTGGAGAAACGGGAAATTGTAGCGCAGCCCCACCCAGCCCACGCGCAGGGGGGCGTCTTTGGGCCGAGTCGCCCGATACTTTCGCTGAGCTTTCCAGGCCTCGTCGTAACGGCTCACATCGACCGTCGTGGGGATGATCGCCAGGTCTTTGGCGAAGGGCCTGACCACGTCCGCTAAGAAGCGGTTGCCCACGATGACCAGGTCGGCCGCCGCCCACAGCCGCTGCAGCTTGGCCCGGTGGCCTCGGGTGAGATAGATGGCGTCGTCCATCTCGATGATCGTGCGAGGGGCTCTAGGCCAGAGGGCCAGCTCGATGGCTGCGGGCAAATAGGGAAAGAGCTGTTGCTCTACGAGGACCACGTCAGCGTTGGAGCGGCTGGCGGACCGTGCTTGAGCGCAGCGGGCAGCCAAGCGCCCCAGGCTATAGCGAGCTTTGGCCAAGAGACGGGCCAGCCCTGGTGGCCGTTCGAGGATGGCGAACCAGCGCTCGTCAAAGAGCGGCGCGGTCTCGATTTCGATACCTCGCTGGGCTAGCAGTGGCCGGTATTGCTCGATGCGGTAGCGGGTCGAGGGGCCGATCGACGACGTGCGAGTGAGGGCCAGGACCTTCATGAGTTGCGGGCCAGTGAGCGTTCGGCGGCGGCTTCAAAGGCGTCGAGATGAACGTCCCAGGAGAGCTGTTTTTCGGCGTGGGCTCGGGTGGCGGCTCTGGCAGTTTGCAGGGCCTCGGGGACGTCGAGCCAGGTGGCGAGGGCTTCGGCGAGAGCTCCTGGCTGTGAGGGGGGCACGAGCTGGGAGCCGCTGACCTCCGCGAGAACTTCGCCACTCGCTCCGGCGTTGGTGGCCACAACCGCAAGCCCGGACGCGAGAGCTTCGGCGGTGACCATGCCGAAACCCTCTAAAGAACGAGTGGGCAGGACGAACACATCGGCGGCGCGGTACAGGGCTGGCAGGTCGTCGTCAGGCACCCGTCCGAGAAAGCTGACGCGGTCGCCTAAGCCTAGGTGGTGAGCGTGCTGCTTGAGTTCTTCTCGCTGCTCTCCGTCTCCGGCAATGGCTAAATGCAGTTGGCGGCCATCGCTCAGCAGGCGCGCGGCGGCGTCGAGCAGGTCGGTCAGCCCCATGCGCGGGACCAGGCGGCGCACGCTTAGAATGATGGGTGCAGTGACGTGGCCCAGGCCCACAGCGCTGGCGCACGCCCGGCGTTCAGCCTCGTTCGCTGCCGGGCGGAAGTGATCCAGGTCGACGCCGGCGGGAGCGATGGTGGTGCGCTCGAGCGCGGGGGGGTAGAGCGTGTCGATTTGCTGGCGAGAGTAGTCAGAAAGGACCAGGACTTCGTCGCTGCGGCGCAGGACGTAGCGGTCCGCGCGGGCGAGCACTGACGACACGGCTCGGGCTGCCAGGGGAGCTGATCCAGTCTCTGCGCCCCCACGGAAGCGAGCTAGATACTCGAGGCTATAGGGCGCGTAGAAGCTGCACACTCTGCCAGGACAGCGGGCGCCACCGGGGGCGAGGGCTGCCACCGCAGACAACACCTGGTGCACGCTGAGCACGTCCGCGTCGGCGCCCACTCCTTGGGCTAAGGCCTTGCGCACGCCGCTCCATACCGAGCGGTAGAAACGGTCGGGTCGCCCTGGACGGACGGGGTAGCGAACAACCTCGACGCCGTGGCGATGTTCGCGGGCCGCAGTGTCGCCCACTTGCCCTGTGAGCAGGGTAACCGTGTGTCCCCGCTGGGCGAGCCGTGTGGCTACCTCGGTGATGACTCGTTCGGCCCCACCGAAGTGATCTGGGAAGGCGAAGGTCGACACGAAGAGCAGCTTCATGACGGCGCTTTTTTTGCGGAGAACTTCATCGCTAGGCGATTGCTGTCTGCCTCTGCGAGCAGCGTTTCGATGCGCTCCGCAGCTTTCTGGGAGTTGCCGCTACGAGGGAGGTAGCGGCGGCGCAGAATGGCTCGCGGTGCCAGGGCCGCGCCGCAGATGAGTCCCCCGAGAGCTGGGAGGAGCTTGCCGCGGCGGGCGTAGAGCACGGTGGATTTGAGGGGCGCCAGGGCGATGGCGAGGCCGTAGCGCAGCAGCAGGGGCCCGGGCAAGGCACCGAGCAGGCACTGCCAATGGTTGCGCACCATGTAGAACACGTTGAGTGAAGACCAGCGCCCCACGATGCCGCTGCCTTCGTGGTGCACCCGGGCCTCGGGGACAGTGCGGCAGATGTAGCCCGCCCGATTGAGCCGCAGGGCCATGTCCATGTCTTCCCAGTAGAGGAAGAAGTGGTGAGAGAAGCCCCCAGCTCGCTCCAAGGCGATTCGGCGCCAGAGAGCAGCGCCGCCCAAGGGGCCTAAAACCTGCCGGGGGGCCGGGGGGGTGTCGCGGAGAGCCAGGCCGTGGTCCCAGTTGATTTGGCCCATGAGCGAGGTGAGGCCGATTCCGCTGGCATCCAGAAGCTCAGGATTGTTGAGCTGGAGCACGGCTGGGGCCACGGCGCCAGCCCGCAAGTCGGCGTCGAGAGCGCTGCCAGCCAGGGAGAGGCAGTCTGGTTCGAGGACGGTGTCCGGATTGAGCGTGAAGACGAAGGGTTCGTCCGTGGCTGCCAATCCGATGGCCACGGCGGGGGCGTAGCCGTCGTTTTCTGTGCGGCGAATCAGCTCGACGCCGTCGGGCAGGCCTGCGGCTGAGTTGTCCCCTGAAGCGTTGTCGACCACGACGACTTTGGGCACAACAGGGCGCTGGGCGAGGACCGAGGCTACGCAATGAGCCAGGCGCTCGCCGCTGT
>JBLIMM010000170.1:0-10107 GCA_047638635.1 Pseudohongiellaceae bacterium | reverse complement strand
AATGATCCCGGGCGTGCAGGTCACACAGATTGGCCACCGTGTCGAGCAGCCCCACGAGATGCCCCGACCACCAGGGGGTGTCTGTCCCGGCGCGGCAGGCGTACTCCCAACGCATTTCCGTGGGCAGCACGAGACCGATCCGTCGCAAGGCCTCGTGAGCTTCTACCCAAGCCACCTTCTCCACGGGATGCGCGAGCGTCGTAGGAAAGGACTCGATATTGCCGGGCCGGTATTCGCTGGCGTTGCCACCGGTCACGCGCAGCCACTGTCCCTGGGTCATCTCGTACTTCGAGAGGAAGAACGGGTCGAGCCGTGCTGTGTGGACGGGCTGCTCATCCGCTGCAGCGCGTGGGTCGTAGTGGGGGGCACCGGAGTCGTTCGCTTGCGAACCCATGACGCCCGTGCCGCCCGGGAGGAGCACTAGCACGACGGCTGATTCTTCGGTCATCACCAAGGCGTCGTCCACGTCCACCTCGGGCGGCGTGCCCGTGAGCACGACCCAGAACTCCCACAGCCCGCTGTCCGGATCGCGACGCAAGGGAGCCAGTCCCCACTGGGGCGGCAGGACCAGACCCTCGTACTGCGGACATTGCTCCACGTCCGCGATGGACGCCAGGGCTCGCTCCCAATCGGCCGCAGGATCAATCAGTGAGAGCCGCGCGAGTTCATCGATCTGGGTTCGCCGAAGCTCCATGGCCGAGACCGTCGCGCCGAGGGGCTCGTCGGCGGCGAAGGCGCTGAGCTTCTCCGTCAGTTCCAGCAACTGGTCGTGCCACCAGAGCGTGCCAGGGGCTGCCTCACCTGCGCTGAGCGCTTCTGCCAAGCGGGCCAAGTTCTGCTCGTGCGTTGAACTTCGTGCGAGAAGCGCGGCCGCTCCGCTGAGCCAGTTGTCGATGGGGGCTGCGCTGTCGGGGAGCACCGGCCAGAGCGGCCCTTCCATCTCGGCCACGAGATCTTCGAGGTTGTAGCCGTCCGCCAGCCGCAGGATCTCCGCCAGGTGCGATTGGTCCCGCTGCAGTCCGAGGACGTAGAGGATCACCGTACCGACTACCGCCAGCAGCAGCGCAGACCCGAGGGCAGAGGCGGCCCGGTGTCGACCGACGAACTTGTGCGTCGCATAGGCCAGACTCGGCGCGTGCGCCGCCACGGGAAGTCCGCCCAGGTGCCGGCGTACATCGTCGGCCAAGGCGCTCACCGACAGGTAGCGTCGCTCGGGCTCCTTGGCCAGGGCCATCAGCGTGATGTTGTCGAGGTCGCCGGACAATCGCGACCTCAGTCCATGGAGATCAGTCGAACAGCGGTCCGCTTGGGACGGCGCCGCGGCCGACTCCGACGGGGGGGCTGACCGGGGGCTCGAGCTGTCCGTTGAGAAGCTCGGGACCGCCAACGCTGGCAGGGCGTCATCGCGGAGGACCGCCGTGCTCGGCCGGCGCGGCAGCTGCTCGCAAATCGCTCTCTGCCAGCCGGCAACCGTCTGGTCGTCGAGAGAGTACGGACGGCATCCGCTGAGCAGCTCGTAGAGAATCACGCCGAGGGCGTACACATCGCAACCCGTGCCCACGGGCGATCCCAAGACCTGCTCGGGGCTGGCGTAGGCCGGAGTCATGGGCACGCCGGCGGTGACCGTCACCGCGACGTCGCCGTCAGACGCGAGCACCTTGGCCACGCCGAAATCGAGCAGCCGCGGCTTGCCCGCTTGATCCACGAGGATGTTCGACGGCTTGAGGTCGCGATGGATCACGAGCTGGCTGTGCGCGGACGCCACCGCGTCGCACACCCCGAGGAACAGCTCGAGGCGATCGTCAACGGAGAGCCGTCGCTCCGCGCACCATTCGTCTAGAGGCTCGCCGTTCACGTACTCCATGGCCAGCCAGGGTGTGCCGTCCTCACCAGCGCCGCCGTCGAGGAGCCGGGCAATGCCGGGATGTTCGAGACGGGCCAAGGTCGCCCGCTCGTGCCGAAAACGATCGAGGATCTCGTCACCGGCCAGCCCGGGGCGGATGAGCTTGACCGCCGCCTGCTGCTCGAAATCGGCGCCCGTGCGCGACGCGAGATAGACCCGACCCATGCCGCCCGTGCCGATCAGCCGTTGCAGGGTCCATGGACCCAGTTGACTGCCCACCACGGGGTCGCCGTTGGCACTGTCTAGAGCCGCCGCGAGGGCATCCGCTGAGGGCGCCAAATCCATGTCGGAGCTGCCCAGGTCGCCGTCGTCCGCCGCCAACATCTCGTCGAGTTCGCGACGGAGCGCCTGGTCTTCGCCGCAGGCCTTGTCGAGGAAGGAGCTGCGCTCGTCAGGGGTTCGCTCTAACGCCTGATGAAAGAGCTCCGCCAGTTGACCCCAGTCCGTGCCGCCTGTCGTACCGTCCATCAACTGTGCCTCGTCGTCTTGCGTGATCGGCTGGGAGCATAACCCGGCTCACGGGGGCGCAGCGAGGCGCGTCCCGGGGGGAGCGGCGTTCAGTTTATGGGGTCGTACCGCGCATCACGTTGCTGATCGCCACGTCACAAGGTGCCCCTGGATCGGCGACGGCGAACTGGAACCAGAACTCGGTGTCTGCGGGGATTCCGGCGGGCCACATGCTGGCCAGGTGCAGCTCTCCCTGAACGTCTGTGACCAGGTCTACCAGCAGGATCCACGGGAAGGCCTGAAGCTGTCCGCACTTGAAGGGCACGGGCTGGTTCATGGTGGAGATGAACAGGGCGGCCGGGGCGTTCTCCTCTGTGTTGGTCAGGTCGAGGGTGATCGGAGCGCCGGCGACCAGCGTGCCCTCGCCGAGCAGAGCGGGCACGCCCTTGGTGCCAGCCAGGGCCATGCCGAAGTTAGCCCAGGCGCCGTCGACGACGCCGCTTGAGCCCTTCACTTGATTGCCCTGGGGGTCGCTGCCCGTTCCGTGTACCCCGTACTCGAGCGAGGTGGGCCCGTTGGGGAACGTGGCCGTGCCGTTGGAGCCCGTGTACGCGCTCAGCTGCAGCAGGGGCGGCTGGCCCGGGGGCCCCGCCTGGAAAAGAGTGACCAGAACGCCAGGCTTGGGGGTTCCCGAGATGCCCCTGACGGTGATATCGATCGGGACCGGAGTCGTCCCGGAAACAGTGATTTCGGCGGGCATATCCAGCACGAGCTCCTCAGGGTTCGTGCGCCGTACGCGCATGGCCGGGTCACCGAGCAGCAGGTACATCCACGAGTTGCTGCCGGGCTGGATGTCCGCCATCTGCTGCTCGGCCCAGGCGATGGCCGGGCCCTGGCGCGTGATGCCAATGTCGTAGAGCGCTGCGAACATGCGCCGGTCGAGTTCGTGGTTCTGCGCCGTGCCGGACAGGTCCGTCGAACCGTAGTGAGCCACAGCCCCGCGATTGACGGTCTCGAGCCAGGTCTCGCCGATGGAATCAACCGAGCCGGACCCGAAGTCGAGGCGGTTGTTCCAGCAATCGAATGCCCAGACCACGGGGAGCGTCCACGGGTTGTTCAAGGCCAACACATCGTTCTTGTGAAACGACTCGGCCATGGTGTTCCAGTTGGACCAGGTGGCCTCACTGCCGTGGCCCCGGTAGGCCACCACGCCCACGCCGGCGTTGATGGCCGCCTCGACGGAACCGTTGCTCGAGTTTGCCTGGCTGCCGTAGAGCTTTTCGAAGCTTGGCGGTACGGCGTAGCTCGCCCCTGCCACTGACTCGTGCGCGCCCTCGTATTTGCCGGGCGCTCCCTCGTCATGGGCGACCAACAGGGCCTCGTCATAGAACGTCCCGGAAGTGGCGGCGACATAACGGGCGATTTTTGCCAGCTGGTTCGCCAGGTCGGCGGAGTTGTCCACCGACAGGCGACCGACGTAGATTTCTTCGTCGAGGTCGCCATCTGCAGGCGAGCCATAGAGATCGTCCCCTAGCACCGAGCTCGAGGTGGGGGAGGGACAGAGGGGCAGCACGTCGCTATCGCCCACCAGCATGCAGTAGTGGTCGGCGTAGGGACTCCCGGCCTGGTACCAGCTGTCCATGGCACCGCGGATCTCACCGCAAGTCACGAAGGCCAAAGACTCGAGGGTGAGCACTGTCACCTCGAAGCCCTCTTGCTGTTTGTCCTCGATGAATGAGTGCAGGGTGATGAGGTGTGCGGCGGACGTGACGATCAGGTAACGGCCTTCGTAACCCTGAACGTCCACGGGAAACCAGGGTTGCATGCCAGGCCAGTTGTGCAGGCTGGCTTGGGCCAGCAAGGCCCGATCTTGGGTCATGGGCGGGGCCACCGTCGCTGTCCCGGAGGCCTTGAGGTGCACCCGTAAGTGCCCGCTGATCGTGAACGCGCCGGTGGTTGGGTCCCAGTGTGCTGGATAGATCTCGGGTAAGGCGCCGGGCAGCCCACCGAGGAGCTTGACCACGGGGACCGTCCCGATACCGCTACCGAAGGGGAAGGCCGCGGTCCCGCCGTAGATCAGCGAATCTTTGATGAACTGCTCGGGCGTACCGTTCGCATCGCCGGGTCCTGGATCCCGGGAGGGGTCTATGGCTTCGTCCAGTTCTTGGATCGTGAACGGGTAGGGCAGCAGGCCGCCAATAACGTGGGGGTCGAGGTCGGTTGCCGACACCAAACTCACTGCGCCGGCGCCCGTGGGCACTCCCAAGCGCAGCCGAGCCACAGGCAGGTCGGGAGCGCCCTTCTGGCCGAAGCGCCCGAGCCCCGGGACCTCGATGGCCTGGTAGACGTTGCCATCCCCTGGCGCCACGTCGGTCTGCCAATAGCCGTGGATGAAAATATCGAAAAACGAGTCGCTGGCCGTGGAGGCGTTCCCGTCGTAGACGATGTCGGCGGGGGTTCCCACGGGCTGAGCCGAGTTCAGCGGAATCCACACAGCGCCGATCTGGGCCTCCAGGCGCGCCGGTGCGAGAACCACGGCCAGGACGACAACGAGGGCTGTCGCCCAAGGGAGGAAGCTGCGGTTTGATTGAGCTGGGGTGTGGCAGGGCATGGATGAGTCTCCTAAGGACCCGCTCATCGCTCTGAAAGGAACTGAGCACCACGGGCTGATGGCACAACGCCGCAACGGGGCGCCGCACCCGACAGAAAACTCCCGCAACTCTACTTCAGCTTCTTCTAAACGGGTGGATCATCCGGCTGACCGTCGCCCAGCTCCTTGCGCAGCCACGCCTTGGCCACACGCCAGCTGCGCTCGACGGTGCGGGTCGAGACGCCCTGCAGCTCAGCCACCTCTTCGTTGCTTAACCCTGCAAAGAAGCGCAGTTCGACCAGCCGAGCTGCCTCTTGGTCTCTCGCAGTGAGGCGATCGAGAGCTGCGTCCAGGTCGATCAGATCGGCGGCTCGGCCCTCGAGCAGCGCCGCAGACTCGTGCAAGGTGACTCGCTGCCGGTCGCCACCCCGCTTCTCCGCCCGATGGGCCTGGGCGTGGTTGATCAGGATCCGGCGCATCATCGTGGCGGCGATACCAAGAAAGTGGGATCGGTTCTTCCAGGACTGATCGCGCTGATCAATCAGCCGCAGGTAAGCCTCGTTGACGAGGGCGGTGGCCTGCAGCGTGTGATCGCGACGCTCTCGCGAGAGACGCCGCTGCGCAAGACGGTGCAGCTCGTCGTAGACCAGGGGCAGCAGCTCTTCCAGGGCACCGCCCTGCCCCTCGCGGGAGCTCAACAGCAGGCGGGTCACGTCAGAAGGATCGGTCATAGGTATGGGCGCAGTGTAACCCCGGTTCCTGTAGAGCCACCAGAGGGCCTGCATCTTCGGGGCCGAGCGTTCGATCCTCATCGGGCCCTGTCGACTCCCTTGCAGCTTCAGCGATTAGCCTCGATACTCGAAACGGACTGTCAGCATGGGTGTCGCCGCCCCGAACGGCTCGCCCACTCTCTCTCCAAGCTGCTGCAGCTCCGATGCCCAAGACTCCCGATCTCTCCACATCCGAGGCGAATCTCCATGAAGACGGTCTCCCCTTGCCGGCGCTCTGCTGAACTTTCCCGCTGGTTCCTCTCCGGAGCCTTGGTGAGTGCCGCCTTGCTTTGCAGCTCGTCCAGCGCCCAGGCTCAGTCTCGGGATGACGCGCCCTCTCCTGGGCCCACCATGCCGGGATCACTCCGGGGTGCCGCTGCCATTGAAGCTCTGGGTGATCGCCTCGACGAGGTGGCCTTGGAGCACCACCTGGACGGGGAGACGTTGCGTGAACAGCTCACCAGTGACCCGACCCTCTGGCTCACCACGGATGATCAGTTGGTGTTCGTCGACATCCCCGCGGACGATCGCTTTCAGCACGATGACGGGCCCAGCTACTCGGGCTCGATCCCCACCTCCCAGGCTTTCTTACTGCACACGAGCCCGGGCAACGACCAAACCATCTACCTCGACTTCGACGGGCACAAGAGCGTCAACAATGGTTGGGGGCACAACATCGACTTTCCGCCCTTCAACACTTCGGGGAGCAGCGCGACATTTACCACGGGGGAGCTGCAGTCGATCATCGCGCACTGGGAGTACATCAAAGAAGACTTCGCTCCCTACGACGTCGATGTCACCACCGAGGAACCTGACGCCACCCATCTGCAGTTCAACGGCTTTAACGATGATGTCTACGGAGTCCGCTGCGTCTTCACCCAGGCTACTGACGGCTTTGGCAATGGCATCGGCGGCATCGCTGATCTGGGCAGCTTCAGGTCTCTCTTCGACAAGCCCGTGTTCGCCTTCAACAAGGGCGACAACACAGGCTCCATGACGGGCAGCCACGAGCTCGGCCACTCGCTGAACATGATTCACGATGGCCTCTTCGGGCAGGAGTACCACCCGGGTACGGGCAGCGGTTCTACGAGCTGGGGGCCCATCATGGGCGCGCCCTTCGGCAAGACCGTAGTGCACTGGAGCGTTGGTGATTACAGCGGCTCCACCACGACCCAGAACGACACCGGTTTCATGTCGAGCCCCTTCGCTTTCGACATGGGCCCGACGCCCGATACGGCGCCGGACGTGGTGGGCGCAGGCAAGCCTCTGAGCATCGCTTGCCCGGGCGGTTCATTCGCCGCGGTCTCGGGCATGATCCAGACCCAAGCCGACGTGGACGTCTATGAGTTCTCAACGAGCGGAGGGCCAGCAACGATCAGCGCCAACCCCTGGAACCCGGGCCCCAACCTGGATATCCGCCTCGAGCTCTACGATGGCGCCGGAGCGCTGATTGCTTTCCACGACCCGTCCAATCAGACGAACGCAGTCATTAGCCAGACCCTCGCCGCCGGGAACTACTCGGTGCTGATTGACGGCGTGGGTAAGCCCGGCGTCTATAGCGACTACGGCAGCCAGGGCCAGTACGACTTGGCCGTGGGCGCTGCCCCAGGCGACGTCTTCGCCGACTTGGGTTCTGGCCTCTCCGGGACGGGCGGCATACCCGTCGCCACGGGGAGCGGTTTGCCCTGCGACGGCAACGCCGTGGCCATCGACTTGGCCGGCGCCCGTCCCAGTAGCAGCGCTTGGCTGGCCATGGGCATTGGACAGCTCAACGCGCCGTTCAAGGGTGGCCTGCTCGTGCCGAACATCACCGTGGGCGGCGCATTCTTGCCAACGCCTACGAACGGTAGTGGCGCCGTTTCGATCTCTACCACATGGCCAGCAGGCGTCACCCCCGGCGTGCCCCTCGACTTTCAGTTTTGGATCCAGGACCCCGTTGGCGTCTTTGGCTTCGCCGCGAGTAACGCTCTGGAGCTGATCACTCCCTGAGGCAAGGGGGCGCGCTTGCACGAGCTACGCCAGCTCAAGCCCCTACAGCCCAAACTCGATCTCGAGTGCGTTCGACATACCCCAGTTCGCGAACTGCGAGGCGTCGGGATAGACCACCTGAGCGTACACAGTGTACGGTCCGCCGCCGCCGGGGACTGCGGGGATGGAGAACGCGCCCATACTGTCCAGGGCGATGGTCGTCCCAGCGGCGGGGTTGACGCCGTTGATGCCACCCATAACCCAGATCTGTTCGTCGGCGCCAAGTACGGCGCGCTGGTCGCTGAAGCGGTCGTCGCTCCCGGGCTCGATGGGCAGCAGGATGGCCACGGACCAAGCGTCGCTGGCGATGTGAAAACGAAAGACGGTGTTGGTGCGATGGGTGCCGCTCTCGTCGTAGCCGCCGAAGACCAGCAGGCTCCCCAGGCCATCGAGGTTCTCGAACCAGACGGGCACCCCATAGTCGGCGAGGGCACTGCTCGGTAAGAGGCCGAGCATGTCCAGGTCGCCGTCGCCATCGATATCGGCGGTGCCCACGGCTAGCCCTCTGATCGTGTTGCCGGCATCGACGGGCTGCAGGACACCGAAACTCCCCGCACCGGTGCTGTTCGCGAACCAGGCGAAGCCGTCCCGACCCGCAGCCGACAACAGATCGAGATAGCCATCGCCATTCAGATCCGCGACATCGACGGCACCGGGTTTGTCCACAGCTGTGGTGATCACTTGCCTCGGTCCGAAGTCGCCCAGGCCATCATTGGCCCGCCAGACGATCTGATCGGCCAAGGAGATGGCGTAGAGCACGTCCAGGTCACCGTCGTCGGCTAAGTCGACGGCAAGGGGCGTGAGCGGGACCCCGGCCGACGCCTCGATGATCCCCGTCGGGCCGAAGTCCCCTAGCCCATTCGTGTTTTCATTCCAGAGGATCTGGCCCCCCGAGGGATCGCTGTAGAGCACGGTCTTGGTGGCCATGGCAAAGAAGTGCCGCAACCAAACTGAGTCGAGCTCGAACAGATCTTCCATGCCGTCCTTGGCCTTCGTGGGCCCGGGCATGTTCAGGTACTGGGTGTAGAAGCTGCTCTCGTTATCGATGACCCACTCCAGTTCGACTGGGTTCACGGCCAAACTGGGTTCGGACAGCAGCTCTTCTCTGGCCAGGAAGGCCATGCGGGCAATGGAGTCGTGGGTCTTCCATGCGGTCCAGTCATCGGTGCCTTCCACGGGCGGCGGATTGTTCTCGTCAACGATGGGCGAGGGATGGTTGAAGAGCCAGTTGATCGCCGTGGCCAAAGGCTCTAGCAAGGCGATGCGCTCGGGGGACCCTGGCGTCTGACCACGGGCGGCTACGAACATCTGGTAGTACTGCTCGAAGTACCACTTGCACACGCCGCCTCCGTTGGGGCCGTTGGACGTGTACCAGTTTGTGCCGTCGCCCAGAGCCGAGCTGTTGAAGTTGACCGACGGTGGCAGGATGCCCGCCGGCTTGCCCAGGTCAGTGCGCATGGCGTACTCGATGTACTTGGGACCACCGAAGTTCATCGGCATCAGGAAGAACAGCGGGTAAGAGGTGAACTCTGCACCGTGCTCAGCGTCGATGACCACGATGTGGTAGCCCTCATCGGGATCGACCGGCGAGCCGTAGAGGTGGGCATCGAGCACGGCCCGCCACCCTGTCTCCACACTGTTCTCAGGCCATTCGGTGCGGGTGACGTTGGGCACGATGAGCGCGGCGGCTTCAGAGTCGTCGCCCAATCCACCGCCCAGCTGGCCGTCACGATTCTGAGGAAACGTCGACCACCAACGGGCCGCGTTGCGCAGGGTGCGGGAGTAGCGCCGCTGGTAGTCCGCCCACACGGGAGGCTGGTGGCCGGGGAGCACATCAAACTCGGTCTGGGACTCCCACCAGGTTGCCGAGAAGTCGATGGGGGGCAGGGCCATGCCGTCCCATTTCTCCAGCGGGCCGACGGTTCCTGGGAGGATATACGTGTCCATGAACCAGGCCAAGGTGATCTGCTCGTGGGCGTCCGGGTAGAGGCTCCCGGGAGCTGCTGGGTCGAGGCGTTCCCAGAGCGAGCTGATCAGTTCCAGGGCGTAGGTGTTGAAGGCCCTGAAGTCCTGGCCAGTGAAGGTGTTGTCTAGAACCCAGTTGGTGTTGCGCCCGTACATGTTGCGGGCAATGAGAGAGGCGGCCTTCGCATGGAAGGGGCCTTCGGGGAGCGCTCCGTTGCCGGTGGAGTCGAGCACGTCACTTTGCAGTTGCTCGAGCAGCTGAATCCCAGCGCAGGAGTTGTTGATCAGGCCGGTGACGCTGTCCGGGTTTTCCGGGTAGGCGCTCAGGCTGTAGGCGCGGTTGCGGACGAAGAGCTCGCCCGCGCGGAACAAGCGCAGGTCGGCCAGCAGCGCATCTCGGGCGG
>JBLIMM010000169.1:0-10111 GCA_047638635.1 Pseudohongiellaceae bacterium | reverse complement strand
GTGCGTGACGTGGTCATCGGCGCCGCGATCGCTTACTCCGACGGCAGCTTGGCCCGAGCCCGGGGACGTGTGGTGAAGAACGTGGCTGGCTATGACCTGCCCCGGCTCCTGTGCGGCTCCATGGGAACCTTGGGCGTGCTCACCGAGGCCTCGTTCAAGCTGCAGCCCAAGCCACTGCGCAGCGCCAGTTTGGTGGCAGGATTTGCGAGCGCTCACCATGCCTTCGCAGCCGCCCGTGCCCTCACCGCTCAACCTTGGGAACCCGTCTTCGTCGAGGTGTTCATGGGCGCCTGCACGCCACAGCTCGCCGTGGGTTTCGACGGGCGTGACGATCGGGTCGACGGCTTGTTGCAACAGACTCTAGAGTTGCTGGCCGAGCATCGCTGCACCGGGCAACTGGTCCTCGAAGGACAGCGAGACTCTGAGCTGCGCACGCGGCTTGATGATCCCGTTCGCTCAGCGGCCCACGGCAGCCTGGACGACGCCCACACGGCGAGCAGATCAACGAAACCCGGAGTGGTCCTCCGTTGGTGGGGTTCTGCGGCGGACGTCCAAGAGACAGCTGAGCTGCTCGCCGTGCAGCAAACCCACGGGCTGATCACGCGCCTCGACGCCAGGCCCCTCTTGGGACAGATCTTCGCCAGCATCGATCACCCAGACGCCGCCACGCTGCAAGCCTCCACGTTGACCCTACTCGGCACCTTGCGCCAGTCTGGGTCTGCGGTCTTGCTCGCGGCCCCTGATGCATTACGGAGCCACGCCGACACGGTTTGGGGGCAGCCCCCGAGCGACTTCGTGCTGATGACACAGCTCAAAGCAGCGCTCGATCCGTCCGGCACCTTCGCCCCTGGGCGCTTCGTTGGTGGGCTGTAGTGACGAGGCCTCGCTGATGTCCCACGAGTTGGCCCAGTGCGTTCACTGCGGGTTTTGCTTGCCCGCCTGCCCCACGTACAGGGTGCTGGGCAACGAAGCCGACTCCCCTCGTGGTCGGCTGATCCTCATGGACGCCCTGAAAAGCGGGCGCATCACCCCCACCGCTCCGGTGCTGTCGCACTTGGACAACTGCCTCTTGTGCAAAGCCTGTGAGACCGCCTGCCCGTCGGGGGTGAGCTACGGCGCTCAGCTGCAAGCCACCCGAAATGAATACCGCAACAGCTCTCAGCGGCCCTTGGGCGAACGGCTGCTCGAACGGCTGGCGCTCTTCGCGGTAGCCCTGCCACCGTGGGTACACGATGCCGGAGCCGCCCTCGCTCGCGCCGTGCACAAGACATCGTTCGTGGGAGGGCTGGCCAAGGGTTCAGGGCGAGTCAGCGGGGCAGCGCGACTCTTGCGCAATGCCGACTGGACGTCCGTGGCCTTGCCCCGCAGCACACCACCTAGCCAACGAGACAGCGGCGGCAAAGCTCCGCGAGTCGCCCTGCTCGAAGGATGCGTAGGCCGCGTGCTGTTCGGACGAGTGAACGAAGCCACGGTGCGCTTGCTGTCTAGAGTGGGCTGCGAAGTGGTGGTTCCGGACGGACAGCGCTGCTGCGGCGCGCTCCACGCCCACAGTGGCGATCTCGAAGGAGCCCGACGCTTGGCCCGCACAAACATCGCAGCCTTTGAGGCCGCCGGGAACGTCGATGCCATTGCCGTGAACGCTGCGGGTTGTGGCTCAACATTGGCCGAGTACGGGGAGCTGCTAGCCAACGACCCCGCGTGGGCCGAGCGTGCAATGAAGTTTGCGGCGTCGGTGAAAGACGCCTTGGAGTTACTCGACGAGCATGGGCTCCAAGTCCCCGAGAGCACCGACGCCATGATTGGCCCTGGCGGCATGGGTGGCTCTGAGGGCAGCCACGCTGCTCACAACGAGCGCAGAACCTCGTCGCAGAGGACGGCGCCTCCCACAGCGGCTCACTCCCGTTGCACAGTGGCCTACCACGACGCCTGCCATTTGGCCCATGCACGCGGCATCCGCGAGCCACCTCGGCGATTGCTGTCCGCGATCCCCGGCATCGAGTTGGTTGAGCTCCAAGAATCCGACCGCTGTTGCGGGTCTGCAGGCATCTACAACTTGCTCCGCCCACAGACCGCTGAGGCGCTGCTCGACGAGAAGCTCGCGCGACTGGAGGCGAGCGGTGCAGATGTAGCCACGGCGGCGAACCCCGGTTGCTTGCTGCACTTGGCCGCAGGCATCGATGCGAGACAGTCGACGCTGAAGTTGCGCCACCCTCTAGAGCTGCTCGACGCGGCGTGTCGCGACGCTGAAGTTGTCGCGCAGCCTCACACGACCGACTCACCGAACGCAAGCACAGCGCCCATGCCTGGCCGCGCTGTCAGCCAGTGATCGTCGAAGAGACCACCATCGGCCGAGTGCTCACCCGCAGCTCGGGCTTTCTGCGAGACGTGTGCTCCCATTCGTTACAGCCTTACCAGGGGTGCACCCACGGCAACAGCTTGTGCGGAGTCTCCTGTTACGTGCGCCACAATCGCTGGCTCACGAAGGGCCGAGAATGGGGTTCGTTTCTGGAAGCGCGCATGAACGCCGCCGAGGCCTACACCGCTGAACACTCCCGGGAGCAACGCTGGGCCCGCCGTTCGCGCAACGGCCTCGTGATCTTTCTCTCTAGCTCCACGGACCCGTTCGTCCCCCAAGAGCGGCGACTGGGACTCACCGCCGCGGTGCTCGCGGCCATGGTCGACTCGCCGCCCGACGGGCTCATCCTGCAAACACACAGCCCCACGGTGGCCGAGCACTTCGCCGTGCTCCAAGAACTACACTCTCGCTGCGATCTCCGGGTGCAGATCTCTGTAGAGAGTGACCAAGAGCGGTTGCCAGGATTACCAGCGCCTATCGCCACAGTCGGCGCGCGACTCGCCGCAGCGGCCAAGCTGCACGACGCCGGGCTCCAGGTCATCATCTGTGTGGCGCCGCTGCACCCCATCGCCCATCCCCAAGCCTTCTTCGAACGCATCTCCCACTGCGCCAGCCAGGTGATCGTCGACCACTTCATCGGCGGTGACGGCACACCCGACGGACGACGCACCCTTGCAACCGCGCTCCCTGCCGCCATGGCGAAGGTCGACCCAGTAAGCGTCGAGCTGTCCTACCGCGATCGCATGGTCGACATTGCTTGCGCCGTCATGCCCGGCCGTGTGGGCGTGAGTATGGACGGCTTCGCTGGACGTTGGCTCGAGAGCTGACCCGGCCAAGCTCCGGTCGCTTTACTGCGGCTTTACTACGAGGTCCTTGCGCAGCTCTTCGCCAACCCCGAGCAGCCGTCACTCCCCCAGTAACTCTTCGATGAGGCCTGAGAACGCTGCGCGCAACGCTTGGTGGTCGGCGCCGGTGGCGGGGCCGCTGAAGCCTTGGTAGACCGCGCGCACTCGGCCGTCGCTGTGCAGGAAGACCGTGGTGGGATAACTGCGCACCTTGTCGAGAAACGGCAGAGACTCGCTGGCCGCGTCTTTGTCGGACAGGCCCGCGATGAGCAGCGGATAGGGCACTCCGTGGCGAGCGGCGTAGCGCCGCACTTGCTCTGCATCTCGGGCGTGGTCGCCGGTGACTTCGAACGCCAGACCCAAGATCGACAGGCCCCGATCGCCGTAAGTGTCTGCGAACTCGGCCATGAGTTCGCAGGCGTCGTGACAGTTGGGGCACCAGCTACCGAAGATCTGAATCACCCGGGCTTTACCTGCGAAGTCCGGGTCGTCGAGAGTTCGGGGGACGCCGTCGAGATCGGGGAAGGCCAAGGTGCCGAGGTCGGCGTCCTCGATGAATTGGGTCAACGCGAAGCCGTCGGGCATGGTGAAGTCTGGGGCTCGCTGGGCCGTCCAGGTTTCGTGCCACGACTCCCGAGACCAGAAATCGCCGGTGAGTAAGCCGTCGTCGTGCAGGCGCATCTTGAACAAGAACGCGTGGGCACCGTCGAAGCAAGAGAGCGTGAAGCGCTCGCTTCCGTCGTCGGGCTGATCTTCCGGTGGGATGTCCAGCTGGCGGTCCCCGGCGAGGTAGCGGTAGTCGCCGGTGGTGGTTATGAAGGTGCCGGACAAGTGTCCCGCGTCGTCGACGGAGAAGAGCGCGGCGGCGGGTTGATCGTCGCTTTCGAACTGAGCCTTCCAGCGCCCGGTTAGCTGGGCGCCTGGGCCAGAGTCGGCGTTAAAGGTGGCTCTGTCCCCAGCGCCTGCCCGAGCATGAAAGCCCATGTGGGTGTACTGCTCGGGTCCCCGGCGCTTCAGCCACTCGCCATCGAGAGCGCGGCCATCGTCAGAGACCGTCGCTGTGAGTTGTGAATCGTAGTGGCCAATGTCGAAGGTGACGGTAGACCCGTCGACCGACGTAGACGGAATAGAGATTCGCTCGTTACCGTTGAGTAAATCTGCACGCCAGATCTCTGCGTCGTAGACAAGGTCGATGTGGAAAGCCAGCTCACCGCCCGGGCTGTCGAGCCAAGCGGTCCAAAGGCCGGTAGCCGGTGAGCTCTGCCCGGCGTCGGCTGGATGCGGTTCGCTGACAGCGCCAGGAGCGTCGTGGGCCCCAGCGTTCGGCTCAGAGGACGGCGAGCAAGAGGTGGACATGATCAGCAGCGCCGAAACGAAGAGGAGTGTAGGCATGCCGCTAGTGTTGCTGCCGATGGGCTCCACCGCCAGCCCTGACTACTGTGATGAAGAGGTAGTGTGCCCAACCGTGCTGCAGCACGGAGCGAGTCGATCAACTTTCAGCATTCGCAGGGATCAGCCGCTTGGGCATTCCCCCGAAGAACTCGTACTGCGATGTGTGCATGTGGACAGTCGCTGCACACGGTGAGTGGCGCATAGACTTGAGCTCGGCTTCGAGAGAGGGTTTGTTAAGCCGGTGAGTTCGTTCCAACCAGACCGTCCATTGCCTCGCAAACACTACAAACCGTACCGGACCGCAATCTGGCCACCGGCGCATCACTCGACAAGACGGCGCCTCATCAGCGCCGTCAAGGCGTTCGCATCCTCGGCTAGCTGATGAAGCTCCGCTGCAAGCCCACTCGCCTCATCAGTCAATTCTCCAAGCGTTTCCGCATACGCAGAGATCTGTATCCTCACCGCCCAAGCAAAGAGCACCCGCTTGAAGTCTTCTCCTCGAAGCCTGATTTCCTGGGCTCGAGCAAGTTGCTCCTTTGCCGCATCGACGATCCCCAGCCATTCCTCTGCAAACTCCTTGTTTCGCTGAGATTCTGTCTTCCGAAGAGCCTTGTCGTGAATCCCCTCCACGAGAGCCTCCAGCTCTTCAAACAGAGGTTCTGCCTCCGCCTCAAGCCCTTCGATGGCTCCCGCGAGGTCAGCAATCTGATGCGTGATGCGAGCCCAGTTGGCTTCCCACCCCCCAGCAATTTCAGAGAGTTGCTTGAGCGCGACACCCTCCGGATTCTCTTCTTGCGGCACATCCCTAGCTGAATCCAGAGCTGAATCCAGGGCGCTTAGATCCCTCGAAACGGACTGAACTGCCGCATCCACTCCATCAGCCAGAGTACCGGCTGCCTTGTCGAATACGGTGATGCTATTCGCCAGTGCGTCAAGCAACCCGAGGACCGCGCCATGCCTCTAGAGCCCTGCCCACCATGCCCAGAACCCTCTTCACAACCGACCGCCTCCTCGCCCGGCAGATCACCGCTGCCGACTTGCCGACCATGCTCGCGGTCTATGGCGATCGTGAAGCCATGCGCTGGGTCGGAGACGGCGAACCGCTCACGGCCGAGTCCTGCGCTCGCTGGCTGGAGGTCACCGAAAACAACTACCGCACCAAGGGCTACGGCATGAGCACCCTGGAGGAACGCGCTTCGGGGCAGGTCGTCGGATTCTGCGGCCTCGTCCATCCGGGCGGGCAGTCGGAGGCTGAGATCAAGTACGCCTTGCTCCGCCGCTTCTGGGGTCTCGGGCTGGCTACCGAGGCAGCGCGGGGCATGTTGGCCTACGGGACGGCGACGTTTGGCTTGGCGCATATCATCGCCACGGTGGCCCTGGAGCACACTGCGTCCCATCACGTCTTGGGCAAGGCAGGCCTGGCGAAAGGCAGGCTGATCACCCAGGACGACGGCAGCCAGACCCAGGTGTTCACTTGGCAGGGCGACGCCAGCAGCGACACTCAACCTTAACCCCGGCGAGCCTCACCGGCTCTGCTCCCCCTGCTTCGGACCGCCCACCATGGACGCTGACCGTTTCCCCACAGTCACCAACGCCGACGAGCTGCGCACCATCCTCGGCGAGGTCTCTCAACCTGCTCGGGACAAAGAACGCACCCAGCTGCTCGACGTCGACCGGGCCTGGCTCGCTGCATCACCATTTTGCTTCATGGCCACGAGCGACAACGACGGAGCCTGTGATGTCTCGCCCCGAGGGGATCCTCCGGGGTTCACTCTGATCCTCGACGATCAGACCATCGCCCTACCCGAGCGATCGGGCAACCGCCGGGGAGACAGCCTGCACAACCTGCTGGCGAACCCCCACGTGGGGCTCAACTATTTGATCCCTGGCCGGGGGGACACACTGCGCATCAACGGCCGCGTCACCCTCGTCCGGGACGCCCCTTTCTTCGAGGACCTCGTAGTGAAAGGTCACCGACCCTCCCTGGCGATCGTGGTCCACATCGAGCAGCTCTTCTTCCACTGCTCCAAAGCATTTCTGCGTTCGGCGCTTTGGGATCCAGCTTCGTGGAGCCCGGAAAACGTACCTAGCCGTGCCAACATCGCCCATGAGTACGAAAGCTCACAGCGAACCCTCGAGGAGCTGCAGGAATACTACGGCGAGCGGTACAAGCAAGGGCTCTACGAGTAAGCGCCCTACTCCAGCTCCCGCACGTGCTCTTTCACCGCACGCTCCAGGGCGTTCCAATCCACCCCCGCAAACGCTGACTCGGCGGCGCCCACCTGAGTCGCACCTTCGATCAACGCTTGCCGGTAACTCTCGTAGATCTTCTTCTCGTCCCGGCCGGAGTGCAGCAGGTAATGGACCAACGCCCATGACTCGGCGTAGTGCAGACCTGCATCGGCCATGAACTCTGCACGGCTCATGAGCACCAAGTCTTCGATCTTCGCCCAGCGCATGCCTTTAGAGTTGAGCTGCACAACGTGGTTCACCAGCGGGTCCCCGGGCGTCATCTTGCCCCGCTTGAGCGTTGCCGTTTCGAAGTACTCGGCGGTGCCTTCGTTGAACCAAAGCGGCGGGTTGGAAACGATGCGGTCGAGATACTGATGGAAGCCCTCGTGACGCACCGTGCGCATCATGTCTTCGTGATTGGGGAGGTTCCAAATGAGCAGCTGCTTGAGCACCGGTGTGTAAACACCTGCAGTGTTCACCGGGGCTGAGCCGAACAGATCACCGGCGTAGGACATGTATCCCGAGGCCCCCGAGAAGATGTAAACGAGATAGCGCAGGGGCGCATCATCGCTCTCTTCGCCCCGACCGAACATGCGTTCGTACATGGACAGTGCTTGTTCGAGGCTCTTCGTTGCGTCGGCGCAAACCTTTTGACTCAGGTCGGAACGCACCACGTAGCTCTTCGACTTGAACTCATACGCGTTTGACCATTCGGGGCCAAAGCGCGCCCGCGTCATCATGAAGGCTACGCCTTCGAGTTCTACGGGCTTCACCCCAGCTTCGATGGCGGCCTGCATGGCCTCCTTTGCGCCGTCGTAATCTCCCTGCTGCACCAAAATAGCAGCGAGCATCACGTGCAGCCGATCGTCGCGGATCACTGTTGCGCCGGCCTCAGCCTGGCTGCTCTGAGCGATCAACCCCCGCAGCTCTTTCAGGGCATCGTCCCCGCGCTCAAGGGAAAACAACATGTTCAGGCGCATCATGTGGCCCGGGGCGAACTGGGGGTAGCTCTCAATCACAGCATCGCAAGCGTCTAAGCACTGTTGCCGGTCGCCCAACTGAGCCAACACAGTGGCCTCCATAAAGGCTCGGAAGCCGTCGGAGATCTTCGCCTCAGAGAGGCCCTCCATGTACGGCAAGATCTTCTTGTAGCTACCCTTGGCGGCAAACTCCTCGAACTTCTTCAGGTACTACCCGTTGCCTGGAAACTGCACTCCGGGGTACTCCGGGAGCAATCCAGTAAGGCGTTTCTTGGCCCGCCCCACTCGGTCAGCAAGATCGGTCGAGAGTTCGTCAAGAGGGTCATACACCGCGTCAAAATCGTTCCAGGCTGTTTCCACCCAGCGATCAGCGAGCCCTTCGAGCCAGGCAGTGTTCGCTTGCCCCTTCAACACCAGGCCAGAGAGTTGGGGACAGCCCTTAAATCCGAACTGTCCGAAGGAATCGCCCTTCTTCTTGGCTTTCAGAAACGTCTTGCCGTTGGCGCTGGCCGTAATCGTCTTCGAGCTGACGGTCACCTTGACCGTGTACTTTTCACCGATCTCCAACGGTGTTCGGTCTGACTGATCTAGCTCCTCAAACTCGCCGCCAAGACTATGAACGATGCGCGCGGGCTTGGAATATCCGTATTGCTCCCGGGGATAGCCAAAGTAGATCTGAGAGAAGCCTTCGTCCCCGGCGTTGATCACAACCAGCGGGTTTGAGTACCACGCCCCAAGGAGGCCTTGCGGTCCGTGATGCGCCCCGAGATCTCAACGGAGTAGCCTCCGTCGAAGACAATGGGATGCATGGGCACGCCATTGACCCAGCGAAAGTCAGTGGCCTCTAGAGTCGATCCGATCCCCAAGAGGTCGAGGAACTCACGGAATGACCTCGCGCTGCCGTCGTCCCCCTTCTTGACCACCGCAGCATCTGAGTCTCGTGAATAGGCCACCTTGATCTTGCCCGAGCGAGTGTTGTAACTCTCCAGATCGCCAGCAATCAGATCTTTGGCTTGGGGGCGCTCGTGGGTGGCCCAGAAGGCCGACATCTTGAGCAGCTCTTTGATGCGGTGGGTCTGCAGCAGCAGGTAGTCTTCGTCGCCATGCTCGTCGACCAGGGCCAGAATCGCGTCGTGGCCTTCTTTCAGATCGCCGCCGTCGATGAGCTCTAGAGCCGCAGCTAATCCTGCACGCAGTGAGTCTTCATCGGTCTGGGCCTGACTCACAACCGGCCAGAACGCCAAGAGCCCAGTGACCACAATCCCTATCCCGTAACCCGACATAGCTACCCCTCCGGCACCCAAACCACGCTCCCGCCGATCGCGAAAGCAGAGGGGAAGGGTAACACGAGGTTCATGCCAGGAGACCGCGCCTCCGTTGACCGCAAGGTGCGCGGCGTCGGCAATGTGAGAGCCAGGGTCTCAGCCCGTTGGCTCTGGTACAGCGAGGCTTGCCTGCGCCGGCGGACTTCAGCGCAAGCAGCGACTTCAGCAAGCAGGCCCTCAGGCCCGGCGGCGAGCAGCCAGCACTGCCTGTACCAGATCTTCTGGCACTTCGGCGTGCAGTGCCTCAGCGTCCAAGGGCAGATAAGCCGATTTGCCCAGCTCCATAGCCTCGCGGTAGTTGTCCAAGTACTGCGCACACTCTGAGCAGAGAGCCATGTGCTCATCGAAGCTAGACCTCTGGCCCTCGGACAGCTCGCCGTCCAACCAAGCCCTGATGAAGTCGGAGAATTGCTGGCAAGTCATCAGGCGATTACACGCATGTGGGGGTCGAGTATCTGGCGTAAGGCTTGGCGAGCCCGGTGCAGTCTGATTTTCGTGGCGTTGATAGAAAGGTCCATCAACTCGGCTGTGTCTGCCGTATTGAGCTGTTCGATGTCACGAAGTAGCAGGACGTTTCGGTAAGACTCTGGCAACTTATCGATGCTCGCCCGGACCAGGGCCTGTTGCTCTTTGAGCTCGGCCGCAGCCTCGCCCGTGTGCGCCCATTCACCCGCTGGCTCGAGGTGGTGAGAGTCAGCGTCGTACTTGGGCAACAGATCTTCGATGGAGACCTCTTTGCTGCGAGAGGCTTTGCGCAGGCGCATCAGGCAGGCGTTGACCACAATGCGATGCAACCAGGTAGAGATCAGCGAACCGCCCTCAAAGCGATCGATGTTCTTGAAAGCCTGCAGAAAGGCATCCTGAACCGCGTCTTCGGCGAGATCTTCGCTGCGCATGAAGCGCCGTGCAACGGCCAACATGCGCCCGCCTTGCTGGCGTACGAGCCGCTCAAAAGCGGCGTCATCCCCCTGGCGCAGCCTC
>JBLIMM010000168.1:0-10150 GCA_047638635.1 Pseudohongiellaceae bacterium | reverse complement strand
GTTGAGGTCGCGATAAGCCACTACAGCGATGCGCGCATCCGGAACCACCGTGGCCAGATCGCCCACGATGCGGTCGATGGTCTCTCGGGCTCGATCAATGAAGCGCTGCATAGAACCTGTGGCATCGACAACGAAACACACCTCCACACCGCGTCCACGAAGGTCACTCACGAAGTCGTCGAAAGGCGAGAAGCTGCTTCCCAGCACATCAGCCTCCACGGTGACCGGGAGCAAGCCATGGCCGCCACTCCCGCCACCGAGCCCGGAACTTCCGAGTCCAAGGGTGTCGACGAAATCGTCGTCGGAGTCCAGGCTGTCAATGCTGTCTGTGAGTACCGGCTCAAACTCTACGACCTCGGGTTCCTCTAGCTCGATGGGCTCTTCTTCGACCTCGGGCTCGAGGGGTTCTACGACCTCTTCGTCGCTTACCTGAGCCACCAGGGCGACCTCTGCTGGGGCCAAGACAATCACCTGAGTCCAGAGCCACCACCCGGCGGCGCCGTGAAGCAGCAAAGTGATCAACAGCGGAGCCGGCAGGCGAGTCCATTCGCGCACACTCAGTACCCGTCGCAGGCGCGCTCGCCGTTCGGCTGCGCGCTGGACGGCACGGCTGCCCTTCGGCGGCGGTGGTGGCGGAGGGCTAGAGTCTTCGGCAGGCACCATGGATTCACGAAGTCGGGGAACGGATCACAAAGGGGATAGTATCGTGCAGCCCTTCGATCACCACTGCCCCCTGGTTGACCATGCCTCGCTCCCATAGCCCAACGATCACTTCGGGACGTTTTCGCGGCCGACGCCTGGAAGTTCCGGGAGGCCAAATCACCCGCCCCACCCGCTCTCTCGTGCGCTCTGCTCTCTTCGACATGATGGGCCCAGCCATCGTGGGAGCCAACGTCCTCGACTTGTACAGCGGCTCCGGAGCCCTGGGCCTCGAAGCCCTCAGCCGCGGTGCGCGAAAAGTCTCTTTCGTGGAAAACCACCGCCGAGTGCTAGGCGTTCTCAAGGGCAACATCGCCTCCTGTGGGGTGGAACCCGAGGAAATGGCGCTGGTTCCTATGGATGCCACCCGCTGGGAGCCGGTGGGCGACGATCCCATCGATGTGGTGCAAGCCGACCCGCCCTTTGCCCTGGTCGACGCCTTGCCTCCTGCCTTAGAGCGCCCAGGAGTGCTCGCTGAAGACGCCATACTGATCTTCCACGCCCCCGCTGAACGAGCCATCGTCGACGTGGGGCCAGGCTGGGTTCTCGACCGCACTCGGCACTACGGCCGCTCTGCCGTCCATTTGTTCTATCGCGAGGATTAGGCCCCAAAGCAGTCTTTAGGGCTACAAATCCGCATCGGCCGACACATGGCCTTCAGCATATATCTACGGGTGTCGATATGGGCTTTGATCCATATCACCATCCTGAGCCTGAAGACCATGACCGAATCCATTGACTGGGCCGAACTGAAACAACGGCGGCACGAGTTGTCTGGACGCCCCGATGAACAACAAGTGGAAACACACATCGAGAACTGGCGCCGACGTCTCCTACGAAAAGAAGCCAGTTGGGAGGAAACCCTCGACCGCGAGCTCCTCGACCTGCTGCACCGCATCCAAACAGCCCTCTGAGGACCCTCCGAAATGCCGCTGGCCGGGAGATTTCCCGGACCGGCGCATTTCGGGACAACTCGCTCTGAGCATGTCGTCCCTGGCATATTTCGGGACATCTCGCACTGAGTCGGTTCTGGCCGGCTCATTTCGAGACATCTCGCTCTGAGCATGTCCTAGCTGGCTCATTTTGGGACATCTCGCTCTGAGCATGTCCTGACTGGCATATTTCGGGACATCTCGCTCTGAGCATGTCCCTCCCGGCTCATGACGAGGCCGTTGGCCGGGGCATTCCCCTAGCGGGCACATTTTGCGAGACTGCGGGGTCGTACTCTGCCCGGCGCTCAACGCTGGTCAGGGAGTGATCTACACAGTGTGAGCGCCCCTGGCGCCGACTCCCCGCCTTACCGAACAAGAGTCCCATGGTTCGTCAGCGTCTCCAAAAAGTTATGGCCGCCTGCGGCGCCGGTTCCCGCCGCCAATGCGAAACCTTCATTGCCGACGGGCGCGTCCAGGTCGACGGCAAAGTGATCCAAGAGCCGGGTACGCTGGTCGACCCAGAGACTCAAGAGCTGCGCTTCGACTTCGAAGTGCTCTCCATGCCGACCCAGCTGTACTACCTGCTGCACAAGCCCAGCGGTGTCATCTGCTCCCAGCGCATCTCTCCCGAAATGCCCAGGGCCATCGATTTCGCCCCGAAGCAGGCAGGGGAGCAGCGACTGTTCACCATTGGCCGCCTCGATGTGGAGTCAGAAGGGGCGCTGATTCTCACCAACGACGGCGAGCTCTGTCACTTGGTGACGCACCCCCGCTTCCAGATCGAGAAAACCTACCTCGTTCAAATCGAAGGCGTCCCGGACGGCACCACCATCGAGCGCATGCGCAAGGGTGTTTGGCTCGCAGAAGGACGCACGAACGAGCTCAACATCAAAGTGGTCTCGCGCGAGCGCAGCCACACGATCTTGCAGATGAAGCTCAACGAAGGCATGAAGCGCGAGATTCGCCGAGTCTGCGCTCGCTTCGGCCACGAGGTGCGGCGCTTGGTGCGGACGTCTATCGGACCCATCGAGCTAGGCGCCTTGCCTCTCGGCGATGCCCGCCCGCTCACTCACCAAGAAGTAGAATCTCTGCGGAATAGCGCCCAGTTAGTGGTGCGACTCGGTAGCCCGACGCATCAAAACCGGCGTCCCGCCCGAGGACACGGTCAAGCTCTTGTGGGCCGCGGCCAAGGCTCGCGCCAGAAGGGCGGCCCGGCGTCAAAGTCTCGCGGAATGTCCAAAAAGAGCGGTCCGGCGTCAAAGCCATCGAGCTCGAAGCCATCGGCCTCAAAGTCGTCAGGCTCGAAGCCAGCGTCTCGCGGTGGTCCCGGCAAACGGCCGGGCTCCAAACCTGACGCCGCACGTCCCGGCGCTCGGCGCGGTAAGCCCGGCGGCCAAAGACGGTCCCGCTGAGCAGGCCAGGCTAAGGCGGCCCTTCAGGGCAACCCTGGCTCACGCTCCCACGCCTCCCGCTCTAACCCTCCGCCAGAAGTCGGCGGAAACACGCAGCCCATGCTTCGTGCTCGGGAATGCTCTGCAACGCCCGGCGCGCTTGCTCCTCAGCTCCAGGCTGTTGCTCAAGCACGCCCAAAGCCGTGCCGTGCAGGGGAGGCAGTCGCCCTGACCCCAAAACATCCCGGGCCCGTTCGAGCACCAACCGCGCTTCAGCGTCTTGCTCGGTGTGCAGCAATGCGGCCGCTAAGTTGAGCAGCAAGCCGATGTTGTCCGGCTCAGCTCTCCTCGCGGCCCGCAAGAGCTTCACAGCATCTTCGGGGCGTTCCAAGCGCACCAGCACTCCACCCAACACAGCGGCCAGGGACACATCCGCATGTTCGTCCACCGCTGCCCGCAGAAGTCCCGCCGCCATGTCCCAACGGCCGTGTTCAATCAAGTCGCCGGACCGCTCGAGCATCACTTGGCGCACCCCGATGTGTCCGGGGAACGCTCGCCAGCCTGCCATCAGCGAGCTGTCGACCTGTTGATCGAGCTGCCCCCGGCGCCCGTGATCTAAGTCTTCCGGATCGAGGGCGGCCAACTCAGCCAAAGCGCTCCGAGCCAAAAGCAAGGCCCGTAACGCCTCCGATCGGGAGACCAGTTCGCGGCCCAGCTCACGTCGCTCCTGACGATCGATGGGAGCACGCTGGAGTCCCTCTGTGGTGAGCGGCTCCAGTAGCTCGGCCAACAAGCGAAGGTTGCGCCGCGCAATGCCCGCTTGATCATCCTGACGACGGAGAGTGAGCAATTCAGAGCCCGGCCAAGCACTACTGTTCGGCTGCTCCTCAGCGAAGCTGGTGGTCAACGCCCAGGCCCCCGCCACGTGCAAGTCGAAGAGGTCCACTGCGGCGTTCAGTCCACCCTGGGTAGGAACATCTTCGAGCAACTCATCCACGAGGGACGGGTCGGGCAGGCCACCATTCAGGCCGCCCACCAGAGCCACCAAGGGTTGTCCCGCCAAGGGCGTGGCGATAAAGAGTCGAGCGGTGGGAAAGGCCTGCAAGAAGGCAGACGTCACGGAGCCGAAAGCCGCCCAGGTCAACTGGTGCAACGGCAACCACTGCACGTACACACCGCCATCGGCCAGAGCTCGGCGCATACGGTGAAACTGTTCTGCTCCGAGCAACTCGCCCGCACCCTGAATCCAGGGGAAGACTAAGTCGCCCACCACCAAGTCGTATTGCTGCGGGTGCTCAGAGATCCAAGATCGAGCCTCAGCGTGAATGACCTCTGGATCGCCGAATCGAGGGCCACTCCCAGGCAAGAAAGGCAGCGGCAGTTTCAGATCCAAAATCTGTGCGTTGCGCTCCACGCAATCCACCTGAGCCCGGGTCGTCGAGGACAGCCCGGCCAAGGAGTGCCCCCTCCCCAAGCCCAACAACAGCGCCCGCTTGGCAGTGGGTTGCAAGCAGGCGGCCAGACGGCCCAAGCGCTGTTCGAGCAAGGCCGCCCCGGAGCCTCCCAGGCCGAAGCGGTCGTCGAGCATGAGCCGCTGCTCCCCCGACGCGGCCTCCACCAAGCTGATCACGCCGTATGGGCCTTCGCCCTGAGACAGCAGACGCATGTCGTCCGCCCCGGCGCCCCAAGGCATGGTCAACGTCTCGCGGTCCCAGGCGAAGACGAGCAGCGCGACGCTTGCGGGCACCAACAAAATCGCAGCCATACGTCCTCGCCGGGGCATCAAAGCGCTGAGAGCGAGCAAGGCGCTGAGTCCGAACGCGGTCAACGCGCTCAACCGCAGGGCGCCACCGGTTCCTAGAGTTGTCGAGCCCAGCAGCCATTGCGAGTGGGCCCAGCCACCAAGCGCTCCACCGAGAGCCGACAAGGCCGCGAGGTCGCCCACCCACGAGCCCAAGCGACTCGCGGGACGAAACCGCTCGCGGCAGGCAGCGGTGACCAACGACCCGGCGCCGAAGCCCAGGGGCACCGTGAGCCAAGCCGCACCCATGAGACTGCCCCCTGCGAGCGGTAGATGGCCAGGAGCGAGGGAGGAGAGCCCTGCAATGAGCGCCAAGCCGGAAACCAACAGGACGGCCGGTAGCCAGGACAACTGCAGACACAACAGCGCCGCTCCCAGCGCCATGCCCACATGGAGGCCGCCCAGAATCTCGGCGGTGGTCACCATGGAGTCCCCCCAAGACTGAGCATGGACTCGCAAGGCAGACAGCTGGCCTGACACAAGCAACGCCCCAGCAACCACGGCAGAGATCATCAGGAGCAGCCCCCGACCTCTAGCGAGCGCCGCAGAGATCATCAGGAGCAGCCCCCGACCTCTAGCGAGCGCCGCACTCGACGGCGGCACCGCGCTGCTCTCGGCCAGGGTCTGGTCTGCACCCGCAGCCGCGCGACCGGTGGACGGCGCCAGCAACTGGAGCAGCCAACAAACCACGGCGGCCAAAGCCAATCCCATGGCGGACACGATCACCGCGTCGAAGCCTCGAGTCATCAGCGGCACCCACGCAGCGCAAGCGGCTGCTCCGCCCAAAGCTCCCGCGGCTGCCACGGCTCCCGTCGCTCGCGCCGGCGACAGGCCAGCAGCCAAGCGCACTCTGGCGAGCAGTGGCAATGCGCCCCCGAGGCCAATCGCCACAGGGAACACTGGCAGACCACCAGCCCACACCCTATGGAAGAGAGTCGCTGCTCCGTCAGCGGGCAGAAAAGCCAAACCCAATCGCGGCAACAGCGCCGCCGCCACTGCTGAGAGAGCCAGCCATCCCGCCGCTGCAGCGGCCGTACCGTTTTCGCGATCCGCATAGCGTCCCGCGAGCAACGAGCCCAGCGTCCAGCCCGCAAGAAAAACCGGCACCACCAACGCAGCTGCGGGCAAGGTGCCTGGCAGTGCAGCAGCGGCTATGCGCAACCACGAGAGTTCTAAGAGGATCCCCGCGGCGCCTGCCAGAGCAGCGGCGGGCAGCACGAGCACAGCGGCGTTCAGCAAGAGGAACTCCCGGGGGGCAACAACAGACCGACCAGATAGAGCGATCCGGTCACCACGATTTGACGGTTCGATTGAGAAAGTTTTCGAGCGAGGGCCAGGGCCCTTTGGGGATCAGGCTCAGCCACGGGCGCCGAGGCAGCAAACGGGGCCCTGGAGCACAGCTCTTTGAGCAGCTCTGCAGGGTCGGCTCCCCGGCGTGGGCCCGGAACGGCAGTCACGATCAGCGGGTCCGCCACCGGGAGTAAGGCCACGGCCATCGCCAAACCGTCCCGCCCCGATGTGGCCGCAAAAACCACAGGCCCCGGGACCTCGCCGCTCCGTCGCGCCGCCAAACTCTGTACCGCGGCCAGGCTATGGGCCCCGTCGAAGAGCACCCCGTCGTGGGACTGTTCCCGGCCGGGGACGCGCCACTCTGTGACCGTTTGGCGTAGCCCCTCGTCTCCTGCAGGGATCAGGCCATCCCGCCCCAGGCGCGCGAGGGCAGCCAGGGCCAAGTCCGTCGAAATACCTTGGGGGACGGCCCCCGGGGCAGAAGGCACGAGTTCGAGGGGGCAGTGCAACTGCTGCGCTCTCTCGGCAAAGACCTCTAAAGCTTGCGGCGGCAAACCCGCTGGCAGCAGCAACGGAACGCCCGGACGGAGGATTCCTGCCTTCTCTGTGGCAATCTCAGCAAGGGTATCCCCCAGCAGTGCGGTGTGCTCCAGGCTGATCGAAGTGATCAGGCACAGATCAGCATGGACCGCCCTCGTGCTATCTAGGCGCCCCCCCAGACCGGTCTCCCAGACCACACCCTGCACACCCTCTCCCGCGAAGAGCACGCGGGCCACAGCGGTGAGCGCATCGAACCACGACGGCGCGAGCCCCGCCGAACGAGCAGCAGCCATCACCAAACTGGCGGCCTGAGCCACCGCAGGGGCTGGCGGCAAGGCCCCACCGATGCACAAGCGTTCCAGCGGGTCATGCAAATGGGGCGAGGTAAAGGCGCCGGTCTTCAGGCCCAAGGCAGACAATCCTGCTGCCAGGCGCACGGTGGTACTCGTCTTGCCCTCGCTGCCAGCCACATGGATCGACACCCCTGGCCGGGGCAAAGGCTCCAAAGCAGCCAACAATCGGGGAGCGATCGTCCCGTCGGCTTGTTCACCGCCGGTGAAGAAGCGCGCCCGGCGCTCGTTGTCCATGAGCTCGTCGAGCAGCAATAAGGGAGGGTTGCCTGGTGTCACATCGCGCATGGCCGACACTATAATCCGCCGACCATGCGACCTCTCATCGGTGTGACCTGCAGCGCGGACGAATCGGGGCAACCCATCGTGCGAGCTCCCTACGTTCAAGCCCTTCACCGGGCCGGAGCTCTCCCTGTGGCCTTACCCTTCGTCAGTTCTGCTGACGAAGCGGCCAGCCTGCTCCAGCGCCTCGATGGCGTGGTGCTCACGGGCAGCGAGGATCTAGACCCCTCCCTGTGGGCCGAGCCGCTGCACCCCCTCGCCGAGGTGATGCACCCGGCCCGACAACAAACCGAGATGCTGCTCTGCCGGGAGCTACTCCAACGGCCCCTGCCGCTGCTGGGCATTTGCGGCGGCATGCAGAACTTGGCCGTGGCCGCTGGGGGCACCATCCACCAACACCTGCCCGACCTGGGCTCCCAGATTCTCGAACACTCTGTTCCCTGGGACGGGCCGCGGCACGCCATCCACATCGAGGCAGATTCGATCCTCGCTGAGTGCTTGGGCCAAACTGCGGCCACAAACTCAGCCCATCACCAAGGGGTGGCCGAGCTGCCCCAGTCTATGATCGTCACCGCTCGCAGCTCCGATGGGGTCATCGAAGCTTTTGAGCTGGCAGGACGCCCCTTCGCCGTGTGTGTGCAGTGGCATCCCGAACGGATGGTCGACGACGCCGGCCAGGCCCAGCTTTTCAGCAGACTCGTGCAAGCCTGTGCATCGTGAGATCTCGCCGTGAACCGTGATTTTCTACGCAAGACCACCACCGGGCACAAAGCCAGCGACATCAACACCCGCTTGAACCGGCGTATGAAGGCCTACGCCATGGGCATCGCGGTGATTCTCGCCGTGCTCTACACCTACGGAAACGACCCAGACGTCGAGGCGCCCACGGGCCTGGCGAAACGCCCCTTGGGCCCGGTGAACGCGGAGCCCATCGACATTCCAGCTAGTGCGAACGTGGCACCGCTGGCCCAGGTCAAGCCAGAGCTGCTGGAGTCAGTGGCCGATGGCTCGGCGGTGGAACGCTCGCGCATGGAGCCGGATGCTCGCAAGCACTTGATGCAGCAGGCTGGGCGCTTGGTCTTCGGCGACTTGCGCAAGCTGGGCTTAGCTTCAGCCCACTGGGAGACGCTGATCACCGGAGGCGCCGAACACCGTGGCGCCCCCGTGTGGGTTTTGGGCACATTGTCCTGGTGGCAAGACGAAATCGTCAACGGCTACACAGAGGTTCGCGGCGAGGTGATCGACCGAGAGGGGCGCCCGTGGGCCTTCCTTTCCGTCACCGAGCCTTACGACCTGAACGTTGGCGACGTGGTCAAGCTGGCTGGGTTCTGGTTCAAGGCTCACGACATGCTGCGCCCTGATGGCACCGTGGTCACCGCGCCGCTGATCGTGGCCGATGAGCTGCTGGCGTCCGCCTATCCCATCGAGCCCGTCACGGAGTTTCCAGCAGCGTCCCTGGAGGAGGTCCGCGACTACAACATCGTCCAGGCATCACGGCCCCTGGACAGCCTCAACTTCTACGAGCTCCTCAGCTTCGCCGATCACGGCCATCCGCAAGACGTACTGCCTCCTGGCGCCGCCACCGAAGTGATGCCCTCGGAGCTCCTGGCGGAACCCGGTGAGTGGCGCGGTGAACCCGTGAGCGTGACCGGGGTGCTGTACTACATGACCGAAGCCCCCTTGGGCCCCCGGGGCGAGAACCCCATCGGGGTCCCCTTCGCCTGGAACCTCTGGGTCTCGGATAACCGCGCGGGTTCGGCGGGCACCATGTTGGTCATCAGCCTCGAAGAACCGACCTCCGTAAAAGAGCGCCAGATCGTCACCATCAAGGGGCGCTTCTTTCGTCGCTATGCCTTCGAGAACAAAGCCAACCATCCGCGGATGGCAGCGGTCATCATCGCCACGGAGATTGAAGCGCTGATCCCTGAGGTGAACACGCTCACGCCCTTGCTGATGGACATCATCCTCAGTGTGGTGGGCTTGGCTGTGGTGGCCATTTTCTTGAGTCAGTGGCGCGAGCGGCGGGCCATGGGCGTGGCACGAAAGCAGCGCATGCGCCGACACAGAGGCAACGTGTTACGGCCTGGACAGCTGCACCCACGCCAAGGCACCAACGCCTCGGAGGCTGGACCGGGGTCGAGTCAGGCGGCCAGCGCTCCGTGACCTCTGGCTCGCTGCAAATCCGCAAGGGCTTGCTGGGGCAGCTCCCGTTGCCCCAGTCCCCGACGGGGCGTTGCCTGCTACTCACCGACCAGAACGTGGAGGCGCTCCTGCCAGGGTCGTGGGGATCCTTGCCGCGACACGTGATTCCCGCGGGGGAGCAGAGTAAGAGTTGGTCCGAGCTAGAAGGCTGCCTGCTGGCCATGGATCGGGCGGGGCTCGACCGAGACGGGCTGCTCATCGCCGTGGGCGGTGGCGTGGTCACCGATCTGGGAGGGCTGGCCGCCAGTCTCCATCGTCGAGGCATCGCCTGGCACGCGATTCCTACGTCGCTCATCGGCCAAGTGGACGCAGCCATCGGGGGCAAGACCGCCATCAACCTCGGCGGAGGTAAGAACACCGTGGGCACTGTTCACCTCCCCGCCCAGGTGCTCATCGACCCCGTCACTTTAGCCACCTTACCTCGGCGCCACTTGCTCAGCGGCATGGCCGAGGTGCTCAAGACCGCACTGATCGCGGGGCAAAGCCAAACGGAGCAAGCGCTCAGACTTGGGCCCGACGATTTCGCCCAAGCCAGCGACGCAGCGGTCGCCCAAATCCAGGCGTCCGTGGCCACCAAGCAAGCCCTCGTGAAAGTCGATCTCTACGACCAAGGCCCACGGCGAAAACTCAACCTGGGACACACCTTCGGCCACGCCCTCGAGG
>JBLIMM010000167.1:0-10162 GCA_047638635.1 Pseudohongiellaceae bacterium | reverse complement strand
GCAACGATCGCAACAGCACTGGCTCTGAGAGTGGCTCAGATCACGGTGGCGACCGTTCGTCGAGCGAAGGCCAAGGCAGTTCAGCGGAACAAGCTCCTGCACCCGAGGCGAATTCGCGGGGCTCGGACGATCAGCCAAAAGCTGAGCGGCCCAGAGCTGCGGAGCCCAAGGCTGCGGAGCCCAAGGCTGCGGAGCCCAAGGCTGCGGAGCCTCGCGCGTCCGACAAGGGTGGTGCCGAAGCAGCGCCTGCCGCCGAAGCGAAAGCTGAAGCCAAGCCTGCTGTGAAGAAGGCAACGCGCAAGAAGGCAGTGCGTAAGAAGGCCGTCGCGAAGAGCGATGGTGATGCTGCTGGCGGCGACGAGAAGCCCAAGGCTCCTGCACGTAAGAAGGCCGTGCGTAAGAAGGCTGTGCGCAAGAAGCCTGCTGCAGACGCTGGTAGCAGCGATGCGCCGAAGAGCGAGGACTGATCTTTGACTTACGAGAACATCCTGCGCAGCGATGACGAGGGCATCACCACCGTTTCGGTGAACCGCCCAGATAAGCTCAACGCGCTCAACGATCAGACGATCGGTGAGCTGCAGCATTGCTTTGATGCGATCACGGCTGACGACTCCGTGAAGGCTGTGATTCTCACGGGCACAGGCGAGAAAGCCTTCGTGGCCGGCGCCGATATCAGCGAGTTGGCCACCCAGACATCCTTGTCTGCTCGGCCCCTGGCCATGAAGGGCCAGAAGCTCATGAGCACCATCGAAGCCACGCCGAAGCCGGTGGTGGCGGCGATCAATGGTTTCGCCTTTGGTGGTGGTTGCGAGATGGCCCTGGCCTGTCATTTTCGCTACGCCAGCGACAACGCGATCATGGGTTTACCCGAGGTCACGCTGGGCATCATCCCCGGGTACGGCGGGACGCAGCGCTTGCCGCGCATTATTGGCAAGGGCCGGGCCATGGAGCTGATTCTCACTGCTGGCCGGGTCGACGCTGAAGAGGCCCACCGCATCGGTTTGGTGAACAAGGTTTTCCCCCAGGCAGAGCTCATGCCCAAGACGGTGAAGATGCTGCGCAAGATGCTCGGCTACGGCCCGGTGGCCACATCGTTCGCTTTGGACGCGGTAAACCACGGGAGCGAGATGCCCTTGGCAGATGGTCTGAACTACGAGGCCACTTTCTTTGGTTTGTTGGCCTCCACGAACGACCTGAAAGAAGGCATGGCAGCCTTCCTCGAAAAGCGCGCTCCGAACTTCACCGGAACCTAGAGCGTGCATGGGCGCGCGAGGCTGCTAGCAGTCGGCGCGCTTTCACACGAACACGACACCGCGTAGGGCACAGCTGGCGGGACTGACCCGAGCTGGCTTTGCGCAATCCACTTTCACAGGAACCCTCTGATGACCAGTCACGATCTCGTCCTGTTGGGCGGCGCACGGACTCCCATGGCCGAATACGTGGGTACGCCCGGTTACGGCAAGCTGTCCAAGTTCAGCGCTCTTGAGTTGGGCGCCCTCGCCTCGAGTGCCGCCATGGAACGTTGCGGTGTGGCTCCTGATCAGATTGACCACACGGTGTTCGGGAACGTGCTGTACACCTCCGCCGATGCGCTGTATGGCGCTCGTCAGATCATGCTCCGCGCTGGTGTGCCCGTAGAAAAGCCCGCGCTCACGGTGAACCGTTTGTGCGGCTCTGGCATTCAGTCGGTGATCTCTGCTTCGCACCTAATCATGACCGGTGAGGCGAACACTTGCCTGGCCGGTGGCACCGAGTCCATGAGCAACGCGCCGCACGTGCTCTGGGGCGCTCGCGCCGGATATCGCTTCGGCCAGCAGTGGCAGCTCGAAGACATGCTCATGGGTTCGTTGCAAGACCCGATGTGCGAGATGTTCATGGCTCAGACTGCTGAGAAGCTCGGCAAGCAGTACGAGATCAGCCGCGAAGCTCAGGATGAGTTCGCTCTGCGCAGCCACATGCTCGGCGCCGAAGCCGTGAAGAACGGCACCTTCGCCGACGAGATCGTGCCTATCGAGATCACCAAGCGCGGCAAGGTTGTGGGCGTGGTCGACACCGACGATCACATTCGTCCGGAGACGACCCTCGAAGGCCTGTCCAAGTTGCGGGCAGCTTTTGGCAAGGACGGCACGGTCACTGCGGGTAACGCCAGTGGCATCGTCGACGGCGCTGCGGCGCTGGTCGTGTCTTCCGGCGCAGCGGCGAAGGCCAACGGCTGGAAGCCTCGTGCGCGCATTCTGGCCTGGGACACCTGCGGCGTGGATCCGTCGGTCATGGGCATCGGCCCGGCCCCGGCCATTCGCAACACTGTCGCGAAGGCTGGCATGTCCCTCGACCAGATCGACCTGTTCGAGATCAACGAAGCGTTCAGCGCCCAGTACCTGGCCGTTGAGCAAGAGCTGAAGCTCGACCGGGACAAGGTCAACGTGAACGGCGGGGCGGTGGCCTTGGGTCACCCTCTTGGCGCCACGGGCACGCGCCTGCTGCTGACCCTGGTGCACAGTCTGGAGAAGCAGGGTAAAACCTACGGGATGGCTTCGGCTTGCATCGGTGGTGGTCAAGGCATCGCCATGCTCATCGAGCGTTGCTAAACCCAAACACTTCCGACTTTTCGATCAGCGGCTGCTGATCGGCGACGCGCCTCGGGCGGTAATCTCTCCGCTCGGGGCGCAACACATTCAGAGATTCTCACAATGACCTCCCAGCGCACCGTCTCACTCACTCCCGGCAAGCGGGTTCTGTTCCTGACCAAAGATCTCGACTTGATCGGTCAGCAGCTTCGCGGCGAAATCGACCTGAAGATGGAGGATCTCTCCATCGACGATCTGCTTGACGACATCAATACCGATGTGATGACGCCAGCTTGGGTGTGCTTCAACTATCGCCCAGAAGACATCGCTACCAATGCCTATGCCGGCTTGCTGAAAGATGGCGAGCGAGTGGTCCCCGAACGGGCGCTCATGGACGGCAACTTCGAGGTGATTGTGTCCGGTCAGCGCAAGGGTACGGGGAGCTCTCGTGAGACCGCGCCTCAGTGCGAACGTTGGTCAGGGATTCGCGTCGTCATCGCGGCGTCCTTCGCGCCCATTCACGAGCGCAACAATCTGAATCTCGGGCAGATTTTGGGTAACCATGATCACCTGCGGCGCTTGCAGGCTGGCGAAGAGATCTCCCTCGACGAGTTCACCGCGCGTTTCGATCCGGTGACCCGAGTGATGATCGAGTGCGGCGGTTTGTTCCCCTTCGCCAAGGCTTTGGGCTCGGGTGAGCTCGACGTCCCTCGGCCCACTACGGCTGAACGTCCGATGACCATGGCGGAGAAGATCGTTAGCCGCCACTTGGTCGGTGGTCCGGCTCCGGTAGCCCCGGGCGACGCGGTGATGGTGTCTGTTGACGGTGGCTACAGCCACGAGTTCACCACGGCCCAGGTGCACCACTTTTTGCAGGAGGAGTACGGCAAGAATTACGCCGTGCTGAACCCAGACAAGTTCGCGGTCTTCGAAGACCACCTGCTTTACGCGGACGGGGTGAAGAAGTTCGCGCCGTTCCTCGACAAGATCGCCACCCTGCGCACCATGCAGACCGAGTTCTTGGAGCACACAGGCGTCCGGGACTACCAGAGCGAAGACGGAGTGTCTCCAGGCATTTGCCATGAGATCGCCCGTCGCGACTTCGTTGATCCCGGTGACTTCATCCAGGCTACGGACAGCCACACTTGCATGGGCGGCGGGAACAACGCGCTGACCTACGGGGTGGGTGCCACGGAGTACGCATCGTTGGTGGCTTCGGGCAGCACCTTCGTCAAAGTGCCCGAGTCGGTACGCTTTGAATTGACCGGTGAGTTGCCGAGTGGCGTCACGGCCAAAGACGTGATGCTGCACATCTTGCTGCACTATGCTCGCAACGAAGTCACCCTTGATCGGGTGATGGAGTTCGGCGGCCCCGGCTTGGCGACGCTCTCTCTGGACGAGCGGGCAACCCTGGCCAATATGGCCACGGAGTGCACGGCGAAGAGTGGCATCTGCGACGGTGATGAGGCCTTGGTGCAGTGGTTGAAGTCCAACCGCGGCGGCGTGAACGAGGCCGACCTCCGGGCGCGCTTGGTGCTTCCTGACGTGGGGGCTCACTACGACGGCGGGGTGCATACTCTCGACCTCTCGGCGATGCTGCCCATGGTGGCTGATCCCGGCGATCCCGATCAGGGCATCCCCAGCGACCCCACCAACGGCGCGTTCGTCAGCGACATCGGCGACGTGTCTATCGACATCGCTTACGGCGGCTCGTGCACCGCAGGCAAGGTGGACGACTTCGAGATGTATGCCCGAGTTTGCGAAGAGGCGCTCGATGCCGGACGCAAGGTGGCGGACGGAGTCGAATTCTACATTCAGTTCGGTAGTGCGGCGACCCAGCGGGTGGCGGCGCAAAAGGGCTGGCTGAGCATCTTCGAAGCAGTCGGCGCCAAGCTGATCAATCCCGGTTGCGGCGCTTGCATTGGTTGCGGGCCGGGCGTCTCAGAGAGCTCCGAGCAGGTCACCGTGTCCGCGATCAACCGCAACTTCCAAGGTCGCAGCGGCCCTGGCAGTTTGTACTTGGCCTCGCCGCTCACTGTGGCCGCGTCGGCCATCGCTGGGCGCATCGTGTCCTACGAAGCGGGCATGTTTAGCTAGCAGCCTGTGCGTAAAGTGCCGCGCGCCGAGCACAGTTCGATGGCGCCAGCTTTTCGTTGCCGAATCCTCGACGAATCCACTGATTCGACTGCGGTTCGCCGCCTCGATCTCAATCCATCGAGGTGCACTCGCCATCACGGCACTTTACGCACAAACCGCTAGGGGATCATGCGTTCGCAAGGGCGCGCGGGCGCTGGCTGTGAGAGAATCTTCCCGATGCGTTCCAAGGCATTTTCAAGCATGCCATAGGACCCGGAGTGACAGCTGAACCCACCGGAACCCGTTCCCTTTGTTGCCTGGTATCGCCGTGATCAGTGGGAGCAGCTACGGGCTGTGTCCGCTGACCTTGAGACCATGGAAAAGTCTTACGACGAGTGGTTAGTGGCGATCGCTCACGGGCTCGACGAGCTCGCGAACAACGGCGTGAACGCTCAGCCCATTGAGGTGGACGTTGACGACTTGGTGGCTTGGTGCGCCGAGAGCGAGTGCACCATCGACGGCTCTGCTCGGGCGGCCTTCGCGGCTCACGATGCAGCTAGGCGCACCGGCGAAGCCTCGGGAGCCTCCGAAGCGTCCTGAGGACCGGCGGTTCGAGGTTCACCGCTCAGTGAAGACCAAGCTCGAAGGTGAGCCGGTCAGGGTTGGATCAGGGTTGGCCCTGGGTTGACGACTGCCCAGCCTCTCGACTGAGGCCGGGCAGCTGCTGTCATCACGCTGCTCGTGGCGTGACGTCTGTTTAGACCCTGCCTCAGCGGTTCGGCTGGGGCGTGACGCGCAGGTATGGCTTCAATGTTTTGAAGCCCTTGGGGAAGTTCACCTTCGCGTCTTCGTCGGACATGGTCGGGACGATGATCACGTCTTCGCCATCGTGCCAGTTGACCGGGGTGGCCACGCTGAACTCGCTGGTGAGTTGCAGCGAATCGATGACCCGCAAGATCTCGTCGAAGTTGCGACCAGCGGACGGCGGATAAGTGATGGTCAACTTGACCTTCTTGTCCGGGCCGATGACGAACACCGAGCGCACGGTGAACGTGTCGCTGGCGTTGGGGTGGATCATGTCGTAGAGCGTGGCGATGGTCTTGTCTGGGTCGCCCAGGAGGGGGAAGTTGAGCGCGGTGCCCTGGGTCTCTTCGATGTCCCCAGCCCAGGCCTTGTGGTCTTCGACGGAGTCGACGCTGAGGCCTATGACCTTGCAGTTGCGCTTGTCGAACTCGGGCTTGAGCCGAGCCACAGCGCCGAGTTCAGTGGTGCAGACCGGCGTGAAGTCGAGGGGGTGCGAGAAGAGCACTCCCCAGCTGTCCCCCAGCCAATCGTGAAACTGAATGGTGCCGTCGGTGCTGTCGGCGGTGAAGTCGGGGGCGATGTCGCCGAGTCGAATGGACATGGGCTGCTCTCAGAAGGGGTGCAGAGTGAGGTCGTTGCCGGACGCCATGGATTGGCGCCCCAAGAGTCTAGGGATCTGTCGGGGCCTTGTCGCCCGGCTGCCAGACCTTGCGCAGCCGCTTCACGTTCAAGTGTGCCGCAGCGAAGTCCGGATCGATGTCCAGGGCCCGGCGCAGCTCGATCTCTGCCCGTTGGAACTTGCCCAGGCCAATGGAGACGGCGCCGAGAGCCGTGTGCGCACGGGCCGTTTCAGGAGCCATGTAGGCGGCGACCAAGAGCAGGCGCTCGGCCTCCTTGAGTTGCCCAGCCTCCGCATGAAGAGTGCCCAGATTGGCCATGGCCAGGGCATATCCGGAGTTGGCCTTCACCGCTGCAGCCATGTGGCTCATGGCCTCATTCTTGAGCCCACGTTCGTAGAGAGCTGAGCCCAGATTCGTGTGCGCCAGGTAGTTGTCCGGGTTCTCTTGCAGCGCGTGGCGAAACAGAGCCTCGCTGTTCATCCACGGCTGAATCTCGGCTCGTGTGCGGACGGCGAACAACGTCAGGCAAAGCGCAGCGGAGAGGGACAAGAGGAGTCTGCGTTGGGCCCAAGGGCGCGACAGCCGCTCCATGCCCCAGGTCACCATGATGAACACACCAAGAGCTGGGACGTAGGTGTACCGATCGGCCACAGCTTGTCCGCCCACTTGAACGAGACCGATGACCGGGACCAGCGTCCCCAGAAACCAGAGCCAGCCAAAGAGGGCCCAGGGCGCTTTACGCCGCTGACGAAACACGATCGTGGTCACGGCGACGACGACCACGGCTGAGACTCCGGCGAAGGCCAGCTGTGTCGAGGTCATCTCGCTTCCCGGGTGGGGGTAGAAAATCGACAGGGGATGGGGCCAGGCGATTTGTGCGAGGTAAGTGAGATAGCTCGAGAAGGCGTTGGCCAAGCGATACCCGAAAGGGATGTTGGCCAGCATGGCGTCGCTGCCAGCCTGAGAGTTGACCGTGACCAAGGAGGCCAGGGCAACGATGGCAAAGAGCGGCAGCTTCTCCAGGATGAGCCGTTGCCAGCCCACTTTGCCCACGCGGTTCAGGGGCCACATGTCGAGGAGCAACAACGTGCAGGGCAGGGTGACCAACATAGATTTGGCCATGAGCCCAAGAGCCAGGAGCGCTGCCGTGGCACCGAGAAGCCACAGTCGATGGGAGCGAGCGTAACGAGCGTAGGCCCACAAGCTGCTGAACCAAAAGAACGTGCTGAGGACGTTCTTGCGCTCGGAGACCCAAGCTACTGATTGCACGTTGAGCGGGTGCAGGGCGAAGAGCGCTGCCACGAAGGCGCTGCACCACAGCGAGCCGGTGAGTGCGTGCAGCAGCAGCAACAACAACACCGTGTTGACCGCGTGGAACAGCAAGCTGGTGAGGTGGTGTCCGTCCGCTTCGAGCCCGAAAAGGCTGACGTCCGTGAGATGGCTGAGCATCGTCAGCGGGTGCCAGTTCGAGGCCACGGTGGTGTCGCTAGAGAAGGCCCAAGCGATGCTCTCGCTGCTCAGCCCGTGCTGCAGCTCAGCGTTTGCAGTGACGTACGCATCGTCGTCGTAGTTCACGAAGCCCGCCTCGCGAACGGGCCAGTACGTCAGCAGGGTGATGGCTGCCAAAGCCAACGCCAGGACCAACGGCAGGGCAGCAGCCTGCTTGCCAGGGCTCATGGTTCTTTCTCGCTGCTCGGGGTGTTCTCCGCACCTTGGGAGTGACTCGGTGCGGCGATTTGCGGAAGCTCTCCAGGGTGAACTGACTGGCTGCTCTGCCCCTCGTCTCCGCCGAGATATCCAAGGGCTCGCAAGTCGGCTAAGTCTGCGTCGCTCATCTGCGATTGCCAGTTCGGCGGGCGCAGGGGCAGCGTCGCGAACAGGCCGGTGAGTTCTCGGCCCCAGCGCCGAATGAGCTGGTCGTCCTCAACGGATGCTTCGCGAGCCAGGTCCCAGAGTTGGGGCTCCCAGTTGTCTCCTGGCTTGCTGAGGACCAGGCGGTGTTCACCCTTCACAAGACCGACTCTGCGGACGGTCGCGCCAGAGAGTGTAGAGAGGTAGACCGCACTGCCGCGGCTGGCTCCCCCGTCGGCGAAGAGGTCGCGGCCGGACAATCCTGGTGGTGTGGGTAGGTCGCAATGTGCGGCGATGGTGGGCAGCAGGTCGTGCAGGCCCGACACGTCATTGCGGGAGGCGGTCTGTTGCCCGGGCCGGCGAATGATCAGCGGCACGTTGAGCAGGGATTGGCTCAGGAACTCCCCGTGGGCGAACCAGTAGTCACCTTCGCCGAGGGACTCTCCGTGATCTGCGGTGAACACGATCAGTGCGTTGTCGTAGAGCCCCTGCTCGGCAAGGCCATCGAAGAGCTCGCCCAGCTGCTCGTCGAGAGCGGCCACCTCGCCCGCGTATCCCGCGCGGTAGAAGGCGATGTCCCGGCGATTCTCTAAGACTTGGTACGCGGGGATCGCACCCAGGCCGAATTGCTGCTTGTCGATGGAGAGTTGTCGCTCACCGTCCGGGCGCGAGCGCTCTCTCTCGAAGAAACGCGCCCGTTGCTCGGCCGTGGGCGTGTAGGGGCCGTGGGGATCTTGATAGTGAGTCCACAGGAAGAGCGGGCCGCTTTGTGCTGCGGGGCTGTCGAGCCAGGCCAGGGCTGCGTCGGTCGTTTGGGAAGCGTCTCGTTCGGGGACGTTGCGGTTGGCTTCCACGCGAGTGAAGGTGTCGTCGTAGGCGTTGAAGCCTCGGGCGAGGCCACTGACATCGCGCAGGACGAAGTTGCTGACCACGGCGCTGGTTGCGAAACCTGCCTCCGCGAAGAGGGTGGCCAAGGTGGGGACGTCGTTCGGCAGCGCACAGTCGTTGCGCACCACGCCGTTCTCTTCGGGGTAGCGTCCGCTGAGCAGCGTACTCACCGACGGCAAGGTGAAGGGCGCGGGAGACCAGGTGTTGCTGAAGATCGTGCTCTCGCTGGCGAGGCGATCGATGCGCGGCGTGAGGTCTGCTGGGCCACCGAAGGCGCCCACATGGTCGGCGCGCAAGGTGTCCACAGAAATGAGCAGGACCAGCTGGCGCGGGGCGGTTGTGGATTCGGGGGCGCAGGAGCTACTGGCGAGTGCCATGGCCATGACGAGTGACGGCATGAGTGCCAGCACAGGAAACTGCGAGAGAGCGTTGGCACTCTGGCGGTTCAAACCACGAGACAGACGCCGCAGCGCAGTGAGCATCAGCGCACGTACCCCAGGGCTTCGAGAGCGCGCAGGGTTTCCGGGTCGATGTTTTCGTTCATCTCAGAGCCTGCGAGTTCCGCGGCGAAAGCCTGAAAGAGCAGGTTGAGGCGAGGGCTGCGTTCGTCGTTCACCGGCCGCTCGAGAAGATCGTCTTCGTAGATCTCGCCGGCCACTCCCGTGTGCAGCTGTCCGTCGAGTACGGCGAAGAAGCGCGGGCCGGATTCACGCACCATGGTGCCGTCCGTGCGGAAGTCCACCAGGGGCTTCAAGAACGTGCGGCGCATACCAAAGGCCGCTGTGTCCTGTTGGGGCTTCACGGGAGCGCTGAGGTCTCGGCCGCCAAAGTTCGCGCCGTCGACCTTGGCAAAGCTAAGCACCGTTGGGCCAATGTCGATCGAACCGGCCACGTCAGTACGCCGTGCCGCGGGCACATCAGGGGACACGAAAAACGTGGGTACGAGCAGCTGTTCCTTCGTGAGCCGCTTGCCGTGTCCCAAGGAACCGTCTTCGCCGAAACTCTCGCCGTGATCTGTGGTGACGATGACGTGAGTGCGCCAGCGATCGCCGTCAGCGTCGAGGCGCGCGAACAGTCGCCCGAGGGCCTGGTCGAGAAAGGACACGTCGCTGCGGTAGAGCTCTTGGGCTCGGGCGATCATGGTAGGTACGACAGGGTCGGAGGTGCGACAGGCCTGCAGCACTTCGGTGAGCGGCAAGGAGGCGCCGCTGCGCGCCGTGTCCCCGTAGGGTTCGTGGGCGTCGTAGTAATGCACCCACAAGAACTGCCGCTCCCCCGTGAGTTGATCGAGGCTTTGCAGCGCTCGCTCGGTGACGTCGTCGGCGAGAGAATAGAAGCCACCGGGGCGCATGCGCT
>JBLIMM010000166.1:0-10165 GCA_047638635.1 Pseudohongiellaceae bacterium | reverse complement strand
CACCTTTTCCCTTTCCATCCAGTTCAAGGAGTTCCTCCTATGTTCAAAATCCTCCGCGACAAAAAGGGCGCCGCCCTGCTCGAATACGCGCTCCTCACTGCAGGTGTCGCCCTTGTAGCCGCCGCCTCCGTTTCGGTCTTCGGCCACAAAACCAGTGACATGATGGCCGCAACCGCAACGATCATGCCCGGCGCTCACGCCGACGACAACGGCCCCATCCTCAGCGCCAAGCTCATCGAAACCACCGACGCCAACGGTTTCATCGCCGTCGATGTCGCCGCCGCAGCCGCGGGTGGCAACCGTCTCGGTGACAACCTGCTCGGTTCCGGGAACGGCCTGGACCTCGAGACCCTGGTCATCGAGCCGTAGTTCCAGCTCAGCTGACTGGTGGCCTCTTGCCCGTTCTCGGGGTCAGGGGGCCACACCGATCCGGGCCTTGCATCCACTTGCGGATGCGAGGCCCGGATCTCCCCTTGAAGACAGACCCAATGACCAGCGCTATGGCGATCGCGTACTTCCTACTCACCGCACTCGCGGCCGGGATCGACCTGCGTACCCGGAGCATCCCGAACATCATTCCGGTGTGCGTCTTGGCCTTGGCTGTCGTCGCGCGAATCGCAGGGTGGACATCGATCCCCTGGTGGTCCATGGGAGCGGGACTGGCGCTGGGGTTCGCTTTGCCGGCGGGGATGTTCTCCTTAGGCGCACTGGGCGGCGGCGATGTCAAGCTGCTAGCAGCCCTCGGCGCGGCCCTCGGACTCTCCGGGCTGCTCGACCTATTTTTCTGGACGGCCATCGCGGGAGGCGCACTCGCGGCCATGATCCTCTTGGGCCGGCGCCGCCAAGGAAATCCAGGGACCGCCCTCCGCGAGGATCCGAACGGTGCGCCCGACACAGAGTTAGCCTACGCACCAGCAATCGCCGCTGGCATGCTGGGCGCGTGGCTCCTGGGCGACATCGTGACAGCGGTTGGGATCGCGGCATGACAGCCCCGTCCGTGCAAGATCGCAGCTCGGCAGAAGCTGGTGCGGTGCTCATCGAATTCACGCTCGTCGCACTGGCATTCGTCTTGCTCGCGGGGGCCACGATCGAACTCGGTCGAGCCACGTTCTATAGCCAGGCCGCCCAGTCTGCAGCGCGCTTGGCAGCCCGCGAGCTGTCCCTGGTGCCACTGCCCGCTGGCATGACGTTCGAACAATCCCTCAACGATTCGGTCGTACGTCAACGAGTGTACGACCCTCGCTGGCTAGCCATCGATCTCGACAATCTCGACAACCCGGACACAGTGACGTTTGAGTCGACGCTCGACGAACTGTTTGGCACGCTCCCGTCGGTGAACCGCGCGCTGCGGCCGCTGATGATCAACGACCAGCCGGTCGTGGGCGGAGCGACGCGACGTCTACTGCGATTTCCAGGAGCATTACTCGCCAGCGGCGATCCCGGCGTGGAGTTCACCGTGCAGGTGCCGATTGTGTTGGCCCGCGACGGCACGACCGGAACGGAAACCAACGTAGCCTGGGCCCACGTGCTCGAAGAGCAACGGAGCGATCGCCTCGATCCATCGACCGGTAGCTTCAGCGTGACATCTCCAGGGGGAGGCCTTGTCGCGGTGCGCATCAACGTGCCCTTCCAGGCCAACATGCTCGCTGGCTACCAGCAGGGAGCCGGCGGCGTATTCGACGTCAACGCTGGTCAGCCGATCGAGGCCGACGACAGCGCGGTGCTGGGCGGACCGCAGCCGCTCGACGGCGCGAGCTTCCTGCTCTCGGCCAACGACCTCGTGGCAGACATCCCAGGTCCAAGAGCCTACGCCGGACCCGCCGGCCTTGGCTCGCTCTACAGCTTCGGGAAGGTCGTTCGCCCCTTCCGCAAGGTGTTCGCTGCCCAGGCGCTCTCGCGGCGCGAAATCGTGCTGCCCTGACACTGGAGCCCCTGATGCCAATCCAACCTCGTCGCTCGTCTCGCCGCCCAGTGCGCTGGCCTTTGCTCCTGCTCATTGTGCTGGCCGCCATCGTGCTGGGCCTGGGCGTGGATGCTTCGGACGATGGCCGGGTCTACCTACCGTGGCCCGGTGGCGGCTTCGTGCTCCAGGTCTTCGGAGACCCTGAGGAGCCCGTATCGCACGAAGGGCTCATCGCCGTCCCTATGAGCGCCCGGCGTATTGCCGCCTACTCCCAGGTCAGGCGCGAGGACATCTGGGACGTGGAGACGAGCAGCCCCAAGGTTGCCTGGCTCCCAGCCGCCACGATCGAGGCAGCCGGTATTGAGAGCTCGCTTCAGTCCGTGATTGGCCGTGTGCTGGCCGGCGAAAAATCGATGGGATATGTCTTCACCGCCGGCGATTTTCTGCCGGAAGGCACGCGGCCGGGGCTTGTCGCCGGCATCCCCATGGGCAAGCGAGCACTGCGCATCAATCTCAGCGAGGTTAATGGACTCGTCGGCCTCTCTCCAGGGGACCACTTCGACTTGTTGGCCACTGTGCCACTGGACGAGAGCATTGGCTTCTCCGACAGCCTGTTCAGCGGCCCGTTCGCTGAGCAAATGAAGATGCAAGCAGCGCTCGGCAACCTCAACCGCCAAGCCTCCGTACGACTCCTCGTCGACAACGGCGTCATCGTCTCGCCGCTCGAAAACCGCATGGTGCCGGTGACGTCCACCTCACTAACGGGCGGCACCACGACCCGCACGCGCCCCGTGCAGGAACTCGTGATCGCCATCTCCCCAGAGGAGGTCCCGCGGCTCGTTGAGAGCCTCGGGCTCGAACTCAAGATCCTGTGCGTTCCACGCACGGGTCTCCCCGAGGCGGCTGGCGGCGACGGTGTCACGCCTTCCAGCGAACCGAGTTTCCCTTTCTGGGCGCCGTTTGGAAGTGGCGACGGTGAAGGCTCGATGTCTCTCATCGAGACGATCGACGGCGACCAACGCACGCTGCGCCCAGTGCCGAGATCCAAAAATTGACGGCGCACAGCGTGACCCGATCGCGGCCGACAGCCGGCAGTCGCGCCCACCGTGGTGAGCGCGGCACCGTGCTCATACTGTTCGCGATGTTGGTGTTCGGCATCCTTGGTTTGGCTGCGCTCACGATCGACCTGGGCCTCGCGCGCGCCACCCAGGAGTCGATGCAAAACGCAGTCGACTACGCGGCGCTCGAAGGACTGCGCGGCCGCGACGGCGATGGTGCGGACACGCCGCTGGTACGAGAGCTCGCACGACGCCAAGCGGCGCGCGTTGCGATCCTGGCGACTTTCGACGAGGACCTTGTCGACCCCGAGGGCCTCGTCGACGGCAGCGCCCCTAACACCTTGCTGCAACTCGGCATCGGCCCCGACGTGATCGAGACGGGCACGGGCGTTGCGGGCGGGCAGATCGCCATCGGTACGTCGGGCGGCGCGACCGTCGTCCTGCCCAATCCCCAGCTCAATCTCAACAACTTCGCCTCCGGAGACCTCGTGGCCGGTAATTACCTCGGCTTTGATCCACTGTCCTGCGAAGCCCTCTTTGGTCTACCTCCTGGCCTGGTCGAAACTGCGGACTACACCCGCTGCGACTTCGACCCTTCAGGCGCGGTGTCCGACGCCACCGCCGCCGTGTCCCAGGACGCGTTCCTCGCCAGGCTCCGTCGCACGTCCGATACTCTCGGCCTGGATTCCATCAGTGGCGTCAGCTCGAACGCGCCGCCGCTACCGTACCTGTTCGGCCGCGCCTCGCTGCTCGACTCCACACCGGGCAGCGCTTTGCACGACGGCCTCACCGTACGCGCGACGGCCGTGGCGGCGGCGAGGCCGGTTCTGGTCGCCGGACTGCCCTCTGCAGCCGGCGCAGGCCTGTATCTACTGCCCGTGGACGGCGACGACGACGGCCTCCCCGACTCGGCCGGCATCTTGGCCTTTTCGGTCGAGGCCTGGTCGACCTGCTTGGCCGACGGAAGCAGCCACCCAGTCGAGGCCCTCGCCGGAGGCGGTCTCCAGGTGCTCGATGGCTGCCCCCTCGCGGAGGCCGGACGCTCCCTCGCTGTGGGCACGCCGCTCCCCGGCCTGATCGCGGTGGGCCAACTCCCCGTCGACCTCGGAACTGCGCTCCCCCCCACGACTGCAGGCTTGGCCTGGGTGGCTTTGTACGCCGACATCGATCCTGGCGCCGCGCTCGACGAGCGGGTTGTGGGGTTCGGAGCGGTCCTTATCTCCATGCCCTCCAGCCCCAGCGACCCGGAGGACCTGCGCGTCCAACGCCTATCCGGCCAAGCAGGTGACGGGTTTGTTGCCTCGGCCAACGCCACGGCCATCTGGATCTCCGACGCCCTGCCCACGCTCACTTCGAGCGAACGCGCACGGGTGCTCACAGCCGTCGCCAGCCTCTCGGCGCCGCTCCTCGCACCAGTGCTGGTGCATTGAGACCAACCATGGATCGCACCCTTCAGATGCTAGTGGTCTCCGCAGACGAATCCCTCGAAACCGAGCTGCGCGCGACGGTCGAGGAGTCGACCACCCAACGTTCGGTCGTGCGCTCCGAGCGCGCCCCCCTGCGCGGTTGCGAGGTCGCTCGCGATCGCCAGCCCGATGTCATCGTGATCGGTATGGAGCAGGGTTCAGAGGGTACACGCTCCCTCGCGGCTGCGCTGGCCGAGGCCGCGCCACGAGCAGTGCTGCTGGTAGCCTATCGCCATGACGAGCTCGACGGCCGCGGCGGGGACGAGCTGCTCGGCATGCTCCGTGCGAATGCCCGCGATTTCCTGCGCCGGCCGCTTTCATCCGGCGAGCTATTCGACGTCCTGCAGCGCCTGCTTGGACCAGGCCGCTCAGAGGGCGAGCATCGCGGGCACATCATCTCGTTCGTTGGCAACAAGGGAGGTGTCGGCAAGTCGACCTTGGCTGGTAACACCGCCTGCATGCTGGCGAGCGGACGCCCGGACCGGGTCTTACTTGTTGATGCGTCGATTCAGCTTGGTGTCTGTTCTTCCATGTTCAACATGACCCCCGAGGCCACGCTGTCCGACGCCGCTCGGCAGTTCGATCGCCTGGATGGCGCGCTGCTGCGCAACCTCGCCGAACCCCATCCCTCCGGCGTTCGGCTGCTGGCTGCACCGCGGGATGCCGTCGACGCGGCCGTCGTTGATGAGCGCGCCCTCTCGCGCGTGCTGTCCGTTGGACGTAGTGAGTTTGATGTGGTGGTTGTCGACACCTTCCCCATGCTGGACGCCGTCGCGATGTCGATCCTCGACCTGTCGGATCGTGTCTACGCGGTGTTCACTGGACTGGTCCCCAATGTCCTTGGCATGCAACACCTGGTCGAAGTGCTGGAACGCCTGTCCATTCCCAGCGAACGCATTCGGCTTGTGTTGAACCAGACCCACCCAAGCTTCCCTGGTCAGCTCGCGCCAGCCGATGTGGCCGATCGCTTGGCACGCACGATCGACCACGTCGTTCCCTACAGCCGATCCGTGCCCGTTTCCATGAACACGGGGCGCCCGGCAGCCCTCGCCGCTTGGCGCTTCAGTCGTCTGGCCCGAGCCTTCCGCGGAGTCTCCGCCGAGGTAGAGCAGCTTCTGCTGGCCGGGGAAGAGACTGCACGCCGAGGTGCCAAAGAAGCGTTCGACGTCAAAGCCGGCCGTCAACACGACGTGCCAGCTCGGGCCGCCATCAACGGCCCTTCCTCGGAGGCTGGACCGTGACGACAGACGAAGACCCCAGGGCGCTCTTCCGCCGCCCCTTGGTCGTCACGCCCCCTGCCCATTCGGGACGGGACCACATTCGCAACCTCGACATCGAACGGGGGCAAAGTCAGCCGGTGCGCTCGACCATCGATGCCCCGTCGATCCAGGCCGATCTCCAAGAACGGCTTCTGGCGGAGCTGTCAGAACGCAACTTGGCAGACGGTTCCGAAGAAAGTTTGCGCGAGGAAGTTGAAGCGTTCGTCGCGAGGGTTGTTGCCTCGGAGGACCTCGCACTCAACACCCCGGAGCAGGAGCAGCTAGCCGAGAATCTGGTGCAAGAGGCGCTCGGAGTTGGCCCTCTGGCACCCCTGCTCAACGACCCCGCTGTGACCGACGTGCTGGTGAATGGTCCGGATCGTGTCTACGTCGAGCGTCACGGACGCCTCGAGCTCACCAACGTTCGCTTCCGCGACGGTGACCACATCCTGCGCATTATCGAGCGCATCGCCATGCGGGCCGGTCGGCGCATTGACCGCAGCTGGCCCATGGTCGACCTACGCCTTCCGGACGGCAGTCGCGTCAACGCGACGATCCCTCCGGTGTCGCTCGATTCACCAACGCTGTCCATCCGTCTGTTCGGACGCCAACGGCTGCGCCAGGCCGATTTGCTGCGCCATGGGTCGCTGTCCGAGGACATGGCGACCTTCCTGCGCGCGGCGGTGGCGGGGAGGCAGAACATCGTCTTGTCAGGGGGAACCGGAGCCGGCAAGTCGACGCTGCTGAGCGCGTTGTGCGAGGCGATCCCGACCGGCGAACGCATCGTCACGATCGAGGACACTGCCGAGCTACGGCTCGACCAGGAGCACGTCGTACGGCTCGAGGCACGACCGGCGAATGTCGAAGGTCAAGGCACGATCACCGTCCGCGATCTTGTCGTCAATGCCCTGCGTATGAGGCCCTCGCGCATCATCGTTGGCGAGGCCCGTGCCGGTGAGGCCCTCGACATGCTGCAAGCCATGAACACTGGGCACGACGGCAGCCTCGCCACGATCCATGCCAACTCACCGCGGAGTGCTCTCGCTCGTCTTGAGACCATGGTGCTCATGGCCGGACAGGACCTGCCGTCCCGAGCGATCCGAGAGCAGATCGTCGCAGCAATCCAACTGGTCGTTCACGTGCGCCGCGATCGGGACGGCGTTCGCCGCGTGTCCCATATCGCCGAGGTCACGGGTCTAGAGGGCGAGACCCCCCAGATGCAGGACGTGTTCCGATTCAAGCAGAGCGGCGTCTCTGATGGCCACGTCTCGGGCCATTTCGTGCCCACGGGCATCGTCCCACGCTGCCTCGAGCGACTACGCGAACAGGGATTCGACGTTCCGGTGAAGCTGTTTCAAACGGGGCGGGCCCCGTGACTGATTGGCTCATGGCAGGCGCATTCGTGATCGGCGTGATATGGCTCGCAACACGTGTGCGCGTCGTGACAAGGCGCGCTCGGACCCGCGAGCGGCTGGAAATCCGCACGTCCACGCCCTCGCCTCCCAGCGGCGATCTACCACGCATCGACTCGGGCAGCCTGAGCTCGGCTCTGCGGCTCGTGCTCGTGCCGCTCCTTCCCGGCCTAGCGCTCGCGTCCGCCCTGATCGTCCTTGCGAGAATGTCGCCGGAGCTGAGCATTTCCTTAGGACTGCTCGTCGCCACGATCGCTTGGCTCGTCGACGCTCTCCTGAGACGCGGAGCGATCATTCGTGTCGAGACGCAGCTCGCCGAGTCTCTCGATCTTTCGGTATCGGCACTGGCGGCCGGCGCCGGCCCCACCGAGGCTTTTGATATGGCAGCCCGTGAGGCTCCTCAGCCTCTTCGCACGCACTTAGCCCACCTGACCGATCGCTTGCGCCTGGGCGAAGGTCCAGAGGCTGCGTTCCTTGCACTCGAACGCAGCCTGCCGCTCGAGAGCGTGCGCATGCTTCGCCTTGCGTTGTCAGCGCACTGGGAAGGTGGCGGCTCGATGGGTCGGACGATCGCCTCCGTGGCACGGGCAACTCGGGACCGGGTCGCCCTTGTGCGTCGCGTCCAGGGCCAGTCGGCCGAGGCCCAAGCCTCCGTGTTGGGAGTCATCGCTGTCACTTACCTGTTGGCTGGCCTCATGTGGAGCATGGATCCAGAGCGCGTTGGCGGCTTCCTCGACTCCGGCATCGGCTCATGGGCAGCGCCAGCTTCTGTGCTGCTGCAGGTCTTCGGCTTGTTCTGGATGATGAAGCTCACCGAGGTCGAGGCCTAATCGTGCCAGACGTCTCTACACTCATCCCGCTGCTGCTCGTCTTGGCGCTCGTTGCCGCTGCCGCATACCTTGCGTTCCCCGTGGCGCGCCGCAGCGCTGCAATACGCCAGCTCGAGGACAAACAAGAGCAGCCCACGGGCGATGAATTCGAAGGTCGGTTGGCCCGTTGGCTGGCCCGCGCGGGGCGAACCGAAGCCCGTGCGGTCCCGCAGTTCTGGGTGCGACAAGGACTGGCGATGAGCGTCGGTGCCGTGCTGGCGCTGCTCGTAGCCCGCTCAAGCCAATTCGAAGCGTTGTGCGCCTACGCTGCGGACGTCCCCGGAGCAGGCGGACCCGTGCGATGGGCCATCGCCAGCTCACCCGAAGTCATCTTTCTCATGGTCGCGTTTCTGCCGATGCTCCATGTGCGCCGCGAGCGCCGCCAGCGGGTGGCCTCGATCGATCGCGACCTTCCCGTCCTCCTCGAGTTGCTGGCGACACTCGGAGAAGCTGGCCTCGGTTTCGATGCAGCCCTCGACCGGGTTCTGGTAGCCCAGCCCCGTGAACGCCCACTCGTGCGGGAAATGCGCCAGTTTCAGCAGGACGTGCTGGCGGGCATGGCGCGTTGGCGTGCCTTTCGTCGGCTCGGTCGACGGTGCGACGTGTCTTCAATCTCTATGTTCACATCGGCTCTGATCCAGTCTGAGCAGATCGGCTCGGGCTTGGCCGAGAGCCTGCGCAGCCAATCTGCCGACCATTGGAACCGACGCCGCGAACAGGCGCTCGCCCAGGCGCAATCGCTGCCGGCGCGGCTCTCGATTCCGCTCGTCTTCTGCTTCTTGCCCTCTCTATTCGTCATCACTCTCGGACCGATCCTGCTCGACTTCATCAAGTTAGCGGATTCAGTCATCAGCCCGGGCTCGTGACGCCAGCCCTCTTCGACGAAGACCTCTTATGACCACTCCGAACTCTCTCCTTCGCCTGCTAGCCGCACTGGCCCTCTTGCTCACTGCCGGCTGCGCTTCCACTGCGGACACAGCCGACCCTCCGCGATCGTGGGGCCCCGATGCGCAGCTCTCCTATTGGCTCGACGCCTGGTTTGACGGCCAGCAACCGGAGAACCCCGAGAGCGCTGCAGCCGATGCCCAGCCCTCCCGCGAGGAGGACGGCGAGCGTCCACGGGAGACCTTGTCGCCGAGGCGGGTCCGCATGGGACTTCGCAGTCTGTCGCTGCAGCACCCGGCCCACGTGCCGACGCTCGTGAGCAACGGGGCGGTCTCTCTCGCCCTCGGGGATCATCCGTCAGCGGAGCACTGGCTCGACGCGGCTCTCGATCTCGATCCAGGACACGTGGATGCGGCCTCGTTGCGCGCGCGGCTGGCCGTCGACGTGGGCAACCTCACGGGCGCGCGGCGCGTACTTCACCGGGCGATTCTTCTCCGCCCTGATGCAGCCGAGCTCCGCCAGGCCCACGCCGGCGTGCTTTACCTGCAAGGAGACCTTGAGGCATCGTGGAGCGAGCTTGAGGCAGCGGTGCGGCTCGCGGGCAGCGACGCGCGTAACGCTTACCACCGCGGGCTCATCAAGGAGCGGGCGGGCGAACCCAACGAGGCTCTCGCCTTGTATCGGCTGGCTGCCCAGACCGATCCGAATCTAGAGCGCGCATGGCAGCGCTGGCAGGCACTGGAAGCGTTGGGCACCCTCACAAACGAAGCTGACACAAGCGCAGCGCCGTAGAGGTCGAATTCAAAGCCAGTTCCTTGGCACAGCTGATCTCTCGTAGCCACGGGAGGCTCAGCGACGGCTTTGGCTCCTTTGCCAGCCGAGCACAGTAGCACTGCAACGACCCGGTAGAACGGCATGTTGTCCCCTTCACAAGGGGAGGGCGTTCGTGCGCACTTCTCAAGCCCCGCGTTGCGTCCAGCGGTACACCGTGGAGAGAACGCTGCGCCGTCCCGAATGAGGCGGGTCGGCTCAGTCTAGCGTTCAGCCAAAACGAAAGAATGGCGAGGGTGAAGGGACTACGGGGCAAACTTGCCGGCGACTTTGGGTTCTCTTGCCGTTGCAACCGCTGTCGAGTGGGGATGCTGTCCAGACCGCGCCCACGGCGGGCCGCCCGCCCTGGGCCTCGTACCCCGGGGCGACGGGGCAGAAACTGACGGAGCGTCGGTGGTGTTGCACCACCGGCAGGCCGTACGGAGCGGGCTCCGGGGTCCAGAGCCGCGACGATCGAGATGTCAACCCGGTCCGGGATTGTC
>JBLIMM010000165.1:0-10187 GCA_047638635.1 Pseudohongiellaceae bacterium | reverse complement strand
GCCCTGGCCGCCTCCTCCGCCGATGATCACGAGCTGAGCGAAGTGGCGCTCGCGTTTCGGCGTGGACGCTGGGTCTGGGAGCTGCGCACGGAGGAAGGCCGCCCCGAACTCGTCGACGCCAGCACAGGCGATCTCCTGCCGGCGGTGGACCAGGACGAAGCCCTGCGCCTCGCAGAAGCCCGCTTCCTCCCCGAGCACACGTCCGCGACGGTCTCTGCCGTGGAGGGGCCTACGTTTGAGTTCAGGGGCGAGCTACCGGCCTGGCGGGTCAGCTTCGACGACAGCGAGCACCGGGCGGTCTACATCGACGGACTCACCGGCGAGCTGCTCACCGTGCGTAGCGATGCCTGGAGGCGCTTCGACTTCTTCTGGATGCTGCACATCATGGACTACGACGAGCGCCAGGATTTCAACACGCCCTGGCTGCAGATCTTCGCCGCCCTGGGAGTGCTCACCGCGGCCACCGGCCTGGGCCTGGGCGTGCTCATGCTGCGCCTGCGCATCAAGGCGCGCGGCTCAGCCTGAAACGACAGCGACTGCGTGATCTGCACAGTGAGTCGGCGGCGGCCCCCACACTTCTGGCAGCGCAGCACATCCACCGCCACAACCCGCCGCTCAGCGAGTGCTCCCCATGGCCGCCTCTCGCGTGTAGCGGCGGAAGAGGTGGTCGCCCGAGACAGCGTTGTCGTGGCACTCGATGCAACGCGCCAACCGCCCTCGATACAGGCCGGTGTTCAGCTCGGTGTTCAGCTCGGTGTTCGAGGGTTCGAGGGTTCGAGGGTTCGAGGGTTCGAGGGTTCGAGGGTTCGAGTGACTCGTAGACGTACTCCCAGTCCCCATGCTCGACGTCGTATCCCGGCTCGCGCTTGATCATCGAAGCGACAGCGTTGGGCAGGGTCTGGCCCAGCTCCCAGCGCTTGACCTTGGTGACGATGCTACCGACGGGCATAACCGCGCTGCTGGCGGCCAAGGCGGCCGCCGCCAGCGGGTTGGCGTGCATGCTCACGCTAGGGCTGAAGTGCGGCCCGCGTTTCACCATATTCAGCTGCATCCTGCACGACAGGAACATCTTGACGGGGACCGTGATCGGCTCGGGCGTGAGCAACTCGAAGCCCGTCGTGTCCACCGCCGTGCCGCCGACGTGAGCCGCGGGCCCATGGGCCTCGATTGCTTGAAGCGCCGGGAGCGGTTGCGCCGATTCCCCGAGGGCATTGCGGCCGGGGCGTTCGTCGCCGGGTCCGGGAGTGCACGACAGCAGCAGGGCGCAAAGGCAGATCAGCGTGTTCAGTCGGCGCATCGACGCGCTCCTGGTGGAAGTGGGTTCAAGGCGCTTCCAGCGCTACACCCAGGCGGCACCGGCCGCCTCAGGCGGATAGGAAATCCCCACCCCACCGGCGGCCCGGCGTGCCGTGAGCAACCCTCGTCGATGGCGCAGCCCTCCCGAGGTGACGGCAAAAAACCGGGGGGATGGCGACATCACTCGCTCGGTTTGACCTAGGGGCAGCCCCACGGCTATTTCTTGATCGCCCTGGCGGGACGCAGCCCCAGCGTCGAGTTGCGCTTGTCGGGGGTGTTGTGCTGCCGGTAGGCCGAACGGGCATTGCTGACAGTGCTGAAGTAGCTGCCCCCACGGAAGACACGGCCGCGCTCGTCGGGTTTGTGGTTCACGGGATCCAAGGTGGGAATCGAGCTGTAGAAGTCGCTGTCGTAGCTATCCAGGCACCACTCAAAGAGGTTGCCGTGGACGTCGTACAAACCGAACTCGTTGGGGGCGTAGGAACCCACGGGGCTGTGGGCCGTCTGCCCGTCGTCCAGCCAAGGCTCCCACGTATCCCACGATGCGTTGGACTCGTCCTTGGCGAACTGGTCAGAAAGGTTGGCCACCCCTTGCAGGGATTCCCGGGAGGCTCCGCACCACCAGGGTGTGGAGGTTCCGGCGCGGCAGGCTCGCTCCCACTGAGCCTCGCTGGGGAGTTGCAGACCCAGCCGCGACAAGATGGTTTGCCCGTCGAGCCAGCTGACATGCTCTACGGGGTGCAGTTCCGACCACGGCAAGCCAGTCCTGTTCCAGTTCGGATAGTAGGTGTCCCGGACGAACTGGCTCGGGTTCCAGCCGGTGAAGCGCGACCACTGGCCCTGAGTCATCTCGTACTTCGACAGCAGGTACGGCGACAGCGTCACCTCGTGCACCGGCCACTCGCCAAGCTCAGCCTCGGGGAAGTGATTCCGGCTACCCGGAGTGCGCTGCGCTCCCATCCAAAAATTGCCGCCCGGGATGAGCACCAGCACCAGGCCGCTGGCTTCTTCCAGGTGCAGTCGACCGTCTGCGCCACGCAACGGTTCGTCACCGGACATGACGTGCCAGAACTCCCACAGGCCAGAGTCGGGATCCCGGCCGATGGGCAGCAGTCCCAGTTGAGGCGCCAGCTGCAAGCCCTCGTACAGCGGGCAACGGGCGGGGTCGGCAATGGACGCGATCGCTTCAGTCCAACGTCGCGCTGCCTCGGGGTCTGTCACGGTTTGCCCCTCGATGTCGGTCGCGAACGCCATGCGCAGACTCATGCCCCAGCCGTGCTCTCTGGAGATGCCGTTCATGAGCCCTGCTGCCGGGTCGGCGAAGGCTTCAATCTCAGCGATCAACTTGAGCAGCTGGCCGTACCACCACCCGTCGTTCGCGCTCGCAAAGCTGATCTGTACGTGTTCGTCCAGGGAGTCTTTTAAGAGGGCCAGCGTCTCGCGCTCGGCGGCCAGAGCCTCGTGCGCCTGACTCAGCGTGGCGGCCGCTTGCTCAGCCTGGTCGCCGATCAGTTCGGCGGATTCGATCTGGGCAGTGCTCTGCGCCAGCTGCGTCTCGGCCCTGTCGAGCTCGGCTTGCCTAGCCTGCCACTGGGCAAAGTCTGGATGGCTCTGCCGGGCCAGTTGGCGCTGCTCTTCCGCGATCGGCAACGCCTTCCCGCGGAGTGCGATGAGCTGCTGGCGGTGCCCCACGGCGCTCCCACCCGCAACAGGCTCCAGCCCTGACACCAGATCGTCAGCCCGTTGTATCCAGGCTGCGTAGGCGTCGAGCATGTCCGGCGTGGCCGGCCAGAGATCGTTGGCCTGGGCCCGCAGTTCCTCAAGATCTTGGAAGGCGGACAGCCGCATCACATTGGCCTTCTCGCGACGAGCTGTTTGGGCGCTCTCCTGGGCGAGATGGTGCTGGGTCTCTGCCTGCAGGAGCGCGTCGTGTGTGGCCTCGCTGGCGTGAACGAGAGAGGCATTGATCTGCAGCAGATTCGTCTTGAGCACGATCTCCCGATCGAGCGACTCGCCCAGCGCGGAGTTCTTGGCCGAGAGCTGTCCCGTCAGCGAGGCGAAGATCAATGTCGCCACCAACGCCAGGCCCAGGGCCGTGCTCGCCGTAGGGTGGCGCAGAGACCACTTCTGAGCCCGGCGCAACGGTCCCGGCGCTCTGGCCATCACCGATTCGTTGTTCAGCCAACGACGGAGGTCGGCGCCAAACTCGGTCATGGTCTGGTAGCGGTCCTGGCGCCGACGCTCAAGAGCCTTCATGGCGATGAGCGCCAGTTCGCGGGGAACGCGCGAGGCCACGCTGACGGGATCGGGCGGATCGTCCAACTGTACCTTGGCCACGAGCTGCTGGAGCGAATCGGCCTGGAAGGGCAGGGTGAGCGTAAGTGCTTCGTAGAGCGTCGCACCCAGGCTGAAGATGTCGGTGCGATGGTCGATGGGCACGAGCTTGGCGGTGGCCTGCTCCGGGCTCATGTAGTACGGCGTGCCGGCGAGTTCCCCGGTCAGCGAGAGGCTCTCGGCATCCAGCACCTTGGCCAGCCCAAAGTCGACCACCTTGGGTCGCCCCTCGGGGGTGAGCAGGATGTTGGCCGGCTTGATGTCCCGGTGAATGACCCCCGCGTTGTGCGCGGCCTGCAGCGCGTCGCACAACTCGGCGAAGAGCAAGGCGATGTGGCGGTAGTCGTTGGCTGTGCCGTGCACATCGCGCTGGGCATCGAGGTGCTCGCGCAAATCGCCGCCGAGTACGAGTTCCTGGGCCAGGTACGGCTGGCCGTCCGCCTCGCCAAACGCGTGCACCGCCGCCAGCCCAGGATGGCTGGTGCGGCTGCCGGCTTCCGCCTCGCGCTGGAAGAGGGTGAGCGTCTTCTCCGAGAGAGCGCTCGCCGACTTGAGCAGCTTGAGCGCCACGGGGCGGTTGAGGGAGATCTGGATCGCCTCGTAAACGATGCCCTGACCGCCCGGCTTGCCCAGCATCCGCTTCAGTCGATAGTCGCCGACCACCGAACCGATGGGCAGCCCGGGCCCCTGATGAGCTCGATCGCCACGGGCCTCCGGCTTAGCCTGAGCAGCTTCATTGTGGGCAGCCGCGTCCTGTGGGTCTTCGCGGCGGGCGTCGGGAGATTCGGGGGCCTCGTCCTGCGGTGTGCTTGCGCCGTGGTTCGGCATGGGCGTGGTGGACTCCTGTGCGGCAGCGGCAACCAGTTGGCATCAACGGGTAAGCGAGTCATTGTCCGCAGAATGGACCGTGGCGCAATCCGGGCGCAATCCGGGCGCAGTCTGGGCGCAATCTGGGCGCGATCCGGTCGCGCAACGGACAGATCCCCAGGCCTTTGCAGCAGATCGCCACGAACTTCCTGCGCTTCTCACAACTGTCGCAGCGAGCACCATTGATGCCGGGTCACACCTCTCTGTTGGTCTATACGGGGACCGACCGTGATGCCAGAGCAGTTCCGCAGACAGTCGACAATGCAATGTCATATTTCATAGGAAGTCAGCGGGCCGGATCCGCTGGAGATGACGTCCACTCACGAGTCAGCCCCGAACCCCACAGACTCGGGCAGTGCTCTAGACTGTGAGCCATGAGCTTCGGGACTACGCGTCGGTTCGGGATCCGACGGGCCACGAAGCCGCAAATGGATTCCGACCGATGAATAAGTTGCTGTCTCTCTTCGCCGTGATGAGTCTCGCTCTGGTTCCTCAGGCAACCGGGCAAGTCACGTCTGCAACGGTGCCGACCGATCTAGCCGCGGCACCGACCTATGCCGGCCGCTATGACGTCGCCTCGGGTGTGTTCCTCCCCGGGCCGAAACTTCCACCGCCCCCCGGGTCTGCCGTGGTCGTGTACGACAACTCCGCGACCAATGGTTCGTTCTTCACCCCCGGTCCCGGCGCCGTGAACATGGACTGGGGAATCCTGTCGGCTGGTGGCAACAACGACATCACCGAGTTCGATATTGGCTACGCAACGTCGGACACGAATCCGATCGCCATCACCATTCACTTGCACGAAGGTGCCACTGGTTTCGGTGACGCCGGAACGACGATCAACTCGATCCCCATTGCGGGCTTGCCCGGATCTGTCTCCGGCAACCCCGAAGGTGTGATCGTGACGATCACCCTGGCCTCAGCTGTCAAGATTCTCGACGGCGCCCTCGGCTACTCTTACGAAATGTTCGACACGGTCAGCGGTCCGTTGCTGATCGGCCCGCCGAATGAAGCTGGCGTGATCGATGCCTTCGACCAGTACGACAGCGCTTTCAACCCCATCGGCACGTTCAACTTCGGTGGTCCGCCGGCACCCATGGCGTCGTTCTACATGGCCATGAGTGGCGTCGAGCCCGAGTGCTTCCTGGTCTTTGGTGGCGGTCTTGGTAGCGACAACTACGCGCCCAACGGCTTCCAGTTCAACACAGGTCTCTCCGATGTGAAGACGTCCTTCCCGGTGCTCATGGATGATTACCCCAGCTTCGTCATCCCGAACGATCACGGTGCGATCGCCAGCGGTGGCAGCCTGGGTGGAGGCAGCTCGACTTCGGGTACCTACAACCTGCCGGACTTCATCGGCCCCCACGGTTTCTTCACCGTGCAGGTGATGATGTGGAACCCAGTGGATGTGCCTGGCAACCCTGAGCAGTACAGCCAGGTGTTGGTCGGTCGGCTCACCCCGGACGGCAACGTCATCTGCCGGGCCAAGGGCGCCGGTGCCATCGACATCACCCTGGACAAGACGGTCAACGCCAACGGCGAGACCGTCTTCAGCTTCCCCTTCGCGGTGAGCTTCTGATTCCGCGCAGCGAGAACCCATAAATCAGCCGGGCGGCGCTCTTCGGAGTGCCGCCCGGTTTCAATTCTGGCTGCAGCTGAAAGTTTCACTGCGGCGGATTCGCCCCCAGCCTTCGCCCCGACTGTGATCGTCTCCTCCACGCCAGCCATGACGGCGAGCGACTGTCATCGCTGACTCGCCGACGCCCCGCTCACTCACACAACGTCGCCGACAGGCCGTTGCTCAGGGCCCACCCCGCCGGCTGTCCAACGTCGCGCAGCGCTATCTGCGCGTACACGGTGAGATCGACCAACGCCGGGTCCGGAGGGACCGCCAACGGCAGCACCACATCGCCCGCGCCGTTGGCAACCACGGGGAGCATCAGCATCACCGTCGGGTCCACCAACAGGCTGCCTCCGAAGATCGGTAAGTCAGCAGCGAGGGCCGAGAGCACCAGGAACCCCGTGGCCGCGCTGGGTGCACCGCTGGCCGTCCAGGTGTGCGTGGTCCCCACGGGAGTCGCGCTCAACGTATCGAGGGACAGCACGTTGCTCCCGAGGCCGTCCACGCCGTAGACCTCGTAGTCGCAGGGCGTGATCGCGATGCGGTCGATACCAAAGTCGCCGATGGTGTCGTTGGGCATGCTCGACAGCGGCGGCACGTCGTGGCGGAACAACAAGCGGTTGGATGTCTGCAGCGCGGTGAGCAGGGACCCGTTGCCCTTGATGCGCGTCCAGGCCGACTCGTCGTCGAAGCTCACGTGGTAGCGCTGCCAACGATCTGTGGGCGGTGAGAAGCCCTGGTTCGACAGGAACACCGTGCCCGTGGACATGCCCACTCCCACGTGGATCTGCAGCGCGTCGTCAGCGCCCGTGTCCCGCAGCCAGAACGTCACACCACTCGCACCGGCGGCCACGTGATCCCCCACCAGCTCGGGGGTGGCCGTTTGGGCGCCCAGGTTGGCGGAGAAATTCAGCGCGACCGAGAGGTAACCGGCGCCCACTCCGGCGACGCCGCCGGTCGGCACGTTGGTCACGCTCGACTGGGACGAACCGAAACTGTGTTCGTCGAGGTTGCTGAAGTGCGCCACGAATCCCGGATCGGAGGCTTGCGCCAGGGGTGTCAGGAGCAGGGCGAAGGCGATCGTGCGGGTGAGGACAATGAGCGTGTTAGACATGGGCTAGGGCACCTTTCCGGACAGAGTGTTGCTCGCCGCGAAACCCTGGGGAGCGCCCCCGTCGACGAACCAGTACTGGGTGAAGACAGTCACACGGGCGGGCAGCCCGGTTGGCATATGAAAGGGCAGGCTCATGGTCTCGGCCTGGCTGGCAGGCAAGGGGATCGGCCCGAGGATCACGTCGGGCGCGGGGACAAGCACACCACCCTTGAACGGCATCGAGAGATTGAACGCCGACGCCAGTAGGTACGCATCCCCCCCCACCCGGGAGGCCCGCGAGCAAGAGCTCGTTCTCGCTGGGCGAGGCAAGCGAGCCCGCGGCGTACAGCAGCGGTGCAAGGAAGCTGGTGCCCTTGAGATCATTCTGCAGATCAGACCACGGACCGTCCCGGGTGAAGACGTGGACGACGCCTCCGTCCTCGGCGGCGCCGTGGTGCAGCGGACTGCTCACCAGTAACGTGTCCCCTTGCAGCTCGTAGATCGCCGTCCAGAACGGCGACTGATTGCCGGAGTTGCCGTCCCGCGCCCAGGCCACAGAGCCGCGCACCCCACCCACCGAAGCCTCGTCGTAGATCAGCGCGCCCGGCCGTTGGCCGGTGCCGAGAAACGCCGTCGTCCCGGTGACGACCGTGGTGCCATCGATATCGACCGAGCAGCCGGTACCGTTCCAGTTGAGGTCGAAGATCCACTCATCGGCGATCCAGTTGCCGCCTTGGCGTTCGAAGGTCGTCAGTTCGCCAGGGCCGAAGAGTCCTGGGCTGCCCAGCACCGCGCGATTGCCAGACAAGGCCACCAAGCCCGTGTCGTCGAACGGCGCGATGTCGAGGGAGAACAGCGTGACGTCATGGGACCAGCTCGTGCCGACGCGCTCGAACATCTGTCCCGCGCCAGCGCTGGTGAGTCCGCCCTGGGGCGTGGCGTGGGGCTCGCCCACGAAGAGTGTGTCGTCTTCTATGTCGAGGTCCTTGCCGAAGGCCGCGTTGAACTGGGGCTGAGGTGATATCAAACGTGCCTGCTGGGACCACGCTCCGTCGTTGCGCACGAACACATACACGGCGCCGCTACCCGTCTTAGTGTTCTCGTCCGCGTCAGGCGCACCGACGGCGACAGTATCGCCGTGCAATGCCAACGCCGCCCCGTTGGGGCCGGGGCCGTGTGCGCCTGCCCCGCGCTCATCCTTGCCCCCCCGCCAGCGAAGCTCTCCAATGCCCCGCTCACGAAGGTACTTTCGTGACAACGGAGCCAGTCTCATGCCCAGTTCTTCCTGCCGGGGCAGTCTCGTGATGGCGACGCTCTTGGTCGCCCTGATCACCTGCTGCGCACCCGGCGATGGTGCGTCCGACGAGGCTGTGGATGCTCAGCGGGCTCAGACGCGAGAAGCGCCGCTCAGATCCGCCCGGGAGTTGGCGGCGCACGCCCTCAGCGGTCCCCCAGTAACTCTTGCCAACCCAGAATCACCGAGATCGGCCCCGCCACTGCCACGTCGCTGTCGAGGAACGCGAAGCCCGCGGTGTTCCCCTCGTGGTCGGGGATCGGTTCGTAGCTGCGATCCAGGTTCCACGGCGTCTGGAACAGTGCTTCCGGCGAGGAGAACGAGAACGACTCGCCACCGGTCTCCACGTCGACCGCGGTGAGCACGCCGGTGTCGCTCATGTAGAACAGCTCGTCACCCGAGGGGCTCCAGCGCGGTTCGTAGCCGCTGTTCTCGGACACGAGCCAGCGACCTTCAGGTGGGCTCCCGGGCCACGCGGGCGCGAAGGGGATGACGAACACTGTCTCGCCGTCAGTCAAGTCGTTGTAGGCCAGCCAGCGGCCGTCCGGTGAGACCCGACCCTCGTTTTGCGTGTCGGGCGCGACCACCAAGGGCACGTCCGGACCGCCGTCGAGCGGCACGGCGATGACATCGTTCTGGTCGGAGATCAGCCTCGTGTCGGTGGTGAGGATCAAGAACCGCCCGTCTGGCGTCCACGCAGTGGGGTGATCGAATCTGCCTTGGTTGTCGCGCACCAGCGCCTCGGTGCCGCCGCCGATACGCTTGCGGTAGATGCCGCGTGGGCGGTCGTCGTCCCCGTCCCAGAAGAAGGCGACTTCTTTGCCGTCCGGTGACCACACGGGTTCGTACTCGGCGCCCGGCAGGAACGTCAGGCGTTGCGGCGCTGGTACATGCACAGTGCCTGCCTCGACGTCATCCTGGTCCTGGCCATTGAGCAAGCGCGCCGGGTACAGCCAGACGTCGCTGAAACCATCGGGCGAGAGCACTTCTGCCGCCAGCATCTGGCCGCCGGGGCGTAGTGACATGCCGTACATGGGCGTGCCCCCGGCGTAGGTCCTCACGGGTCGGCCGTCGTATGACCAGTACGAGATGCGATCCCCGTACGCACTGTTGTAGGACTTGGTGCTCGGACCGTCTGTGGTGGACGGCAATCGGCTGAGCACCAGGACGCCGGACGGGCTGGCAGAGAACTGGCCGTGCCAGGTGGACGCGTCCGGTACCAGGCCTTTGGCGAGGGTGGTAGCGCGCCCACCGAGCGTGCCGCTGTCCGGGTCGATCGGCGTGGCGAGCAACGAGCCGTCCTTCACGTGCAGCAGCATGCCGTCGATGACCTGGGCGCTGTAGTGAGAGGACATCACCCGGCGCGGCGGCTCGCTGCCATCCAGGCTTCCCAGGTAGAGCCCGTTGTTGTCATTCTCGCCGACGGTGGCCGTCACCGCCGAGTACATGAAGCGGTCGGTGCCTGCGATCATCGTCGGCCAGCGGTGGCTGGTGTGCAGGTCGGGGTCGCGAATGGTCAGCTCGACGGGCGCCCCGCTGCCGTCGGCGTCCACCAGGAACAGGCCAGAGCGGAAGTTCGGCGTGTACAGGATGCGGCCGTCCCCGGTGAAGGTCCCGCCCCGGGCCGCGCCCACCTCCGTGACGCGACTCACCGTGTCGGTGCTCAGGTCGTAGCGGTTGAG
>JBLIMM010000164.1:0-10208 GCA_047638635.1 Pseudohongiellaceae bacterium | reverse complement strand
GGAGCCGCTCGCGAGCTGTACCGCCGGGCCAAGCTCTCGTTGATTCAGCGCATGGGGAAACGCACGGACATCAGCTGAGTAATCTTCAGCTGACCGCGCCTGCCTCGCCCGCGTGCAGGGGCTTGCCCTTGGACGGCGCGAGCTGAACTGGCCCAGACTTCTGTTCGTCCCCCGACTGCACCGATCTCTTTTGCGCAGCGTCCTGTTGCTGGCATTCAGCGCAGACCCCGTACAACACCAACTTGTAGGACGCCAAGACAAAGCCTGCTGGGGCCAGGGCTTCTACGCCGTGACATTTTCCCGGTGCCTGAAACACGCGCCGACACTCCTGGCATTCGAACCATGCGTGTCGCTCGTTGGAAATACACTCGTAGCGGCTCGGCTCGCCAGGCAAGTCGACCACGGCAAGCCAGTTGTCTTGGACCAGAGACTTCAGCGTGCGGTACACCGTGGTCAAACCCAATTTGGGCACAATGGCCTGAGCCGCGCTCAAGACTTCGGGGGGCCCAAGGGGCCGCTTTGCTTGTTCAAACACGAGCCGAATCGCCGCCCGTTGCGCGGTCTGGTGAGTCATGGTTTCCTCTCCCGTGTTCTGCCGTCGTACCGTCTCGACCCAGCATAACGCTGTTCCGACCGGGACACAGCGCTCTCCTGCCGCCGAACACATTTGCAGAACGACGGCATCTATGAGCGTTCGTTGATATCGCATCGCCCTGTCGTGCCCGACTGTCACCAGCCACACGACAACGAAGTCATCGACGTCGTTCTCGTTTCGGAAGGCCCAGTTGTGGCTTCAGCGTCACCGAACAGCAGAAAACTGCTGCTAAACTGTCGCCTCTCCCACTAACGTCGGGGTGTCACATCAGCCAGATTCCTTGAGAGAGGACCGCATGCCACCGCCGTCCGATCCCGAATCTTTCCAGGGCCGTTCCGCCGAAGAATTGTTCGAGCATTTTCTCGATCAATACGGCGAGCGTGACGAGGTCGCGTTCGAACGACTGTGCGCGGAGCAACTCCCCCATGCGGAGCAACTGCGCCGGCTACGATCCCTTTGGCTGCGATTCTCTGGTGCCGTTGACGACCTCGGTGACTTCGACAAGCCAGGGCAAGACACGCCAAGTCCCGCCAGCGCTCCCCGTACTCAAGCCGTCGACATCGTACGTCCAGGCGAGTCACTGGAACAACTGGTCGCTCGACTCAGCGAAGCGAGCAGCGGCGGCCAGCACCTTGGTGACAGGCGTGAGATCGCGCGAGGTGGCATGGGGCGAATCCTGCGCACCTGGGACAACTCCCTGCGCCGCACCCTGGCCATGAAGGTGCTGCTCGACACGCGCCTCTACGGCGCTCACATCCCAGAGGACAGCAGCGAACGCCGACAACTCAGCCGCTTCCTCGAAGAGGCACAGATCACAGGCCAACTCGATCACCCGGGGATTGTTCCCGTTCACGAGTTGGGTGTGGACGACGAAGGGCAGGTTTACTTCACCATGCGCCTCGTTCGTGGCCGCAGCCTGCGCACGGTTTTTGATCTGATCCGAGACGGGCAGGAGGGCTGGACCGTCACGCGAGCCCTGGGCGTGCTGCTCAAGGTCTGCCATGCCGCGGCATTCGCCCACAGCAAGGGCGTCATTCACCGCGACCTCAAACCGGCCAACATCATGGTCGGTCGTTTCGGCGAAACCTATGTCATGGACTGGGGATTGGCCAAGGTCGTCGGTCGAGAGGACACCCATGACCTGCGCCCCAATGCAGCTCCCGAAACAACAAACCTCTCAGTGGTCAGCACTGATCGCGCCGACTTGAACCAGGAGCACCCCACTAGCCCGTTGCTCACCATGGACGGCACAGTCGTCGGCACTCCGGCGTATATGTCTCCAGAACAGGCAGAAGGTTTCTCCGCCACAGTGGGCCCGCAGGCTGACGTCTACTCCGTGGGCGCCATGCTTTACCAACTGCTCACGGGACAAAAGCCTTACGTTGCCAGCGACGAGCACCTCGCTCCCCGGCAGATCCTAGAGCGCGTCCTCGACGGACCACCCACCCCCGTGGTGCAGCTGGCCCGAGCCACACCCCCTGAGCTCGTGGCCATTTGCGAAAAAGCCATGGCGCGCAAAGTCGCTGACCGCTACCCCGACTTGTCGCTCATGGCCGACGAACTCGATGCCTTCCTTGAAGGACGCGTGGTGCAGGCCTACTCCACCGGCGCCATCGCTCAGCTCAAGAAATGGGTGGGCCGACATCGCGCAGTGGCCGCGCTCATGGTCACCGTCATCGCCGCCATCACCATTGCGTTGCTCTTCACTCTTGACCTCAACGCAGACCTCACCCAGCGCACAGAACAACTGCGCCTGCGCGAGCGCCAGTTGGTGACCGCGGTCGACGAAGCGACCGCGGCCCGCCAAGTCGCCGAGTTGCAGACCGCCGCCAAGGATGACGCTCTCGCTTCAAAGGACGTGGCGCTTCACGACCGAGAGGCGGCTGTCGCCTTTGCACGACGCAGCCGACAACTGGCCGAGCGCAGCCGCTACGTGGCATCTCTTGGCGCCGTGGATGGGGCCTTGTCGAACCGTGAAGTTGCCAGTGCGCAACGGCTCTTGAACGAAGGTCTGCCCGAACTACGTGGCTGGGAATGGCAGCACCTCAAGCTGGCCAGCAACCCTGCTATGGTCACCACCCAAGCTCACAAGAGCAGCGCACTCGCCGTGGCCTTCAGCCCCGTAGACAGCTTGGTCGCCACTGTGGGCCTAGACGGTCAGCTCAAACTCTGGGATCCATCCGACGGCTCTCCGGTCGTCACTTTGAACGATGGTGACGTTGGCCTATCAACCGTCGCGTTCAGTCCAGACGGGACTATGGTTGCCGCAGCAGGTTGGGACGATCGAATCCTTCGCTGGGATCTCGCTTCTGGGAGCCTCGCCGAACCGCTTCTTCTTGCAAGCGACGCCGAAGTGTCCCGGGGCGGCGCAGTGACATCTCTGCATTACTCCCCTGACGGAGCCACCTTGTACGCGGGTACCGATCTTCATCAGGTGCTAGCGTTCGACTGTGCCAGCGGCTCGCGACGAGTGATTCGCCAACTCCACACGGGCCCAGTCACATCTCTTACAGTCAGCAACGATGGGCGCCTACTGGCTAGCGGCTCCAGCGACCACTCAGCATTGATCTGGGACGCCGCCCGAGGCGAGCCCTTGCTGCACCTGTTCGACCACGAGGCTCCCCTGTGGGCCGTGGCCTTCAGCCCCACTGCGAACTCTGTGGCGACGGGGAGCGGCGACGGAAGAGTCTCCGTTTTCGACAGGGAATCCGGTGCACTGCTCTGGCGCGACAATCTCCATAGCGATGCAGTCACTTGCTTAGCATTCAGCCCGGACGGTGAGCAGCTCATCACTGGCTCCAGCGATAGAACCTTGCGCATTTCGGACGCCCACGACGGCCGACACCTCGCCACTCTCAACGGCCATCGCAACGCCATCACGTCCTTGGCCTTTGACCAGCTCGGCGGACGCTGCGCCACCGTCGACGTCGAAGGGTCCCTGCACATCTGGGACACCCAAGACCGAGGCGCCCGCTCGACGTTGAGCGCACACACCGACCACGTCAGCGCCTTTGTCACCTCCCCTCACGGCCGCCTCGCCGTCACCGCCGCACTCGACGGGCGCATGCATCTCTGGGACACAGAAGCTCGGCTCTCCATCGCCGTACGAGAGTTGTCCCATGATGGGTCCACAGCACTGGCCCTCTCACCCAACGGCTCCACCCTTGCCAGCGCCGACGGCAGCTCTCACCGCGGTCACGATCACCCCATCACTCTCTGGGATGTTCAGGACCCCACCACGCCGGTGCAGCTACCACGCACGCTCAATGGGCACACCCAGGCCGTCCTGGCCCTGGCCTTCTCCCCCCAGAACAACTTCCTCGCCAGCGCCTCTCGGGACCGTACCGTTCGCATTTGGGAAAGCGCCTCAGGCTTGTTACTGCAGAAGCTCAGCGGCCACCGCGGGCAAGTGCTGAGCCTCGCCTTTGACCCTCGTGGCGATCGCCTCGTCAGTGGCGGATTCGACGAAAGCGTCCGAGTCTGGGACATCAGCAGTGGCGCCGAGCTGGTCAACCTGCAAACCGTTGGTAGCCACGTCGGCGCCCTCGCCTTTGACAGCGCGGGGCAAGTGCTTGCGGTGGGTTCTGGCAGTGGCGGCCTTGCTCTCCATGATCCGCAAACGCTCCAGCCCATGCTGTCCTTGGTCGGACATCAGGGCGACATCAGCGCGCTCACGTTTCATCCCAGCGAACCTCGACTAGCCAGCGCAGCCGACGACGGCACCATTCGTCTTTGGGATACAGAGAGCGGCGCCGAACTCATGGTGCTCCGCCCCGGGGGCAAGACCAGGAGCCTCGCCTTCTCCCACGACGGCTCGCGCCTCTTCGCCAGCGCAGGACCCAGAGTCGACGTGTACGAAAGCGAGGGGCCTGCAAGTTCTTGGGAGCTGCGCCAACAGTGGGCCCAGAGAAACGCCGAGGCCCATGAACTGGTGGGCGGCCTCCTCGATCAACACGTGGACCCGCGACTTGCCGAGTTAGCCTTGCGCGACCAAGCCAACGACGGCCGCATGACTCCCCTGCTCTTAGCTGACGGCTTGCGCATCATCGGCGATTTCGGAAGCGAACCCGAGCTCTTGGCTGACGCCGCCTGGGCTGTTGTGTCCAACGATGACGCGAACCCGTCCCACTGCATCACAGCTTTGCGCCAAGCACGGGCCGCCCAGCGCATGCGCCCAGGTCGAGCGCGATTCATGAGCCTCTTGGGCATGGCGCTTTACCGCGTGGGCGACTTCGCCGAAGCCAGCGCCCTGTTTGAACGTGCCTGGTCTGCCAACGTCTATGACCGTGACTATCCATCATCCTGGGACCTTTACTTCGCGGCCATGGCCAGCGCCCAACTCGGCCGTGCAGATGACGCCCGGGCCTACCTCGCACAAGCGCAAGACGTCAGTGCCAGTGGACTCGACGACGACCACCCAGCCACCGTGACCTTCGCCGCCGAAGCCCGGCAAGTCCTGCGCTGACCACTCGCTTCTTGATCGAAACCACCCGGAACACTGCCATGCGTCTTGTGCTGCGAAGCGTCGTCTTCCTGTCTCTCGTTTGCTCAGCCTGCCAATCCACGACGGGCACGATGATCGTGCTCAACAAGAGCGATCACAACGCCTCGCTCTTCGCTCTGGACGGCAACACGCAGCTCACCTTGCCCACCGCCGACGGCCGTCGCCTTGCCGTGACCGTCGAAGCCGAATAGGCGCTACTCATTGTCGATGTAGACGCTGGCCAAGTCACCCAACGGATTTCTACCGATGCCACCGCCTCGCACATGGTCGTCGTGGCTCCAGACCAACCCCGGGCGTTCGTCGCCAACATCAGTGAGGGCTCCCTCACCGTCATCGACATCGACAAGGGGGAGCTGCTCAAGACGATTCCCACGGGCGGCGGTTGCGAGGGCATCGACATCACCCCCGACGGCAAGCAAGTGTGGACCACCAACCGCGCCGCTAATACACTCTCGATCGTCGACGCGCACAGCCTCGACGTCACCGGTGAGATCAGCTGCGGCGACTTCCCCATTCGCCTCAAGTTCACACCCGACGGGCAGCGCTCGGTGGTCTCTTGCACGGTGGTCTCTTGCGCGGTGTCTGCTGAAGTCGTTGTCTTGGACGTGAACACCCACGCAGAGCTCGCGAGAGTGCCCTTGACCCTGCACATCGTTGACGATGCTGGGGAGCGGCTCTTCGGCGAAGCGATGGCGCAAACACCAGCCCCCGTGGGCGTGCTCATCGCCCCCACGGGATCTCGCGCGTACATCGCCGCCACAAACGCCGACCGAGTGGTGGTTCTCGACCTCGAAAGCTACGAGCTCGTAGGTAGCTTGATCACCGGAAGCCAACCGGACGGTTTGGGTTGGGCTCACCTCGTTGGCATCACCGGGCTCGCAACCGGTTCGCCATGAGAGCAGCCCTTCCTAAAACTAGAGGCGCGTGTTCTCGAAGAAGATGGTTTTCAGCCCCGGGCCAGCGGAAAGCACGACGAAGTGCAAGGGCACACCCGTGCGCGAGTCTTTTTCAACAAGGCTGAGAACAACTTCGGTCGTCATCTGCCCGCATCTCTCACCGACTAAGGCGCCGCTCGCGCCCACAGCGATTTGGCGAAGGTTGCGGCGTCTCCTACGACTTGCGCCATGGCAGCAGTGGCAACGAGGGCTTCCTCTACGGGAGCCGCCCAGTCACCGCCGGTGGCGTGCTCCCAACCCGCCCGCGCTTCGGCGATGCTGATCTCCTGCCCAGAGACTTCACCGGCAACGAGGGGATTGTCTGGCAGAGCATCGTAGAACGGGCGGTGCTCCGTGGTCGGTCCCATGAAAACTCTGAGCCCATAACGCCCTGCGAGCCTCGCCTGCAATCGATGGGTGGCGTACTCGGAGTCGAGATCCCGGTTGTCGCGATTGCAGAGCCCCCAATCGGGCGGCTCCCAGGCGTCAGGGACGGCCACCAAGGCGTGGCAGATCTCATGAAAGATCATCTGCGCCAGGCAGTCGTCCGGATCGAAGTCACGAAGGGAGCCCACATCGCCGTCCCCATCGGCGACCGCGCCCACGGCCACCGCGAGTTCGTCGTGGAGACACCAGGCGGTCATCGCATCCCATTCGGCGAACCCATGAGTTAGCGACCCACGCGGATTCCGCCGCACCAGCGTTAGCTGATGACGGGGTGACAACCCATAGCCGCCCAGGAATCTAAGAGGTTGATTGCACGCAGCCCCCGCCGAACAAACGCTGCAGGAGGACCAGTACGAAGGTGAAGTGGAAACCATTATTCGCCGCCTTCGTCAGCGCAGCGGCGGGGAACATGGCGGGCGTGTTGTTCTTTTCCGAACCCATCGCCAGAAACGATTCTCCGAGTGGGCCGCTCGTTCCCGCGGGGGTAGGGTTGCTAGCCTACGTCGTGCTCTTTGATGGGACTGCACGCCAAGTACGCAGTGCCTGCAAAGCCGCTTTTGTCGTCGGCGCCTCCCAGTTTCTCTTAGTGAACGTGGCCTACATGTTGACCGGCAAGCACGGGCTAGCGACGGGTCTGGCGAGCACTCTGCTCATGCTCGTTCCCTGGAGCTGTGTCCCGTTCGCCTACGCGTTCTTTGCCGCGGAAGAGCAGTGCTCGACTCAAGCAGGGGACCGCCAAGCCGACGGGACAACCCGCACAGTGAAGCGGGCAGGCTGCGGAGGCACATATCTGCTGTTCTACTCAACCGAGGAGGCAACGCGCCGCCGCCTCTTGATGGCCAGCTTCGTTGGGCATCCTGACTAGCATGATCGAACTGACAGCAACCTCGGTGTTGGCTTACGTTGGCCCGGGCACCCAATGCGGTTGGTTCGGAAGTCAGTCACAGCTCCCAGCTGGCTTGATTCTGGTAGCTGCGATCTTGCTGACTCTTGCCTTTGTCGCTTGGCAGATCCGACGTCACTGGGAAGGTCCTCAGCCGTGACTGCTGCATTGCTAAAGACATCCGGACTACTCCGCCAGGTAATGGCCTCACGGCGTCAGCGGTCGCAGCCCTGACGTGGCGGACTGACCTGCGACCGCACCGGCGTCGTCGAACCACAGCTGAACCCAGCGTGTGCCCGGCACGCTGACCTTCGTGCCCGTCAATCCGCAAGCTGGGGGAGGATCTCGCTGTTCAAGTATTTCTCGGGATCTTCATTCCACCGGCGCACAGCGGTCTTGTTAAAGAGGTAGATCTTCTTACCGTTGTAGATGACGAAGGGATCGTTCTCCGAAACCACACGAGTCGGGAACACGGGGCAATACACCTGGGCTAGGCTCCGCTCTGGAAGGTCCATTGCTGCGAGCTGAGGCAGCGTCTCCTTCGAAAGGTAGGCCTCCGGGTCGGCCTGCCACTTCTTGACGCACTTGCTGCAACACAGCAACACCTCTTGGCCGTTGTACTCGACCACAATCGCGTCCTCATCGTCGAGCACTTCGACCATGGTCATGACCGGGCAGCAGATTTGCTGGGGCCCCAGTTGGCCACCATGCTGAGCCAGCGGCTGCGCTCCGTGTGGGGCAGCCTGGAACTCGGACTGCCCTGCGCTGCCGGATGCTGCGGATGCGTTCGAGTCTTGGGTTGGCCGGTGGTGGAACGAAGCTGCAGGAATCTCGCTCGGCGTGTAGGGAAGAGCCTCTGCGCTCGGCACGACAGTCTCAACCAAGTCGAGGTTCGCTCCCTTCTCTGCGCCACCGGAGACCAGGATTTGACCGCGCCAGGGAATGAGGCGATGAACGATGCGCGGCGTGTGGTTCGCCACCATCTCCCAAGCCTCACCATTCTCAGCAAGACGCATCATCTCGCCGCCAGCCACGCTGGTGTAGAGGCGGCCATCGAGGGTGCAGGCAGCCGACGAGAACCCTGCGAAGGGCAGGCTCCCGAGTAGGTCCGGGCCCCGGGTCCATCGGAGGGTCTGGGGGTCGAAAATGTCCACGCGACGGGACACTTCGTCCTCGTCATCGATGCCACCCATCACGTAAAGACGACCCTCATGGACGGATGTGATGAGCGCCCGGCGAGAGAAGGGCTGAGGGACGCGTTTCCAAGACGACCGAGGGTCGCCGAGGTCGAGCGTGACCATGTCATTGATCCACTCGCTGCCAGCCACGTCGCCAAGCATGTTCCAACCGCCGATCACATAGAGCTTGTCGTCGATCACTTCGAGATCGTGGGAGGAGCGCCCTTCAGGTAGGGGCGCTAACCACTCCCATTGCATCGTCTCAGGATTGAAGCGAGTGCAATCGGCCACGGAATAGTTATCTGCCTTCGTGCCCCGGGCATTGCGAGGCTGCATGCCCCCCACCCGGTAGACCATGCCGTTGTGAGCCGTAAGGTTCATTCCCTGGAGCCGCGGCCCACCGGGGAGATTCTCCCAGAGGGAACCTTGGTCAAGGTTCAGCCTCGAGAATCGGCCGCTGACAGCTTCCGTGTCGTAGTCGTGGGTTCGCGCGATGTGGCCACCGTAAACGTACATCCAGCCGTCGGCCTCCACAGCTCCAAAGCTGGAGACCGACTCAGGCAGGGGAGCGTAGTTTCCAACGACAGTAGCACTGGCCTGTTCGCTCGCCTGCGCCAACATCGCCTCGCCCGCCGCGGGGGCCGACGGAGAACGAGACTCGCCGACCTGCGCCACGAGCGTTGCGTAACCGCGAGACTCAACGTAGTCCTCGCCATCGTGCTGGCCGGGGCCACCGATCTTGGCCCGAGCCCATGCGCCGTAGCGACCGGTCTGGGTGAATGTCTCCGTCAGGCCATGCTCGTCGGTGAGTACCTGGAGCCGGCCTCCATCGGGGGTGAATACCGTCACGTCAGCGCCCGCGAGAGCTTCGCCGCGCACCAGCATCTTGAGCCGCAGCTCGCCCTCCTGGCCCACGGGAATCAACTCGACCGGGTGTCTTTGAGCCACACGCGAGAGCGGGGCAAACGCGTCGCCAAGGATTGCCTTGGGATAGTAAGTCACGAGGTTGGCGGGCTTGTCACCAGCCTGGTGGATGCCCAACTCTAGGACGCCAAAGATCAGACCAGCCTCGTCCGAATAGTGGACGCGGTAGGCATCGTCGTCCTCGATCAACACCAGGGGACCGTCCCCTCCCGCTCTGCCACGAAGGGAGAGCTGGATGCCCTGAATCATAGCTATGCCGACTTGTTCGTCGGGCTCAAGGTCCTCACTGAGAATGACGTAAGCCACTCCGCCTCCAGGCTCGGGAACGATAAACGCAAAGTGGGCCAGGGCCGAGCTGGCCGTGACGAAGATCACCAGGAGAGTCAGAATCAGACGGCGCATGGGCGGCCACCTTTAGAAGGGTTCGTGGATACGGAGGCCTTGTTGGCCGCAAAAAAAACCGGAGTCGCCACGGTGGCGGTCACAACCGGTCGCTGGATCTCGGCTGCCGATCTCGTCCCGGCCAGCGTCTCCCTAACGTTAATGAGAATCATTCTCTTTTTGGGGGGCAGAATCAAGAGCTAGTCGCTGGGAAAGCGCAGGTTGGGCTCCCGAGATTCCATCAGGGTTGGGCGCCGCTGATCCTGTAGAAAAAGTGGGGACCCGGACGTTTCGAGTCATCCGAGCCCCCGGGTTGCCCTACGCTCCTTATGAGAACGGCGGACTGTTTTCGAGGCATCAC
>JBLIMM010000163.1:0-10229 GCA_047638635.1 Pseudohongiellaceae bacterium | reverse complement strand
GACGAGATCTAGCAGACTGTGCGGAGAGTGCCGCGCGCCGATCAGGCCTCTTTGAAACTAGCTCTTCGTTGCCCAGTCCTCGACGAATCCACGGATTCGCCTTGGGTTTATCGTCTCGATCTCGCGCTCACGAAACGCACTGGTCAGCAGGGCACGCACGTTGCGCACAGCCTGCTAGGGGTAGATCAGCTGGCCGTCCACGGCCAGCTGATCGATCACGCCCACGATGGCGCAGCGAATAGGCGCCGTCGGCAACTCGAGGATGTCGCGCACCGAGGAGCCCTCGGCGATGAGCAGCACGAGGTCGCCCAAGCCCGCTTGGGCGCGATCCACGGCGATGTACAGCCGGTCGTCAGCGGGGCTGTTATCGGGATTGACCGGGCGTACGGCCAGCAGGCGCTGCCCGTCGTAGGCTGGATGCTGGATGGGCGTGACCACCGTGCCCACCACGCGAGCGATCTTCATGACTGCTTGGGCTGAAGGGGCTGGTGATCAAACTGTTCGACGTGTCCCACGATGGTGGCGTCGATGGGTACGAAGGTCGTGGGGAGTGCCAGGGTGGCTTCTCGGCCGTCACATACGTGGACCACATCGCCTGGGCCAGAGTTGACCACATCGCAGGCCACCAGGCTCGGTGCGCAGGCTTCTCCGTGCTCATCGAGGGGGCGCACAATCAGGAACTTCGCGCCGTCTAGGCCTGCGTAGTGCTGGCTGGCGACCACGCGCCCGATCACTCTGGCCAGAAACACAGCTCAGACCTCGGCTGGGTTCAGGCCGGCGTGCTCCAGGCCCTCTTTTTGATAGACGAGCAGGTCGTCCACATCCCAGGAATCGATCACCGCGAAGATGGCTGCGTCGATGGGGCGCCCGTCGGTTCGGGTGGTCTGCCGGGCCGAGCTACCCTGTACGAATAAGACGATGTCCCCGGGGCCGGCGCCCACTGTGTCGGCGGCCACTACGTACTTGCCCCGAGGGGAGTTCTGCTCGTCGAGCTCTTGGACGATCTGGAGGGTGAGCCCTGAGATCTTCTCGTCCTTAATGGTCGAGACCACGGTGCCGACGACTTTGCCGATGAACATGCCAGAGGCTCTTGGGGAGAACTGCTTGAGGAGGGTTTAGAGGCGCCGCAGGATTCTACTGCCTGCCAGGAGTTCCTGGTAGGTGCGCTGGCGGACCTGCTTGATCACTGCGAATCGAGCTTCTACAAAAGTGACCGGGCCACCCAGTTGTTCCTCGAAGAGTGGCCGCTCAGCTTCGAACAGGCTGGCTAGACTTTCGTCGTCCCACGCACCGTCGACGATCAGGCGAAGTAGAACCTCGGCGCTGAACTTCGGGCTGGCGACCAGCTCGGAGATGGTGCGCTGGAAGACTTTCTCGACGATGTTGGCGTAGGTGACGCCCTGAGCGGAAGGATTGCTGGCCACTTGGCGTTCGCGCTCCAGCAGCTCGTCAGCGGCGGCCTCTGGGGTGAACTCGATGCTCATGACCGTGGCTCGGTGGCGAATGGCATGGATGCCCAGGAGCTCTGTGAGCAGCCCTCGCAGGTCCGCGGGAGAGAGGATCTTGGAGATGCGTGCGCCGACGACCGCTCGGCTGAAGCTGCCCCCTGTCCAACGAGCGGCCACGGACTCGCTCATGGGTGCTTCTTCCACTGCTGCGGTCGCCATGGCCTCGTCGAGCCAAGCTTGCAGCATGGCGTCATCAACCCCGTCACTGCTGGCCAAACCCAGCTCATGAGCCACGAGTTTGCGGTGCAGGGCTGCCAGGCCCACGCTGTGTTGCAGGGCTTCGGTCCGCTCGGGCCCCACGGTGTCGAGCAGACCTTTCTCGCCGTCCGTAGCGGCCCGGGCTCTCGCATCGAGCTCAGCAAAGACGGCGGCCACTTCGCTTTCGCTCACCTCAAGCCCGAAAGCTTCAGCCCGCTGTTCGAGAATGGCTTCGAGGAGCAACTGCTCCAGGGCTAGGTTTCCCTCTGGGAGCCGGGCGTAGACCAAGGAGAGGTAGTGGTAGAAGGTGTCCACCGGAACACTGACACCATCAATGCGCGCGATCTCATGATCTTGCAGCGGTGCTTCGGGGTCGACTTCCCCGCGGCTTTCAGAAGGGGCTTTCGCTGCGGTGGCAGGGGGCGAGACGTCGTCCTGGGCCGTTTGGAGCAGGGCAAAGATGGAGAGTAGCAGGGTGGCAAGCATGGGCTTATGGTCACGGTTTCGCCGCCAGGGCGCAACGGCGCAGGTGCTCGCACAAACGGACTTGGGCCCAGAGTCAGCCTCAGCAGCCCGCCTGGAGTGGTCATGGTCACTGTGAGCTTCACCCCCAATCTTCAGCGTCACGTGTCAGCTCCACCCTCCGAAGTGGAGGGGAGTTCAGTGGCTGAAGTTCTTGCGGCTGTCTTCGCGCACAACGAGCAGGCTCGAGGATACGTTTTGGACGACCAGGGCGGTCTCCGCCAGCACATGCGCATTTTTGTGGACGGCGCGCCGCTGCTGGATCGAGTGGGCTTGAGCGATACGCTCAAGCCCGAGAGCGATGTTCACGTGATGCAGGCTCTTTCAGGAGGTTAGTTCATGGCAGACACACTGCTCGTCGCCACACGAAAAGGTCTCTTCACCGTGCGCCGTCAAGGCCAGCAGTGGGCCGTCGGGGATGACGTCGCTTTTCTGGGCGACCCGGTTTCGATGGTCATGGTCGATCCCTCTGATGGCACCCAATACGCGGCCCTCGACCATGGTCACTTTGGGGTAAAATTGCATCGGCGCAATCTGGGTGGCCCGTGGGAGGAAATCGCGGTGCCGGTTTATCCCGAGCAGCCAACGGTGGAGGCTAGCGAAGAGGAAGCGGCCCTCGAGCCCGACGTGCCCTGGTCGCTCAAGCTGATTTGGTCCCTGGCTGCTGGTGGGGCCGACGAGCCAGACACCCTGTGGTGCGGGACACTCCCCGGTGGCTTGTTTCGCTCGGACGATCGCGGAGCCAGTTGGTCGTTGATCGAATCTCTCTGGAATGACAAGCGCCGGCGAGAGTGGTTCGGTGGTGGCTTCGATGAGCCAGGAGTGCACTCGATCTGCGTCGATCCACGGGATGCGCGCCGGGTCACCATTGGTATTTCGTGTGGCGGCGCTTGGGTCACCTGCGACGGTGGGCAGAGCTGGGCTCTCCGTGCCAGTGGCATGCAGGCCCGCTTCTTGCCTCCAGATCAAGTGGCCGATGCAAACATCCAAGACCCCCATTGCATCGTGCAGTGTCGTGACGCCCCCGATGTGCTTTGGACTCAACATCACAGCGGCATTTGGCGCACCACGGACGGCTGCGAAAGCTGGCAGGAGATCACGGCGGCTGAGCCGAGCAGCTTTGGCTTTCCGGTGGCCGTGCATCCCGGCGATCCCCAGACCGCTTGGTTTGTCCCTGCAGTGCAAGACGATCAGCGCTTTCCCGGTGGGGGCAGCGTCGTGGTCTCACGAACTCGAGACGGGGGGCAGACCTTTGAGGTCTTGCGTGACGGGCTGCCTCAGCATCACGCCTACGACCTGGTCTATCGCCATGCTCTCGATGTGGATAAGACGGGGAGCACTCTCGCCTTCGGTAGCACCACAGGCTCACTCTGGGTCAGCGACGATCAAGGAGACAGCTGGGCGACGGTGAGCCAGCACTTGCCGCCCATTTACGCAGTGCGCATGGCTGACTGAATCGCTCGCTCACTTCAGCGTGTGCCCACTCAGGCGACGTTGTGCCCGGGTGCTGTGGGCACGGCGGAAGGGTTTTCCCGCCGCTTGCGTGAGGCCGGCTGATACCGAGTCATGGAAATCTTGCCCTTGCCGCGCACGGTGATCGTCACCGTGTCCCCAGGGCCAAATTCTCCTGCGAGAAGATGCTCGGTGAGGGGCTGTTCGACCAGGTCGCGAATGAAGCGGCGCAACTCCCGAGCACCGTATTCGGCGGACCAACCCTGCATGGCCAAGTGGCGACGGAGGCTCGGCGTAAAGCGCAGGCTCACACCGGTGCGGTCGAGGTATCCCGCCATTTCGTCGAGCTGAATAGAAGCAATGGTCTGGCAGTCTTCGACGGTGAGCGCCCTGAACTGCACGATCTTGTCGATGCGGTTGACGAACTCAGGCTTGAACGAAGCTTTGACCGCTTGGTCCATGGTGTATTCGACTTGGTCGCTGGACAGCTCGGCTTGACCCTTCTTGCCGAAGCCCACCCGACTGGCCATGGAGGCTACGTCTTCCATACCGATGTTGCTGGTCAAGATGACGATGCACCGTTTGAACGAAATGGTCTCGCCCTTGCTGTCGGTGAGCGCTCCTTCGTCCATGATTTGCAGCAGCAGGTTGTGAACCTTTTCGTGAGCCTTTTCGATCTCGTCGAAGAGCACCACGCAGCAGCCAGCTTTCTTGACCGCCTCGGTGAGTTGGCCGCCTTCGTTGTGGCCGATGTACCCGGGAGGCGCGCCGATGAGTTTGGCGTACTCGTGGGGTAGGGCGTACTCACTGCAGTCGATGCGCACCATCGATTGCAGGCTGCCGAACAGCTGGCGGGTGAGCGCCTTGGCCAGCTCGGTCTTGCCCGTTCCGGTGGGGCCCACCAGTAAGAAGGAGCCGATGGGTTTGTGGGGGTTCTTCAATCCCACGGCGGCTTTCTTCACCGAGTGGGCGATGGCTTGCACGGCACCTTCTTGACCCACGACTCGGGAGGACAGCACCCGGTTAATGTCGGCGGCACGTTCCTGGAAGTCGCGCATCTGCTCGGCGCTCATGAATCCCTCGTCAAACTCGCCTGCGGTGGGGGGGCCGTCAAGCAGCTCCGAGCCGTCCGTGGGCAGGGTGACGTTATGAATTTCGAACTGAGGATTGACCTCGATGCAGATTTGGTAGAGCAGCTCGACTAAGGCCTCGGTCTGGTAGACCTTGTTATGGCGCTCGAAGAGCGGCCGTACCTGGGCTTCGAAATCGACGACGCAGCGATCGACCACCAGCTGGTGGTAGCTCGTACGGCTGGTGACTTCGCTGGGGTCGACCCCCGTGAGTAGTTCGTCGTCATGTGTCCGCTTGATACGAATGAACTCATCGAGGAGTTCGCAGTACTTCAGGACGACGTTCTCGTTCGGTCGTGACATCTGCTCGTGGTCTCCGGGTGCCTGCCTGTCACCACATCGCACGCAGGGCGTCTTGCTCTTGAGGTATATTCACGGTGCGATGGGTGCGTCTTAGCGCCTGCACAAGACAACCTTTCGGATAGACACTGCTCCGAACCTTTGGACAGCTTGAACATCGGTTGTCGAACTCTCTCCCCGGGGCCCGCCTCAGCGGCCCTTCTTGCCCACAGGATGCTTCAGGATGGCCGCTGATCCCGCCGCAGAAAGCCGCGTTCTGGGGCGCCTCGTCATCCGAGGCGTGCTGAGCCGTGAGTCCGTCCAAGAGCTCTTCGATCGGGCTCGTTTGGCCGCAGAATCTGGCCAACCCCAGCTCCTCTCCGAGCTGCTCGTCGAGGCCGGGCTGTTGTCCGCCGAGGCCTTCGCGCTCTATTTGCGCACAGATGGCGAAGACGTACCCAACCTCCCAGGGCACATCTACCTGTCAAAATTGGGCGAGGGAGGCACGGCCAGCGTCTTCGCAGTGCGCCGGCTCAAAGATGGAGCTGAGCTGGCGGTGAAGGTGCTCAAACCTGAGCTGGCCGCAGAGGCCTCCATGGTGAAAGCCTTCTTGGGTGAGGCCAAATTGTTGCAGCGCCTCGACCATCCCAACGTGATCAAGGGCTTCAAGGCTGGACGCATCGATGGCAGCTATGTCTCGATCATGGAGACCGTCGCCGGGCGGACGCTCCAGGAGGCGATCGCGGCGGGGGGGGCCTTTGACGAGGACGGGGCCCTCTTGGTGATCTTGGCTGCTGCTCGAGCCCTGGACTACCTGCGGGAGCATGGGGTGGTGCATCGAGACATCAAACCCGGGAACATCATGGTCACCGACGACAGCACGGTGAAAGTGATCGATCTGGGCTTCGCCATGACCGCTGACGGCGAGGGCGGAGACGGAGCGACCACGATCGGCACCGCAGCTTTCCTCTCTCCAGAGCAGGCCCAGGGACGGGTCGATCTCGACGTGCGCAGCGACATCTATGCCTTGGGTGCGTCGCTCTACCAGCTCGTCTTAGGTGAGTTGCCTTTCAGTGGGGATGACGAAGAGTTGGTGCAGAAGGCGGTCCTCGAAGGGCTCTCAGCCACGGCCACCAAGGGCGGGCGCATCTCCGCTCACATGCACTACTTCATCGAGAAGATGATGGCCAAGGATCGTGAGCACCGATACCAAGATCCGAAAGAGCTCATCGCGGACATTGAGCGTCAGATCCAAGGAAAGAAAGACCTCGACTTTGACGGGGGTGGCGAAGAAGAGTCCCAAGAGATGCTGCGCAAGAGACTGGCTCGGTTGCGCCGTCGCCGAGGTCGCCGTTGAGCGCTGGCAGAGAGTCTGCTTTCGATGCCTTGGCTCTGCTTTACGCAGACGTGGGGCGGCTGCTTGAAGAGCGCAAGCCTCTCTGCGAAATGTCCGGGCGCTGCTGCAACTTCAAGGCCGAAGACCATCAGTTGTGGGCTAGTGATCTCGAAGTGGCCTACGCGCTTCACTCTGCAAAATCAGTGGTTCCCGAGGCGGATGACGAAGATTGTCCTTGGTGGAAATCGGGCCTGTGTACCTTGCGAGAAGGCCGGCCCTTGGGTTGCAGGCTTTACTTCTGCGACCCGAGCTGGGAGGACGAGATGGGCTTGGCCTACGAAAAGTACCACCAACAACTGCGGGCGATTCACGAGACCTACGGAGTGAGTTACGGCTACAAGCTGTTCGTCGAAGCTGTGCGCAAGCCGCCGCAGATCGAGCTGCCGTCTTGATCAAGCTACTGACATGGTTGGTAGGGCTTGCTCTGGTGGGAGTGCTGGTTTTCATGGCTGTGGTGACGAGGCCCGCCCTGGTGGCTAGCGAGGGTCATGACCAAGGGGCGGCCGCTGTCAGCGCCACGCCACCCTCCGACGCTGTACCGACGCCGGCTGAGCAGCAGCGATCGACCGAAAGCCCTGGAGAGTCCGTTCGCTCTGCGGCCCGAGTCGATGAGCTGAACAACCAAGCCAAAGCAGCCCTCGAAGGGGGCCGCCCCGGGGAGGCCGTGCTCTTTCTCGAGTCTGCCCAGGCCTTGTCCCCCGACGACCAGGTGCTCATTCGCAACTTAGCCTTCGCCCATTACAAGGTGGCCGAGCTCTTCATGGAGGCTCACGACACGGCTGCTGCGGGGGCGGCGTTTCGCCGGGCATGGGGCCTGGACTCCAGCCAGGCTGCCTATGGGCTCCATGCGGTGTCGCTCTCGCTGCGAGCGTTCCAGCTCGAGGCGGCCTTGACTCAGGTCGACGAGATCCTGGCTCTCCATCCCGAGAGCAGCAGCGGGCACTTGCTCCGCGGTGACATCTTGAATTTGCTCGACCGGCTCGACGAGTCCCTGGCGGCCTATGAGCTGGCAGTGGTCCGTGCTGATGAGGTCGAGGGTGGCAACGCAGCGGTCAAGACAGCTGCTGTTCTGGGCCGAGACCGCACAAAGCGCCAGCTTGAGGTGGAGCGGGACTACATCAGCGAGGAGACCGCCTACTTCGTCGTGCGGCATCCCCCGGCCAGCGATCATTTACGTTTGGTGGGAGTCTTGGAGCGGGCCCGGATCGAGGTGTGCCACGCCCTGGGGGACTTCCCCACCCATAAGGCCTTGGTGGTGCTCTATCCCCCAGAGGCCTTTCGAGCCGTGACCGGAACCCACGACTGGGTGGGAGGGCTCTTTGACCGCAAGATTCGGCTGCCCATCGCCGACCTCGATCAGGGCGGCGAGCAGGTCGAAACGGCTTTTCGACACGAATTCAGCCACTTGATGGTCTCGCAGTGGAACCCGCGCTGCCCAACTTTTGTCAACGAAGGCTTGGCCCAGGTGATGGAGTACGGCCGGGGGCTGGGCCTGGACCGCTTGGTCGACTATCTGGACGGCCGTGGGCTGGGCCGAGAGTCCTTGCCGAGGATCGCTGAGCTCCCGGAGAGCTTCGTAGCGATCACCGACCGCAACGCTGTGGGCCTGAACTACATGCTCAGCTACGCCTTCGTGGACCACGTGGCCGAACGTCATGGCATGGGCGTGGTCGTGCGTTGGATTCGGGCCTTGGAGCAGGGCTCGTTGGAGTCGACCTACCACGAAACCACAGGGCGCACGTTGGCCCACGAAGAAGAGCTCTTCCGCGAGTTGGTGCGCACCGCTCGCTGAGCGTTTAGGCCCCCGATGCGTTGCTGTGAAAGTCGAGGCTAGGCCGGTCTCGGCTCGGCCTCGGGTCAGGTGCAGCACAAGGGAATGCCGAGGGGATCTTGGATCGGGGTTGCCCATGGCCTAACCTGCGTCTTGGCGGTTTCCACAATATTCCCTGGGAGGGTCCGGCCATGGCGAGCAGGCATCCCCTTGACGTGTTTCGTTCCAGCGCAAATGGCTTTGAGCAGGCAAGCCGAACGCGTCGAACGATTTCTGGCAAAGTCATCACGTCTCGAGCTCGAGACGGCGAGGACGCTCCGAGCGGTGACGACACTGGCGAGGCCGGTGACGAGCCACTACAGCCTGAACAAGCTGTGGCTCCCAAGCCCAAGAAGATTGAGCCGCGGCCTATGCCCCCGAAGCCGGAACAGGCCAAGCGGGCTCCTAAGCAGCCTAGGCGCAAGAAAAACAAGGTGCCGGAGCCGCGATCCTTAGTGCCCGAGCCCGGTGCGGTGCAGGCGCCCAAGCGTGTTGCCGCGGCGCCCTCTCGGGCGGCTCCCGTCATTCCTACCCCGCAGAGTGACTCCGGCCGAGTGGCGACCACGCTGGTCGAATCCGAGCCGCGTCCTCTGTCAGCGCCGCCCCTTGGTGTGCGCCGCAAGGGCGGCCTGAAGGCCATGTCCCAGATGATGCTGTATGGGTCGTGCTTGGTGATTCTGGCCCTGATGGTCTGGGTGGGAGTGCAGCATGATTGGTCCGGGAGCGAGCCACTGAAGCAGGCCAGCGCAGCAGATCTCATTGCTGCGGGCCCGGGTTCAGAGGTCAGTGCCGCCACCGGCGAGGTCTTCACCATTCAGGCTGCCAGCTATAGCCCCAGCAAAACAGGGCAGCTGAGAGCTTGGGAGGCCTTCGACGCTCTTGAGGCCCGGGGCTACACCAACGTTCTGGTTACCGGCGATCAGCAGGCGGATGCTTCTGGGGATGTACGCCTCACCAGCTGCGTGCTCCTCGTCGGACGGAGCACGGAGCGCAGCCAGCTTGAATCAGTCTTGGCGAGCTTGGGCGCGATCGACGATTGGCCCACGGGTGCGGCTAGTCCCTTTCAGGGTGCGTGTATCGTGCTCCATCCCCACGAGTCTGATGGTTAAGGCCTTTTTTCGAGCCAGCTGAGCTCAAACTGCCGTGCTCACCATTTAAGGCATTGAATGGGCAGGCGGCCAAGGTTGACCGAGCCGCCTAGATGTGGACTATGGCCCGGCTTAACGCCGTCCCCGGAGCAGTGAAATGACGATCCATCGTAGCCTGAAGGTCAAGAGCGGTCTGAGTCGCTCACGCAACGTTTGGACCCGCATCGAGCGCCTTGAAGCGCTGAAGAAAAACGGCGAATGGAACGGCGGCGACTCCGTCCATGGCCTGCGTAAAGTGCGCACGAGCTTCAAGAAGAAGGCCGTTACGTAAAGCCGGCTAGAGCCCGAGGGCACTAAGGTGGCTTTGCTATCTCGACGGGCTGCAGGGATTGAAGCGAGCGGCATTCGCCGCATCTTCGAACTCGTAGCTTCGATGGATGACCCAATCAACCTGTCCATTGGGCAGGCTGACTTTGATGTGCCTGAGCCCATCAAGGCTGCTGCCATTGAAGCGATTCAGGCCGGACACAATCGCTACACCGTCACCCAGGGTCTCCCTGAGCTGAACGAGGCGATCTTATCCCGCTTGGTCGAGCGCTACGATTTCGCTGGTCGTGAGACCATGATCACTTCTGGCGTGTCGGGCGGTTTGCAGCTGGGCTTCATGGCTGTGCTTGACCCCGGCGACGAAGTGCTTATCCCCGACCCGTACTTCACCATGTACGGCGTATTGGCCAACATGGTCTCGGGGACCTGGGGCACCTACGACCTCTATCCCGAGACGGTCCTCACCGAGGCAGTCTTGGAGGCGGGACTCAGCGAACGCACCAAGGCCATCTTGGTCAA
>JBLIMM010000162.1:0-10239 GCA_047638635.1 Pseudohongiellaceae bacterium | reverse complement strand
GGCCATCAGCTGGCTCCGGGTAGATCGAGAGGGAAACGAGAGCGTCCCAGGATAGATCTAAGAAGCCGCCTGACAAGAGCCGAGGCGTCAGCGGATTTTAGCCGCCGAGGGCTCCCTCAAGAGACTCGGCCAGCAGCTCCCCTCCCAGGTAGACCCGCTCCTGCAGCAACTCTCCGTCAGCATCCCAATAGAGCCAGCTGCCGTTGCGCAGATCACCGTGTCGTTCCCCCTCCACGCTCATGCGACCTTGCCGATCCCAGCTCACATCACGGCCCTGGCGCAAGCTGTCCACGTACTCGGTCAAGCCGGACTGCACCCCGTTGTCGTGCCAGTAGGTGCGCCAGCCCACCCAGCTTTCGCCGTTCTTTGTCTTCAGCGCCTGAGCCGTCACCGCACCGGTAGCAGGGTTGAGTGTGCTTTCGAAATAGCCCACAGCCGCGCCGTCGGCAACCCAAAAGGTCTCTTGGCTCAACTGTCTCCCCGCACGATCCCAATGGCGCCATTGAGACGTGGGCAGATCGTTGACCCAGCGGCCCTCCGTAGAGAGCACACCGTTGGCGTGCCAACGGTGCTCCAGACCGTTGCGGTGCCCGCCGCTGTAGGGCACGGTGACACGCTTTCGCCCGGAGCTGTCGTACTCATCCCTGGGACCGTCGAGCACCCCATTGTGGACCACCTCGACAAAGCGCAAGCCGCCCCCAGAGGCGTAGTAGCGCATCTCGCCCACCGGGACCCCGCCCTCGTATTCTCCCGATGATTCGAGAGAGCCATCGGGGTGGAAGACCGACACAGAGCCTTGGCGGACTCCATTTTCGTAATGGCCCTGCTCGCGAACCTGCGTGTCGTTCCACCAGCTCTCAAACGCTCCGTTCTGCCCTGGGGGAACGGTGCGCGCCCGCTGCGGGGCCTCGCTCACACACCCCGTAGCACAGAGTCCAAGGGACATGATCAACAGAGCGTGACGCAGCATGATCTTTACTCCTGGGCAGCGGTCGTTTGGGGCGGAGCCGGTTGTTCAGCCAGGCCACCGTCGTGCAAGATCAGCAAGCGATCGGCCTGACTGGCCAACTCCGCATCGTGCGTGACCATGATCAAAGTTTGAGAATGCCGCTCTGTTAAATCGAACAGCAACTCGGTGATCGCAACACTGGTCTGCTCGTCGAGGTTGCCGGTGGGTTCATCGCAAAGCAACAACCCGGGTTGGCTGCACAAAGCTCGGGCAATCGCTACCCGCTGCCGCTCTCCCCCAGACAATTGGTTCGGGCGATGCTTCATGCGGCCTTCGAGACCAAGCTCGGCGAACAGGCTCCGCGCCCACTCGCGCGTCTTTTTGCGCACCGAAAGCCAGGCCAAGGGCCCGTGAGCAATCATCGCAGGCAACATGGCGTTGTCGATGGCGGTCAGCTCTGGGATCAGGTGATAGAACTGAAAGACGAAGCCGACCTCTTGGTTACGGAGCCTGGCCCGAGCACCCCGCGAGAGCTTGGTGATTTCCTGGCCTCTGATCTGCATCGTGCCAGCATCAGGACGATCGAGCAGGCCTAGCAAGTGCAGCAGAGTGCTCTTGCCCGCGCCGCTGCGGCCCATGATGGCGACCTTCTCCCCGGCGAACAGCTCGAGGGACAGGTCGCTGAGCACAGAGAGCTGCTTGCCACCCATGCGGTAATGGCGGGCCAGCCCTTGGGCGGCCAAGATCGGCAGATCACTCATGTCTCAAGGCCTCCACAGGGTCGAGGCGAGCGGCACGCCAGGCGGGGATCAGACAAATCGCCACAGCGCCCAAGACCGTCGCCACGGTGATGTAGAGGTTGGAGACCATGTCCACGTCGATGGGAATCTCGGTGAAGGCATAGACGTTTCGATCGAAGATCTGAACGTCGAACTGGCGCTCAATCCAGTCTTTGACGTCGTTGATGTGATAGGCGAGCCACACCCCAGAGCCCAGGCCCACGAGCCCTCCGGCTAGTGAGATGGTCACGCCGACCATGGCGAAGATCGAACCGATACCCAATGCGGGCACGCCCATGGCGGACAAGATGCCGATGTCCCGAACTTTCTCCTGCACCAACATGGTCAGCACCGAGAATGTGATCGTGCAGACCAGCACCAGGAAGAAGCCCAAGATCACCAACAAGATGCGGCGCTCGTTCTTCACCGCGGCGAGCCAGGTGCCGTGGCGATCCTCCCAGGTGTCGACGAGGCAACCTTCGCGCACCTTCGACAACTTCTGCCCCAGGGTGTCACGGAGCTGGGAGAGCTTTTCGAGGGGTTGCCAGTCTGCGGTGGCGGTCACGTATATCTCAGACAACTCCTGGTCCGTACCCGACCAGACTTGAGCGACGCTCCGGTCGATGTAGACGATGCCATCGTCGTTGCTGTGACCACTGTTGAACGCTCCGGCAATGATGAACGTCATCATGCTGGGCGAGATGGATTGACCATCCAAGACACCGTCGGGAAGGGTCACCAGGTCGATGGCGTCACCTCGCCGCAAGCCCCAGACCCTCATGGCATCTTCGCCCATCAAGATGCCGGGGTTGTCTGCGGTGCGCAGGTGGATGTCGCGAATCTCGCTTTCCGCGATATAGAACGGGTCCTCGGGATCGTCCACGAGCAGCTCAGCGAGGCGCACACCGGCCAGAGATTTGGACATCTGCGATGTAGCCAACTCGGCTTCGATGTCCAGGCCTTGCACCAAGATCTGGCTGCGGCTGGCCTCCATGGAGTGCCAGAGTCTGGGGTTGTTGCGATCGTGAATTTTGAAGATCGCTGGTCGCACCAAACGGGACGTTGCCGAAGCCACGCCCTCGGTGTCGAGCACTAGGGTTTCGAGTTTCGACTTCGAGCTCGGCCCCTCCTGCTGCGTTGGGAAGATCACGATGTCGGCGGTACTCCCCCGAATGACGTTCTCCGTCTCCTGGAGAAAACCATTCATGATCGAGAGCACCACGATCAGCGCCATCACCGACAGGCCGATGGACACCGTGGCCAAGTAGCTGACCGGTCGAACGAGGGTGTAACGCCCGGCGAGGAAGAACCGATACATCGGGGCTAGGTGGCTCCGTCGGCAGCTGGCTCAGCAGCTTGATCGTCAGTGTTCGCACCATCAGTAGAGGCGCTAGCGTTCGTCTCTCCGTCGCTGACCGCAGGCCGCAACAGCGGGAACAAGATTACATCTCGAATGGAGGCGGCGCCCGTGAGCATCATCACCAGACGGTCGATGCCGATGCCGATGCCAGCGGCCGGCGGCATGCCGTAGCTCAACGCGGTGACGTAGTCGTGATCGACTTTCGCTGGGGACTCCGGGTCACGACTGGCCACCTGAGCCTCAAAACGCTGCAATTGCTCTTGGGGATCGTTGAGCTCCGAGAAGGCGTTGGCCACTTCGATGCCATCGATGTAGAGCTCGAAACGCTCCGCCAGCTGCTCGTTGTCCGGACGCTGCTTGGCCAAGGGCGACAGTGAAAGGGGAAAGTCCGTCACGAAAGTCGGGTTCACCAAGTGAGGTTCGACGCACTCACCGAACAAATCGTCGATGACCTTGTCGAGACTACGCCCCTCTACAGGGACCTGTTGGGCGCGAGCTGCCGACAGAACTGACTGCTCATCGAAAACGTCCACATCACCGTGGCGCTGAAGCAACTCGGCGTAGCTCAGTCGAGCAAAGGGCCGAGAGAAATCGAGCTGCCGGTCCTCCCGCCGCAAAAGCGTCTCGGCGTCGCCGTCCTCGCGGCTGCCGTGATCAACCACCAGCTGGGCCAACAACTCTTCGGTGGACTCAATCCAGTCATCCATGCGGGCATAAGCCCAGTAGGCCTCCAGCATGGTGAACTCGGGATTGTGTCGGGGGGACAAACCCTCGTTGCGGAAGTTTCGGCCGATCTCGAAGACCCGCTCGAAGCCCCCCACCACCAGCCGCTTCAGATGCAACTCTGGAGCGATGCGCAGGGTCAGGTCCATATCGAGGGTGTTGTGGTGGGTGAAGAAGGGTTTGGCCGCAGCTCCGCCAGCGATGGCGTGGAGCATGGGCGTCTCCACCTCCATAAAATCTCGATCTTCGAGATAGCGCCGCATGGACCGCACGATGGCCGAGCGAGTCCGAAAGCGCTCTTGGCTCTCAGGGTTGGCGATCAGGTCGATGTAGCGCTGGCGGTAGCGGGTCTCGAGGTCATTCAGCCCGTACCACTCGCTCGGAGGCGCGGCCAAGCTCTTCGTGAGCAGCTCAGCCTGGTCACAGAAAATGGTGACTTCGCCCATTTTCGTGCGGCCGAGACGACCTGCCGCGGCGATCACATCACCCAGATCGAGACCCTTTTTAAGCAGCTTGAATACATCAGGGCCCAGGGCCGCTTTGCGCAAGAAGAGCTGCACGCGGCCGCTCCCATCGCGCACATCGACGAACATCGACGAACCCATGTCTCTGAGGGAGGCGATCCGGCCAGCCACGGAAACAGGCGGCTGGTCCTCCAGATCGGGGTCTGTGGTCCCTAAAACGCGGGCGATAAGGCTTCGGTCAGGCAGCGTCGACCCGGCGGGGAAGGGTTCGACCCCTGCCTCCCGGAAGCGCTGCAGCTTGACAAGACGGTCGGGTGCAATCTCCATCGCGGCGATCCTACCGGCTGCCCCGCCGCCGAAACACCCTGGCAGCCAGCCAGTGCCAGTCGCGCCTCGAAAACGCCCGTTGAGGCAGGGGGCTTGATCCGGCACACCCTCCCCTGGGACCATGCGCAGTCGCCCGCCCCACAGAGAATCCCCATGACTGCTCAGCTCACGGTCGACGGCCCCTGCCGCTGCACCTTGAACTTCTCGATTGCCCGTGAAGAACTCGACTCTGCCGTGAACTCCCGCCTCGCGGAGATCGCCAAGACCACCGAGTTCAAAGGCTTCCGAAAGGGCAAGGCCCCCACCTCCCTCGTGGCCCGCGCCCACGGCGAGAGTGCCCGCGAAGAAGCTCAACGGAAGCTCATGGGCGAGGCCTTTGCCAGCGCCGTCAAAGAGCACAAGCTGAACCCCGTGGGCGACCCCGAGATGAATCTCCAGGGTCTCAACGAGGGCGAAGAAGGCCCGCTGACCTTTGAGTTCGCGATTGAAGTGGCCCCCGAGATCGACTTGAAACTCCCGGAGAACTTCGACGTCACTGTCACGCTGCCCAACATCGACGAAGGCATGATCGATGGCGAGGTAGAGCGCCTGCTGGAGCGCTTCGGCAAGATCGAAGAAGCTCCCGAAGAGGCCCTGGTCACTGACGAAGCCATCCTCGAAGGCACCGTGGTTTACGTCATCGACGACGTAGAACTCGAGCCTCGCAGTGAGCGCCCGGCCTTCACCAAGCACGATCTGGTGGACGGCCTGCGCATCGAAGGCAGCCAGACTGTCTTCGAGGGAGCGAAAGTCAGCGACACGGTCGATCTGGCCGTAGAGCTGCCCGACCACTTCGACCCGGCAGAGCACGCCGGCAAGTCCGCGACGTTGCGTTACACCATCGACCGACACCGCTTGGTGGTGTTGCCCGACCTGGACGAAGAGCTGCTCAAGAACCTCGGTCAAGAGTCCGTCGAAGAGCTTCGTGGCAACATTCGCACGGGTCTCGACGGCCAGCGCCAGGCTGCTTACGACGAGCAGGTCAACGCTGGTATCGAGAACAGTTTGCTCGACGCCCACGTCTTCGATCTCCCCGAGCGTCTCGAAGCTCGCAGCATTGATCGCCAAGTCCACCAAGTGGCTCACCGCATGGTCGACAAGGATGGGCTCTCGTCCGAAGAGGGCCACTCACGTGCCGAAGAGCAACGGGAGCAAATCTCTGACGGCACCCGTCGTGGCCTGCGCCTGGCGTTCATCTACGGCCACATCGCCGATCTGGAAGATCTGAAGGCCTCGGTCGAAGAGGCCCTCGCTCAGGTCCGCAGCCTCGCCCAGCAACAGGGCAAAGATCCGGACGAAAGCGTTCAGTCCGCGATTCAAGAGGGCTGGTTTGGCGACGTCCAAGAACAACTCTCTAACGACAAGGTGCGTACTTGGCTGCGTGAGCGAGCCAAAGTCACCGAGCAAGAGCCGCCCGCGGCGGATGCGGCATGAGTCCCCGACATACTTCAGGAGCAGAGACCGACGCGATGGCACAGCAAGAACCACAGAGCATCTATCTCCCCTACGTGATCGAGAAGACTGGCCGGGGCGAGCGGGCCTACGACATTTACAGTCGTCTGCTCGAGGATCGCATCATTTTTATCGGCTCCGAGATCACCGATCACGGCGCCAACTCGGTCGTGGCTCAGCTGCTCTTCCTTGAAAAGGAGAACCGCTCCCAAGACGTGAATATGTACGTCAACTCCCCCGGTGGCAGCGTCACCGCGGGTTTGGCCATTTACGACGCCATGCAGCACGTGGGTTGTGACATCTCAACCTTCTGCATCGGTCAAGCGGCCAGCATGGGCGCCTTGCTGCTCACTGCGGGCACCAAAGGCAAGCGCTACATCCTGCCTCACTCCCGGGTGATGATTCACCAGCCCTGGGGCGGCGCAGGCGGCACCGCCGCAGACATTCGCATTCAGGCCGACGAAATCCTGAAGATGAAGAAAGATCTCAACAAGATCCTGGCCAAGCACACGGGCCAGACTGTCAAAAAGATCGAGAAGGACACCGATCGGGACAACTTCCTGTCTGCTGAAGAAGCCGTCAGCTACGGTCTTATTGACGAAATCATTCATCCAGCGGAATCTGGTGACAGCAACAAGTAGCTGAACGACCCACCACCCCGCGACTCGAGCACCATGGCAAACGGCGACGGACAGAACTCCAACGAAGAACGCTGCTCCTTCTGCATGAAGGCGCGGCCGAACCTCATTGCCGGTCCACCGGAAGTCTATATTTGCAGTGAGTGCATCGAACTCTGCAACTCGATTCTCGTTGGCCAGCGTGCCGAAGAGAGTCAGCGCAGCACGGGTGGTGGTGTCGATCTCAACCTTGATCAGCTACCCACTCCTTCAGAGTTGGTGCGCAAGGTCGATGAATACGTGATTGCACAGAGTCACGCCAAGAAGGTCTTGGCCGTGGCGGTGTACAGCCACTACAGGCGCATGCTGGCCCGACAGCTGCTCAACGCCGATGGCCGTGGTGTTGAGATAGAGAAGAGCAACATCCTGCTCATCGGACCCACCGGGTCGGGCAAGACACTGCTGGCTCGCACTCTGGCCCGCATCCTCGATGTCCCCTTCGCCATTGCCGACGCCACCACGCTGACCGAAGCGGGTTACGTAGGCGAAGACGTCGAGAACATCATCCTGAAGCTGGTGCAGGCCGCGGACTACGACATCCCCAAGGCGCAGCAAGGCATCATCTTCATCGATGAGATCGACAAGGTGGCCCGTACCACTAGCAACGTGTCGATTACTCGTGATGTCTCTGGCGAGGGTGTGCAGCAAGCCTTGCTGAAGCTCCTCGAAGGCACCGAGGCCAACGTGCCACCGGCTGGCGGACGGAAGCACCCGGAACAGCAGTACATCCACGTGGACACCCGCAACATTCTGTTCATCGTGGGCGGCACGTTTGCGGGCATCGAAGAGCTGGTGTCTCGGCGCATCGGTGGCAGCGCCATTGGCTTCCGAGACGTCACAGGCCCCCGAGCGACCTCGGCCCAAGAGGCCAACAGTCTCATTGCCCGGGTTGGTACCGAAGATCTGGTCGACTACGGGCTGATCCCCGAGTTTGTGGGCCGCATCCCCGTGATTGCCCCCTTGGGTTCACTGGACGCAGAACAACTGACGCGCACTCTGACAGAGCCCCGCAACGCCTTGGTCAAGCAGTACCAGTCGTTGTTCGCCCTCGAAGATTGCGAGCTTGAGTTCTCTCCCGAGGCCTTGCGCCACATCGCGGAGCAAACCCTAGAACTCAAAACCGGCGTGCGCGCTGCCCGTTCGATCATCGAAGCCAAGATGCTCGACGTGGTTTACAACCTGCCTGACAAGGGCCCGAACCTGCGCTACACCGTGACCCTCGATTTCGTTCGGGGCGAGGCCCCGATCGCCATCGAGGCTATTCCCTCCGAAGTGCAGCGCGAGTCGGCCTGACCCCGCAGCGCCTCTCCTCAGGGCGTCCCCCTCTGCCCCTGGCCAAGCTTCCATGGCTCAGCCCAGCTCGCTTCCCGCGCTCACTGATCTGAGCGTCTCTGGATACCAAGAGCTGCTGGAGGTTCCCGGGGCGCGTAGCTTTACCCCCGGGCAAGTGCGCCGTTGGGTGCTGGAGCGAGGCGCTCAATCGTGGGAGACCATGACCGACGTCTCCAAGACTTTGCGTGAAGAGTTGGCCCAGCGATGGGTTGTGCGCAAAGGCAAGCTAGAGCGGCGCCACGAAAGCAAAGACGGCACAGTGGGCTTGCTCACCCGCCTCTGGGATGAGCAGATCATTGAGTCTGTGTCGATCCCCGAAGGCTCCCGTCACACCCTCTGCATTTCGTCGCAAGTGGGTTGCGCTGTGGGCTGCTGCTTCTGCGCCAGCGGCCTTGACGGGCTGATCCGCAACCTCTCTCAGGGCGAGATCATCGAGCAGGTGCTGCTGGCCCGGGAGCAACGCCCGGACATGCCCCTGACGAACTACGTCTTCATGGGCTCCGGTGAACCCACCCACAACATGACCGCGGTCATGGACGCGATTCGACTGATGAATGCCTCGGACGGATTGGGCATTGGAGCCAGGCGTATCACTGTCTCCACCGTGGGCCACCCGGCGGCCCTGGCACGGCTGGCGGCCGAGCCGATCCCCTTTAATATCGCCCTTTCGCTTCACGCTCCTGACGATGCTTGGCGTGAAGAGCTCATGCCTGGCCTGGGTAAGAGCCACTTGGCCGAGACCCTGGCTGCTGCCAAAGAGCGCTTCATAAGCCACGGCCGGCGACTGACCGTAGAAGTGGTCGTCATTGCGGGGAAGAACGACAGCCCCGACACCGCTCAGGGATTTGCCGAACTCCTCGAGGGCTATCCCGCGGTGGTCAATCTCATTCCGTTCAACAAGGTCGACGGACTCGACCTAGACACCCCTCGCAACCAAGACGTAGACGCCATGGTCGACGTCTTGCGCAAGGCTGGCGTCACCACCACCGTGCGCCGACCTCGCGGGCAAGACGTGGGCGTGGCCTGCGGGCAGTTGCGCCGCCGGGCCAACTCAGCTCACGGTTCGCGCTGACGAGGAAGCCGCTCGTCGTCCCGCTCAAGGCCCGTGGCATCGCTAGCTAGGCCATGAAGCATCACAGTGGGAACACCAGCCCGCAGTCGCAGGACGATCTGCACCTGGCTCTCCTGGGGAACCCCCGCTGGCCATGCAGTGTCTAAGAGGTCCCTCAGTTCACCAGCCAAGCTCCGCTGCGCTCCGCCCATGACCGTGCTCTGGCCACCGGAGGCAAACTGCGATGCCCTGGGAGCCGCAGCAACTGGCGCCGCCAGGACGGGCTGGGGAGCAGGCCGTCGCTGCTGCTGACCCGCTGCCATGTTGTTCACAGAGTCGGCGACGACGGGGCCGACCTGCTGGAAGCTGTTCGTTCCCAGCAGTCCCTGGTCTTCCATGGCGCGCCAGCCAGCCAAGGCCACCACCATGATTGCGGCCGCTGCGCTCATGCGCTGGAAAGAGAAGATGCGTTGCCGTGGCCCTGGGCTGGGAGCCTCGGCTGCCGGCCCCGGCTCACCCACGTCGATGCGAGCCATGACCTCTTCGGCGAAGCCATCGAGAATGCCCGCGGGCAAGAGTTCCTCTGAGAGGACTCCGAGGCGGCCACGCATGGCCCCCAGTTCTCGGAACTCCCGGAAACACACGAGGCAGTCGTTGAGATGGCTGTCGACCTCGGGCCCGTGACGAGGGTCTAGGTCCCCCCCGACGTGCAGAGGCAGCATGTTGCGGACAGTTCGGCAGGTATAGCGTTGAAGTTTCACGGCTCAGGAATCCAGTGTTGCGGTGTCTGAGGAAGAGGCGGTGGCGCGCTCGGAACGAGCAATGTCGAGATCTGTCTTGCGACGAGTCTCGTAGCGGGTCCAGGCGTCTCGAAACTGCTTGCGAGCCACGTGAAGCCGCCAACGCACCGTTGCGTGGGTGATTCCGGTGATGTCAGAAATCTGCTTCGACGAAAGGCCTTCCAGATCGCGGAGGGCCAGCACCGTGCGGTACTTTTCGTCGAGGTTGTCGAGCACGACTCGAACTTGAGCTGCCAGCTCCCGAGAACTCTCCTTTTGCTCTGGCGCGCTCTTATCAGCGATGCCG
>JBLIMM010000161.1:0-10241 GCA_047638635.1 Pseudohongiellaceae bacterium | reverse complement strand
ACAGCCAGCTTCCGACTCGATGAAGTCCGGGTTCGAGGGTCTTGCTTCAGGCTTGAAGAAGGGGACGAACCTTGCGGCCCCTAGTTTGCTGAAGTCAGCTGGCGCCCGAACGTCTCGGCGTCGATGTTCGTTCCGCAGACGATCACGCCGACTTTCTGACCGCGCAAACGCTCTCGTAGCGGGCCCCACAGGGCGGCAGTGGACGCTGCGCCCGCTGGCTCCAGGGCCAGCTTGAGATCGTCAAAGGCCAGGGCCTGGGCGGCCAAGATCTGCTGGTCGCTGACCAGCACGATGTCGTCGAGGTACTGTCGGCAAAGTGCGTAGGACGTGGGGCCGGTGAACGGCGCGGCGAGGCTGTCCGCTACGGTGTCCATGGTCTCGAGATGTGTGGGCTCCCCTGCTGAGAAGCTCGCCGTCATGGTGGGCGCTCCTTCGGGTTCCACGCCGTAAACCTTGCAGCCGGGGGCACAGAGTTTGATGGCCGCGGCCACTCCCGAAGCGAGACCGCCCCCGCCGATGGGCACGATGACCGCGTCGAGCCCGCTCACTTGCTGGCTGAACTCGAGGCCCAAGGTGGCCGTCCCTAGCGAAGTGTAGGGCCCTTCGAACGGGTGGATAAACGACAGGCCTTCGTCCTGGACCAGCTTGTCCACCAGTGCGAAACCGGCTTCTGCGTCGTCCACCAGTAACAACTCGGCGCCCAGTGCAGCGCAGCGCTGCACCCGCGAGGCGTTGGCTTTGCGCAACATGACCACCTTCGCTGGCACGCCTGCTTGGGCGGCCACCCACGCCGCCGCGATGGCGTGATTGCCGGCGGAGATCGCGGTGATCCCCCGAGCCTGTTCGGCTGGCGAAAAGTGGCGCATGACGTTCAGCGCGCCGCGGGCTTTGAAGGTGCCCGTGTGCTGCAGCAGCTCGAGCTTCAGCTGCACCTCGGTGTCCGGGCCCAAATGATCACGGACCACCGCCGTGTGCCAGTGGTGGACGGGCGTCCGCACCAACTGGCTCTCTAGGGCAGCCGCCGTGGAGGCGATAGTAGCTGCAGAGATCTCAACGTCGGACAACTCGGCCATGGTGGAAACCCCATCAATACCCAGGAGCGGGATAGACCATTACGCTGTGCAAACCAGCCTGGTCGTAGGCCTCCACGCCGAAGAGCCAGTGGTCTTTACTCACCCCACTCAAGGTGTACTCGTGGACGTTGCCTACATCGACGACCTGCTCCCAGTTCGGCGAGGAGCTGTGCCGCAGACGCAAGCGGTAGCCCACCACTGTTGGGTCATGAGGGTCATCCCAGTAGAGGCGGCTGTCGTTGGTCAGGCCGGTGGTGTCCACAGAGACGCCCGTGGGTTCTGGGGGCGCCAGCGCCAGGCTCAGCATCGCGGCCACGTCCAGGCGCACCACATCAGTCAGGTTCTCGAAGTCGACAAACTCGAGCAAATCACCGTACTGTCGGCCGTCGACCAGCTTCACGTCTTGGTGCTGACGGTCGTAGTGCTCGTGGGTGTCCGTAAAGCGCACCGCCGCGTAACCCTGCTCGTTGAAGGCCTTGTGATCTCCCCCGCGCAGGTAGCGATCTTGGCGGAAGACCAGCTGCACCCAGAGCGACGGCACGTAGCGCTGGCCCAGCTCGAAGATCGTCCGGGCCAGCTGCCGGGACGGTGCGTCGTTGTCGCTGCCCACAACGCTTGCCGAGAGCTCAGAGCTGGGGACACCTTCGGAGAACAGCCGCATGGTGCCCCGGTTGGCCTCACCATTGCCCCCGCCTAGCCCACCCACGATGTCATTGGTGATCATGGCGAAGACGTCACGCCCAGCGGCCCGATCGGCCTGAGCCATGGCGCGAGAACCGTAAAGCCCCTGCTCTTCGCCTGCCACCGCCGCGAACCGAATGGTCGCCCGTGGCACGCGATCGCCGAGGGCCAAAGCGATACATCGTGCCGCCTCTAACGCGGCCACGGTTCCTGAGCCATCGTCGTTGGCTCCGGGGGCGTCGCCCGTGATGTCGGCGTCGGTGCTGGTGCGCGAGTCGTAATGTCCGCTGAGCACGATTACCCGGTTGCTATCCGACCCAGGAATCGTCGCCACCACATTGACCAAGTCGATGGGCTCGGGCATCCGCCGCCCCGCAGCAATGGGATGGTGCTCGCTGCTCACCTCCAACGTGGCGCCCCCTGCAGCGGACACCTCTGCAGCGATCTCGGCGAACCGTTGGTGCAGCCAACGACGCGCCGCGCCGATGCCCCGGCTGTGGCTCTCCGTGTCGCTGCGAGTGTGCCGAGTGCCGAAATCGACCAAGGTCGCCAGGTCCTCTCGGAGCCGCTCCGTGTCCACAGCGCTCACAGCTGCGAGCACCATGGGATGAGGCGCAGGCACGGCAGTCACAGAAGCCAGGAGCACTCCCGGCGGCGGTCCTCCCGAGCCGGTCGATTGGCAACTGACACAGCAGGCCACGACGGCCAAGCACAGCGACCGCCACGAGTTTGAAAGCACTGGGACCATGGAAACTCTCCGCCATCGGGGTGAGCGCTGAAGCATAACCGCCGGGCTGGGTGACCGAAGAGCAACCCGGCTGGGGGTCAGCTCTCGCTTGTTCCGCTGATCAACTGTCAGTCGCTCGGTGGACCGACGTGGTCCGCCCAGCGACGACGCGCACGAGGTAAAGCCCGTCCCCCATGGCAGAAACCCCCGGTGCGACGTCTGCAGGCGCGAAGGGAACAGCAGCTCCCGGCGACCTCGCTGAGGCTCCCGGTGGGGACTCGCCAAGCTGCCTACTCGCTGGCACGGCACCGCACCGCTGGCAAGGCGACGTCGAGGGAACCGTCCCTCCCCCGCAAGAGCAGCCCCCCGCCGTGGCACAGCCACCACGACAACGACCATCGCAGCCGTCGCCGCCGCAAGACGCGCAGCCGCTACGACTGGCAGCCTCAGAGCCCGGCTCTACAATGCTGATGCCCAACAACGCGGCGCGGTCACGGGCCGCGGGTGTGATCAGTGTCCCCGGGGTCAACAGGAGCGGGCTGACCACGCGTCCCGCCAGTAAATCAGCGTCCGTGATCAGCCGCGAGATGGTCAACGGTTCGGGCCACCGCGCAAGACTTCAAGAAGCTCTTCATGGGGACGGGGAATCACCAGGCGACGCACGAGCAAACCCGCCGCGTCGGCGTCTGCGGCGCCCACATGCACTCCGGCCTCCACGTCGGACACCTCGCCGGTGAACGTCAGGTAGCTCTTGCCCCCAATGCCCCGAGCCAACTCGAGGGACACCAAGGTCAGGCTGGCCAACTTCGAAGCGAGATCTCCTGCCCGCAATGTCGAAGCGATAGAAAGCGTTTCGATCATTCCCAAGGCATCGAGTGACAAGGCAGCGCCAGCGCCAGCCTGCTCACTCTGCCCAGCACCTGCGGGCCCAGACAGCGCGCCAGTTGTCGCCCCGCGATCAGCACGCTCGCCCGCCCCCAGATCAGTCGACTCCACGTCATCAGCTACGAGTTCGTCAGCACCCAGTTCATCAACACCTAGCTCGTCAGCACCTAGTTCGTCAGCCACGGCGATCGTCCCCGAAGGTCCGCTCACTGCACGCTTCACCAGGGCCAACAACGTCGGCTCAATGTTGGGGATGAACAAGCGGTCGATGAGCACATCGCCACCCACTTCGACCGCCCGACGGAGAGCCGACATGACGTCATCGACAGGGCCGGTGAACAAGATCACGTACTTGCCCGGAGTCACCGCACGACAGAGCAGCAGTTGTACCTCTGCCTGCTTGAGCAAGGCGTCGACTGTCTCGATGCCTGTAGCGATGGAGGCCAACTCGACCAAGGCAATACACGGACCGGTAGCGCCGACGGGCTTGACCACGAAGCTATCCCGCGACTTAGCCACGGCCGTCGTTGGGCTGACCGTCGATGTCACCCAGAACTTTCTCGATGGCGTTCACCGCTTCTTGAATATCTGACTCGCCGCCGCCGAGCTGCAGCCGACCAAAGGCGCCATAGGGCCGCATGTTGATCAGCTTGATGTCCGCAGCCTTCTCAGCTTCGTTCGCCGCAATGACCGCGTAGGCCGCCGGGTGCACTTCGAGGATGTAGAGGGTCTCGCCCCCCAGCAACATCATCCCCGAGCGGTTGCGGTTGATCAGCATGGACTGGTAGTCGTCGATGCCAGTGATGATCTCGCTGGTCATGATCTTCGGCTTGAGTCGATCAACCTCGGTGCATTCGAGGTATTCAAGAATGTGCCGCCCCGCCTCAAGGACCTCGGCGGGACTGTCGTCGTGCACTTCGAGCAAGCCGAACGCACGCTCCACCACCTGCACAGCGGGACGCACCGACGTCTTCTTCAGAGCGATGTCCGTGACCCGGTTAATGGCCATACCCGGAGCAATCTCAACGTACAACGCCGCCTGTCCACGCACGGGCAGGTAGCCCTTGGCCGTGCTCGCCACAAACGAGGCGAACTGCGGCTGCATGGAATCGAGAAACGTGTAAGTGCGCAGCTGAACCATGTCTGGTCAGCTTTCGGGGGTGCCGACCTGAGGCAGAATCGACTCTACCTCGCTGTGAGGCCGGGGGATCACGTGCACGGAGACCAGCTCGCCCACACGCTTGGCCGCCGCTGCGCCCGCGTCGGTGGCAGCCTTCACGGCACCCACCTCACCACGCACCATCACGGTGACGTAGCCACCGCCAATGCGCTCCTTGCCGATCAAGGCCACCTTGGCAGCCTTGACCATGGCGTCAGCCGCTTCGATGGAGCCCACGAGGCCCTTGGTTTCGATCATTCCCAGTGCAATCTGGCTCATGGTTCAACGTCTCCATCGCCGCTTCGGGGTCGCTGCCGTGTGATCACGACGAGGCCCAAAGCCGGCGGTTGTTTGAGGTGAGTAGGGTGCGGATATTAGCTGCGTTTGCGAAGTCGTGCGAAGTCTGGAATCTCACCACCCTCGTAGGGCGGTCGACCCTTAGGCCCTTGGTCGCCGAAGCCAGCAGCTGGCGTTGATTTGCCAGTGATCGCTGGTTGCGGAGCGCCCCCCAAGAAGGGTGATTGAGGATGTGTGGGATTGCCCTGGTGGGCCAGCTGCCCAGCGGCGAGAGCAGAGCTCTGCCCTGGCTTCAGGCCAGTGGGCGGGGAGACCGTAGGAGTCGTGCCCACGGCGCCGCTGCTGCTGCCCACCCGCGCGCTCGGCGCAGGCGCTGCAGGCTGGGGCGAGAAGCCCATCTCTGTGGGCGGGCCCTTGGAGAAGTCGGGGAAGGACTCCACGAAACCCTCGTAGCAGTAGCCCACATGCTTGGTCAGCAGCAGATTGTGGGCCGAGATGTTGTCCGAGGTGATGTTGCCACCGAACGCGCCGCAGCCCAGGGTCATGGAGGGCACCAGGCCCGTGCCGAAGCCCACCGCTCCTTGAGCCGTTGGCGCGTTGACCAACACTCGGTGCGTGGGCTTCTCCGCCACGAAGGTCCAGATGATGTCTTCGTTGCGCGAGTGAATCGCCAGAGTATGTCCCCGTCCGCCGAAGTCGAGAATCTCGATGCAACGGTCGCACCCAGCCTCCCAGCCGTCTTCGACGTAGACCGACAAAATGGGAGAGAGTTTTTCCACGGAGAGCGGGTGGTCCCAGCCCACTCCGGTCTCGTCGACCATCAAGACCGTGGTGATCTCTGGCACGGAGAACCCAGCCATGGTGGCAATCTGGTGGGGATACAAGCCGACGATGTCAGCGTTCACCCGACGGCCTCTCACCACAAGCTTTTCGAGGAGCGCCCGCTCGGCTGGGTTGCACCAGTGAGCGCCGTTGGCCGCAAATTCAGCCCGCACAGCAGCGGCGATGGGCGCATCAATGACCACGGATTGCTCGCTGGCACAGATCGTGGCGTTGTCGAAGGTCTGGCTGCCCACGATGGCCCGCACCGCGTGATGAATGTCAGCGCTGCGCTCAATGAACGCAGGCGCGTTTCCTGGGCCCACACCGTAAGCAGGCTTGCCGGCGCTGTACGCCGCGCGCACCAGTCCCGGGCCACCCGTGGCCAAGACCAGCGCCGTCTCCCGAGCCTTCATGGCTTCGTGAGTGCCTTCGATCGTCGGCTTCGACATGCACAGGATGAGATCTTTCGGAGCCCCCGCAGCCACTGCCGCCTCAGCCATGATCGCCGCGCTCTCACCGATACAACGCACACCTCGAGGATGCGGGCTGACCACGATGCTGTTGCGCGACTTCACCGAGATGATCGACTTGAACAAGGTCGTCGAGGTGGGATTCGTAATGGGCACGATGGCCAGCACCACTCCATAAGGCTCGGCCACTTGGTAATAACGCCGAGCGTCATCCCGATGAACGACCCCTACGGTCTTCAGCTCGCGCAGGCTCTCCCAGAGCATGTCCGTGCAAAATCGGTTCTTCTGGTACTTGCCAACGGGATTGCCGAAGCCACTCTCTTCTACGGCCAGCAGGGCCAAGTGTTCAGCAGCCGCAGAGCCAGCCCGCGCCATGGCCTCGCAAACCCGATCGACCGTGGCTTGATCGGCTTTGCGCCAGATCTCCCAAGCAGCCCGGCTACGACGGACCAAGTCGCGGGCTTCTTGGATCGAAACGAGGTCAGCGTCAGCGAGGATCATGGGGCGCGATCATAGCAGGGAGACCACTCCGGGCGGCAGCGCTCAATAGAAACAAGAGCGACGGGGGCATACAGGACCTACGGGAAAATGCCCAGCTGGCCATAGCTGGTAGCAACCTTCTGGATAGCGACCACGTAGGCCGCTGTGCGCAGGTCTTTCACGTTCTCGTTCCCCTCGAGCACCGCGATCATCTCGGCGTAGGCGTCGGCCATGGTGTTCCACAGGCCAGAACGCACCAAGTCAATCTCGTCCGCACCCTTCGTCAACGAGACCCGCTGTTCGTCAGAGATCGTCTCGCCCCGTACTGACTCGATCAGATCGAGGATGCGGTGATCCCGCCCTGTGTCGAAACGCTTGGCCATGCGGCCGAAACGCATATGGCTGATGTTCTTGGTCCACTCGAAGTAGGAGACGGTGACGCCGCCGGCATTCAGGTAGATATCGGGGATCACCAGGATGCCCCGGTCGGTCAGGATCTGATCAGCACCGTCGGTGGTGGGACCGTTGGCCGCCTCGGCGAGGATCTTGCATTTCAACCTACCCACGTTCTCGAGGGTGATCTGATTCTCGAGGGCCGCCGGCACCAAGATGTCGCAGGGCAGCTCCAAGCACGACATGGGGTCGTCGGTCTCCGTGCAGCCGTGGCCAAAGCCCTGCAAGTAACCCGTAGCGTTCTTGTGCTCGTAGAGCGCGTCGATGTCGATACCGTCGGCGTTGTACAGGCAGCCGTTGTACTCACCCACGCCCACGACCTTCGCGCCACCCTCAAGCTGCAACAGGCGCGCCGCGTGGTAGCCCACGTTGCCCAGCCCTTGGATCACGACCGTCTTGCCCTGGGTTCCTGTCGACAGCCCAAGGGGCTTCATCTGAGCCTCCCGAGTGCAGGCCTCGTGGATACCGTAGTACACACCTCGCCCCGTGGCCTCCGTGCGACCGGAGATACCACCCTGGCTCACCGGCTTACCCGTGACGCACGCAAAGGCGTCGAGTTCACCGTGCTTGATCGCAGAGTAGGTATCGACGATCCAAGCCATCTCGCGCTCGCCGGTGCCCATGTCGGGAGCGGGAACATTGATGCCTGGACCAATGAAGTTCTTGTGAGTCAACTCAAAGGTGTAGCGCCGGGTCACCCGTTCGAGAACCTCGACAGGCGTTCTATGTGGGTCGACGCGCACGGCACCCTTGCTACCGCCGAAGGGCACGTTGACAAGGGCGCACTTGAAGGTCATCAACGTCGCCAAGGCCACCACCTCGTCTTGGTCGACATGACTCGCAAAACGAATGCCACCCTTGAGCGGCTTGCGGTGATGGCTGTGCTCTGCTCGCCAGCCCTGATACATCTTCACCTTGCCCTCGACCATGACCGGAAAACTAAAGCTGTAGACGTTGTTACACGACTTGATCTGAGCTAACAGACCCTCGTCGATATCAACGTGCTTCGCAGCCTTATCAAACAGTCGGCCAACGATGTTCTTGAGGTTCAGATCCTCAGAGGATGCAGACGCCATGGGCGAGGTCTCATAGCCTGCGGTGGCGGACGCGATCCGGGACCGAAGGCGGGGTGGTCGGAGGAACAAAAGTGCCTGGGATTCTACACGCCGGTCCGCGGCCGGATAGCCCCCAGAGCAAGACTCTCCGTAGAGAGTGGACCCTTAGTCGGTGTTCGGCTCCTTGGACTCGTCTGCCTGGCCCACCCCGGCGGCCACGGCCCGCCGCGCCGCAGCCCAATCCCCGAGAATCTCCCCCGCCCCATCCCGCAGGTGCAAATCTCTCTGGGGGAAGGCGATCTCTAGACCTCGCTCAGCGAAGCTCTGGTGAATCGCCGTGTTGAGCTCGTGGGTCACATTGGGCCAAAAGTCGCGATCGGCAATGAATACCCGCAGTTCATAGTCGAGGGTGCTGTCGCCAAAGTTGCGAAAGACCACGTTGGGAATCGGGCTTTCGAGCACCATGGGATGGGCGGAAGCCACCTCGATCAAGGTGCGTTCTGCCAGGGCTGTGTCCGAGCCGTAGGCGATGCCCACGGGCAAGATCAGCCGCGAGATGGGATCCGAGAGGGTCCAGTTCACCAGCTGGCCGGTGATAAATTCTTTGTTGGGCACAAGCAGCTCCCGGCGATCCCGGTCGCGAATGGTGGTGGCTCGGGTGCGAATCCGGGTGACCACCCCTTCAATGCCCCCCACCGTGATGATGTCACCCACTCGAATGGGCCGTTCAAAGAGAATGATCAGGCCCGAGACGAAGTTGGCGAAGATCTCCTGTAGACCAAAGCCCAAGCCCACACTGACGGCGGCGGCCAACCACTGCACGCTGTCCCAGGTGATGCCGAGCAGTGAAGCCACTCCAATCACACCCCCGGCGGTGAGCAGGTAGCGACAAATGGTCGTGATGGCGTAGCCGCCCCCTGGCTCCAGAGTCATGCGGCGCAACACCGTCATCTCGAGCAAGCCGGGGAGATTTCCGGTGGCCAGTACGGTCAAGCCCGCGAGCAGCAGCGCCCCGAGAACATCGGCAAGGCTCACCGCAACCAGCTGGGTCGACACGGATCCGTCCGCAAGAGCTGACGTCACCTTGCTCTGCCACAGCTCGACCCGGCGCAGTCCGCCCAGTGCTGGTAACAGGTCGGCCCAGATCACCATCAGGCCCAAGGAGAGAGCGACCAGCAACGTGACGTCGACCAAGCGCATGGCCTGCTCGTCGATTTGGCCTACGTCGCGTTCGTCCGGTTCGTCTGCAAGAGCTCGAATCTCACCGGACACTTCGGGCTCAGACCCGGCCTCCTCCGCTTCGGCTTCTCGGCGCCGTTGCAGTTGTTCCAACGCCAAACGCAGGCGAGCCAAGCTCAACCACCGACGCACCACGCCCCGAACAACCAGCAAGGGGAAGATCAACGTCGCGCTATGGATCAGACCCAGGGCCACCTGCAAAGACCCGTACTGGAAGCCCAAAGCCACAGCTACAACCAGGGCCCCCGGGAGCAGCCCCGTGATCGGGAACCAAACCCACTGCAGCCGAGTGAAGAGCAACGAGCCGGCACCGCTGCGCAGAGCACGCATCACCGGGCCCTGGGAGCGGGTGATCCGATAGCCCACCACCGCCATCCCAGCCAGGGAGAACATCAATGAGAAGCGCCCGGCTGCGGACTCGTACTGAGCCAAGCCCGGCCCGTCGAAGATCAACGCCAGCCCCAAGGCAGGGACCACGAAGACGTTCCACATCCATAGGTAGCGGCGCACCGAGCGCACCACCTCGTTCGACCAACGCAGGTGCGCTTCCGCCAGGCCCATGGGACGGCACACCTCGCCCAAGAACACCATGGGCACGAGGACCGGCGCCAAACGCATGAGCCCCAAGCCCACCGACGCCACGACCGGCAAGGAACCCGGCCAAGACAACAGCCAGCCCGCCATCCAGAGCAACACAGGCCACAGCGAGGCACACACCAGGGTCAGCAGCAGCACCACCACCGTGGGCACGATGGGCGCCAGCTTGCGCGGCGAGAGCTTTTCTCCCACCCGACGAATCTGGCGTCGGGCCAAGGGCCGCATGAGTGCCAGCAGCACGATCAGCAGCCCGGCCCAGGCAACCTGCACCGTGCGCCTGGCCAGCTGTCCCTTCAGGGCCGC
>JBLIMM010000160.1:0-10258 GCA_047638635.1 Pseudohongiellaceae bacterium | reverse complement strand
GAGTTGGTGGCCAGCCGGGGCAAACCCGAAGGCAACATCGGGCGCTTCTGCGTGCAGTGAGTGGCCTGGCGAAAGCGACCGCTTCGGTGGCGGCGTGGCGTTGCTGGCTTGCCTGTTTGCGTGGCTCTCCGTGTAGAAGCTTGCAGCAGCCCGGGCGTTCAGAAGAAGTCGATGTCGCCCATGGTTTGGTACCAGTGCTCGGCAAGCCACCGTCGTCGGGCGAAGCTGGGCCAGGATTTGAATGACACTTGATAGGGAGTGAGCTGGGCGAAGAAGCGGTGTTCTCGTTGAAACCGTTGAAACCTGTCTGGGGAGCCCGTGACCCAGGTGACCAACCAAGTCTTGCCCAGAGCACTGGCGGCATCGTCGAGGTGCTCGAGCAGGGTGGCTTCGGTCTCCATGTCGTCGTTGGGCACGAGCCAGTCGAGCACGGAAAGGCACGTGGGGTCCCAGCCACCCCCGCGAAAGACGGCGATCCCTCGCAGTGTGTTCGAGTGCTCGTCCCGGGCTTCTAGCAAGGTGTATTGCACATCGGGGTGGTCGGCGTAGCGCCAGTTCAGGTAGCAAGCGTCTCGCCGAACGCCCGTGCCAATGTCCCCACGGCACTGCTGCCAGAGGGCGTCCGCGTCACCATCGTAACGGTGGATTGCGCGGACCGTGACACTGCCAGAGACAGTGCTGGGCTGAGTGCCCGGGGACGGGGCGGGGTGCACGGCGCGTACAAGGAAGACCACATCTCGGAGCACTTGCAACATGGCAAAGCGTTGGCCGATGCGCTGTAAAGGCGGTTCTGGGAAGCCCCAGGCGAAGGGGGTTTCTCCACCGCCATACTCGTGGACAAAGCGACGCATCGTGGCGATGAGCGGGCGAGATGCGCCGATGCCCTGGCGCAGGTTCGTCTCTACAGCCACGTCAAGATGCACACCTACGTGGCAGTCTTCTCCGTCGAGAATCGCCGGGAAGATGACACCGGAGTAAACCACCAAGTAGCGCCCTTCGTCGTTCGTGGCGAGCACGATCTCCACCCGCCCAAGAGGGTTGGCGTGATGCTTCCAGTGCCAGTGAGCCATGGCCCGATCCGGGTGGCCGGTGTACGCGCTGTTGTGCAGGCTGAGCAGTGCTGCTTCGTCGCCGGGTTGCCAGGTGCGTACGGTGAAGTGCTGCGGGTGCCCAGCGCTCATCGCTTGCGCAGCACCACGATGTCGTAGATCAGATCGCCGTTTCGCAGAGCGGACGTGAGCGCCTCACATTGGGTCAGCAACTCGTCGATCTCACCTTGGATGTCTGGGTGTGCGTAGCGAAAAAAGCTCACGAGTTCGGCGCGTCTGCGTCTGAGCTGTCCAGCCGTGACCTCAAGGGTCGGCAGCACTTTTGCGGTCATGGAACGACGAGAGATGGTGGTAAACCCCGCGTTCTTCGCCGCTGTGGCCAGGGTCTCGGGACGGTGGAAAGGCGCAGCGTCCCACGGCAGATCGTGGGTAAGAAACGCATCGCTGATGACGATGTGAGCGTGGGCTGAGGTGATGGCTCGGCAGCTCCCCAGCAACCCCGCAATCCGTGGGAGGTGTTGCAGAACCTCCATGAACAGCAGGCCACCGTAAGGGCAAGGTTTGCCAGAGTTTTCGCTTGAGGAGCGGTGGGCGCTCATGGCCGTCACATCGTGGTGTTCCTCGAAGCGGAGGTCTTTGACCTCGAGGAATGACTGGCGGGCGAGGTGAAGCGGGGGGGCGCAGGGCTCGATCCCGTGGGTCGGGTGTCCCGCCTGGGCCAGGAGACTGGAGGTGCCTCCGAGGCCGCAACCCACATCGAGTACAGACACTCCCTTCGGGAACAACGACACACAGGACATGGCCAGGCGATCTTGTGCCGACAGAATCGACTCGTGGCTGCCGCTGAACTCGCCGAAGTGATAGTGATTAGCGCCGGTGAGATAGGCTTAGAGGTGCAGGGGCTGGGGCAGCGCTTGTATCAGTGAACGATACGGCCCGTCCCGCTCTGCAGGGCTGCGGGCCGCAGAGGAAACGAAGTCTGTCCCCGGTTTCGACTTCCATGCCCACATGAACAATCATCCTCCCTTGGATTCCGAGAAGCCTCGTGAAGACGGCCTTCGGTACTTACGCTCCGCTGAGCGTGGGACCAAATTATCACAGATTCAAGGATGCGCTCATGGCTGCCCCCAAAGGAGCCTCAGGCTCTGCGGGTTCGGGACGCAGCTGGGTATTGCTAGTCTGAGCACCATGAATAGCAACGTGACGATTATCGGTGGTGGGCTGGCGGGCTGCGAAGCGGCGAGAGTGCTCTCGGCAGCTGCCATCCCCGTGCGTTTGGTGGAGATGCGCCCGGTGGTTCAGACCGCCGCCCATCACACAGACGACTTGGCTGAGATCGTCTGTAGCAATTCATTGGGATCGACTGCGCTGCATACGGGCAAGGGCGTGCTGTTGTCCGAGATGGAGTCGTTGGGCAGCTTGGTTGTGGCCGCAGCGCGACAGAGCGCTGTGCCTGCAGGCATGTCGCTGGCCCTCGACAGGGGGCGCTTCGGACGTTGCATGACCGCAGCCGTTTCTGAGCTGCCGGGTGTTGAGCTGATCCGCGAAGAGTGCGTCACTGTGCCTGAGCAGGGCCCGGTGATTGTGGCGAGCGGTCCGCTGACCAGCGATGCCTTGGGCGAGTCGATCGCAGCGCTCACCGGCCGTGACCGCCTGGCATTTTTCGACGCCATCGCGCCTATCGTCAGCGCCGATTCTCTCGACATGGATGTGATCTACGCCGCCAGTCGCTACGGCCGAGGAGACCCTGACTTTCTCAACTGCCCGTTGAGCAAAGAGCAGTACGAGGCCTTCGTCGACGCTCTCCTAGCGGGGGAGAAGGTTCCCACTAAGGAATTTGAGAAGACCACCTGGTTTGAAGGGTGCATGCCCGTTGAAGTGATGGCGGAGCGGGGGCGGCAGACTTTGGCGTTCGGCCCGATGCGCCCGGTCGGTCTCGAAGATCCGCGGACGGGGCTACGGGCTCACGGTGTGGTTCAGCTGCGCCGGGAGGACAAGCACGGCCAGCTCTACAACTTGGTGGGTTTTCAAACGAAGCTGAAGTACGGCGAGCAGAAGCGGGTTTTCTCCATGATCCCCGGGTTGGCCAACGCGGAGTTCGTGCGCTTGGGCAGTGTTCACCGCAACACGTTCATTTCTTCGCCGGCGTTGCTCGCTGCCGACCTGTCGTTGAAGAGTCGCCCGGACGTCTGGTTCGCCGGGCAAATCACGGGGGTCGAAGGATACGCCGAGTCGGCGGCGGTGGGCATCATGGCCGGACTCTCTGTGGCTTGTCGGTTGACCGGGCGCACGTTCGAGCCGCCTCCACCCACTTCGATGTTGGGTGGTGCTCTGGCCTACTTGCGGGACGCGGACGCTGAGCACTTTCAGCCTATGAATGTGAACTTCGGTTTGCTGCCGCCCCTCGAAGAGAAGGTCAAGAACAAGCGACTCCGCCGGGATGCGCTTAGCCTGAGAGCTCGAGAGCAGCTGGTTGCCTGGATCGAAGAGCAGGGTTTCGCCGATTGGCTGAGCCCTCGTGTACTGGCAGAGGCCCTCGACTAACGCTCAGGCCTGCGCTAGGACCTACGCTTGAGCCCGGGTGCGGGCCGCGTCACTGAGTGCATCGAAGGCGGGGCCGACACCCGACTGGCTGCCGCTGCCCTTGCCTGCGAGGCGCGCGAGGGCTTCGACGAGAGCCCAGGACCACAGGGCTATGGTGGCGCAGCGCACGCCCCATTTGCCGTGGTGCTTACGGGCGAAGCGGATGCGGTCCCGGTGGAGTTGGTAGATCTTAGTGGCGCCCAGCGGGTCGTCGGGGCGGCAGACCATGCGCACACCGGGTAGCAAGTGCACCGCGAAACCTGCGCGGCGCATGCGCCGATACCAGTCGAGCACGTGATAGTGCCGAGCGAGGGATGTGTCGAAGGGGCCCACCTGATCGAGCACCTGATGACGCACCACGAGAATGCCAGCAGGGGCGCAGTCTACGTCGGGGCCCGCCGCGTCGTCTTGCTCGAGGGTGTGCAGTCGCCGGCGCCAACGGTTCTGGGGCAGCAGACGCGACAGAGCGGAGAACTCCACGAGCAGATGGCGCAACGTGGGGAAGGGTGCCGACCCCGGCAAGGGTTCGCCGTCGTCGTCCAGGAGCCCGGCACAGGCCACGCCGCACTCGGGGTGCTGCAGCACATGGTCGATCAGTGCATCCAAACCATGGCGTGTGAGTCGCATGCTGACCCGAGCTAGGACGATCAACGGCCCCTGGGCGCGGGACAGACCGATATCCAGTGACCAGGAGGGCCCCAAGTCGGCGTCTGTTCGCAGTAGGGTTACGGTGGGGTGCTGATTCAGAATGAGCGTGGTGGTGCGATCTTTCGAATCGCGATCGACCACGAGCACCTGGGGGACGCGGTCGCCGAGGGCCTCGCCGAGACAATCAAGAAACTGACTCAGGTCGTCCCGCTGGTTGTGCACGGTGACGATCACGCTGAGGTCGGGGGGGACTTCGAGAGGCGTCCCAGGTTGGACGACGGTGACACCTGCGGGCGCATGGCCCCGGCCTTCCTGGGCGGGCTGGCCACCCTTAGCACTGCGGGGCCGTTGGCGTGGGGGCCGCCGGCCGATCCATGCAGGGCGAGAGGGGATGCCCGGGGACACCCAACCGGGGCAGCCCTCTTGAGCGCCTCGCTGTGGCGCTGCGCCGTCAAGATCCTGCGATGAGTGCCCGGAGGTGTCGACCATGACTGCATGGTAATCGAGGGCTCGCGGCTTTTCGCCCGTTGCCATCTGCGGGGCCTCGGCGATCATGGCGCCATGAGCTACCTCCCTCGTAAGACCCTGTTGTGTGCGCTTCGGAGTTGTTATGCCGGGCTCTTGCTGCTGTGCCCTGCCGTCGCTGCCCAGAGCGGCACGGACAACGATGACCCTGGGGGCGAGGTTTCAGGGCCTGAGCATGGCGGCCACGACGACGAGGCGCAGCGACAACCGCCCATGCCGTCCTTCCAGGTGCAGGCACCTGTGGGGTCTCAGGCAGCGGGGGTGCTACCAGGCCCGCAGGCTTGGCAGACGGGAGACCATGGCAGCGACTTCGAGCTTCCCGAGGGTTTGGTGGCCGAACTCTGGGCTTCCTCGCCACAGCTCTACAACCCCACCGCCATCGATGTCGACGCCAGCGGTCGACTGTACGTGGCCGAGGCGGTGAACTACCGCCAGTGGGACGGTCGGAACCCTGGGCGATCGCATCCTCTGGGTGATCGCATCGTCGTGCTGCAAGACACCACGGGGGACGGTCGCGCTGACACGTCGACCGTCTTCGCTCAAGATCGCGACTTGGTGGCGCCGTTGGGCATCGCGGTCTTTGGCAACCAGGTGGTGGTCTCTTGCTCACCGAACCTGTGGCTCTACACCGACGACGATGGCGATCTACGCGCGGATCGTCGTGAAGTTCTGCTCACGGGCTTTGGTGGCGTCGATCACGATCACGGTTTGCACTCGGTGGTCGCGGGGCCAGACGGCCGTTGGCTGATCGCCGTGGGGAACGCCGGCCCTCACATGGTGACCGACGCCGATGGTTGGCAGTTGCGCTCGGGCAGTCTCTACAACGGCGGCGGTCCTGCGCCCAGCGACAACCGCCCCGGTTTAGTCAGCGACGACGGCAACCTGTGGGTCGGTGGTTTGGTGCTGTCGGTGAACCCCGATGGTAGCGGGTTGGCCGTGCAGTCCCATAACTACCGCAACAACTACGAAGCGGCCGCGGACAGTTTCGGCAACGTGTACACCGCTGACAACGACGACGACGGCAACGCCAGCTGCCGAACCCTGTGGTGCTTGCCCGGCGGAAACCACGGCTACTTCTCTGAGGATGGTTCGCGGTACTGGGGTGCAGATCGCCGCGCGGGGCAGGAGACCGTGAGTGCTCACTGGCACCAAGACGATCCGGGAGTTGTCCCGGCCGGTGCAATCAACGGCGCCGGGGGGCCCACCGGTGTGGTGGTGTACGAAAGCGGATTGTTGTCCCCGTGGTTGGAGGGACGCGTGTTGAACGCTGACGCTGGCGCTGGAGTCATTTACGCCCATGTGCCACAGCGCACGGGCTCTGGGGTGAGCTTGACCGGCGGTGTCTTGATGCGCCCGAGGGCTGACGCTACTGGCAAACGCGCCGACTGGTTTCGCCCTAGCGATGTGGCGGTGGGCACGGACGGTGCTGTCTATGTGGCCGACTGGTTCGACCCGGGAGTGGGCGGCCACTTGGCTCGCGATGGGGAGGGCTACGGGCGCATCTTGCGCATTGCACCAGAAGGCCAAGCTCCCCGGGTGCCTCGTCTCGACGCCCAGACCTTGCCTGGTGCGTTAGCCGCGTTGTCGTCCCCCGCAGTGAACGTTCGTGCTGTGGGGCGCGCGTCTTTGCTAGCCCAAGCGGCTGTGGACGAGGCTGCGTCGGCTCTCGTACAGAGGGGGCTGTGGGTCTTGGTGAAAGGGGCCGACGATTCTGTGGCTGCTCGGGCGTTATGGCTCTTAGCGCGATTGGGTGCGCCAGTGAGCGACTTGATCGCCGATGATTCCCTCGCACTTGACCTGCGCATCACGGCGTTGCGAGCTGCGCTGTCAGAACTCTCTGATCCCACCGAGCTCTTGGCCTCCCTGGTCGATCAGGAATCTCCAGCCTTACGCCGCGAGGTGGCCGTTGCTTTGAGGGATGTGCCCAGGGAGCTGTCCACGGCCCTGTGGCTGCGACTTGCGAGCCACTATCGCCAGGGAGATCGCTTCGCCTTGGCTGCTTTGGGAGTCGGCTCCCGGGGCAACGAGTCGTTGGTGTACGCAGAGTTGTTGGCCGGGCGCGGCGATCGCTTAGCACCGTGGAGTGGCGCCTTCGCTGAGTTGGTCTGGTTGCTCCATCCAGCAGCAGCGACCGAGGCCTTGGCCGGGAGGGTGATGGACGGGACGTTGTCAGCGGAGACGCGCAGACTCGCTGTAGAAACCCTGGCGTTCATCACCACACAGGATGCCGCAGAGGCCATGGTGGTTGCTGCTTTGGGTGGCCCCGCCGATTTGCGGCCACTGGCCCACTGGTGGGTGGAACACCGGGACAGCAATGACTGGCGGGCCTACGACCTGGCCGAACAGCTGCGCACGGATGGCCTGGCGACTGCGGAGAAGTTATTCGGCTCTGAGATCGTGACTGCGGGCCTGCTGAAGATCGACGTCGATGTGCGCGGCACGACGAAGCTCTGGCTTGTGGCAGGCGATGGGGGCAATGGCAACGCCTGCGATTGGGCAGACTGGATCGAACCTGTCTTCGAAACAGCTGTGGGTGATGTCCCACTGGAGACACTCCCCTTAGAACGTGCGCAGGCGGCGTGGGGTTCGGTGCGGGTGGGTGGCAATTGCGTGGGTGGTCCACTCACTGTGGGCGGTCTTTCGTTTAGCGACGGCCTGGGTACCCATGCGCGGTCAGAAATCTCGGTGACTGTTCCAGACGGCGCGACGCGCTTTCGATGTCGAGCGGGGCCGGACGACGGAGGCTCAAGCCAGGGCAATGCGCCCACGTCACTGACCTTCGAAGTGTGGGCGGAGCGTCCCGTCGATCACAGTCGTTTCGCGGGCTTACTCTCCCTGGTAGACGATGCTGCTGCTGACATCGATGAGCGAGAGGCCGCGGCGGAAGAGCTGGCCCTCGACCCCAGTTGGGCCAACGGTCTGATCGATCGCCAGGGGCTGGGCGTCCTCGACCAAGACTTGGTGGAGGTGGTGACCGAGGCCATTTTCCGTAACCCCGACCTGGGCTTGCGGGCCTTGGCTGAAGGGGTGTTCGAGCGGCGCGGTTTCGGCGGCGAGGTGCTGCCCACAGTGTCAGAGATCGCAGCTCTCGCGGGGGATGTTGCCGCCGGAGCGCGAGTGTTCCTGAGCGAGCGGGCTCAGTGTGCCAGCTGCCATACCATGGCCAGCCGAGGGCGCAGCATCGGCCCCGAGCTCACCGCGGTTCGGACGAAGTACAAAACTGAGGCACTGCTCGACGCCATCATCAACCCCAGCGCGGCCATCGCCTTTGGCTTCGACACCTGGCTGTTCACGTTGTCCGACGGCCGTACGCTCTCGGGCTTTCTTTTGGCGGACGGTGAAACGTTGGTGATGAAAGACACGCGGGGCCAGCGCCACGTGCTGCCCGCAGAAGACGTGGTCGAGCGCCGCAAGTTGTCGCTCTCCACGATGCCCGCAGGTGTGTCCGCGGGGCTGGGTGCGCAGGAGCTTGCTGACCTAGCAGCGTTTCTGCTCAACGACTCGGCGCGATCTCCAAAGTTTGGCGACGAAATGGTGTTGTTTGACGGCAGCGATCTCTCGGCATGGGTGCCGTTCTTGCCCAACGCTACACCCAATAACGCGCCGAACAACGAAGCCAACTCCGCCGACACCTGGTCGATTTGCGCAGACGGCGACACGCAGTTGCTGCGCTGCGAAGGGCAGCCCATCGGCTACCTGCGCACGATCGAACGGTTCACGAACTTCGAACTCACCCTGCAATGGCGTTTCGATCCAGATCAGGGTCCGGGCAACTCGGGTGTGCTGCTGCGCCTTGTGAGCGAGGACAAAATCTGGCCCCGCTCCATAGAAGCCCAGCTGCAGCACCGCAATGCTGGGGACATTTGGAACATCGATGACTTCCCCATGCTGACGGACGAGAGCCGCACCTCAGGGCGCCACACCAGGAAATCGCAACCCAGTAACGAACGTCCCCTGGGTGAATGGAACGACTACCGCATCCGTCTGGATCGTGGGGAGCTGACCCTTGAGGTGAACGGATTGGTGCAGAACCGCGCCAGTTGGTGCGACGAGAGGGCTGGGTTCATTGCGCTGCAATCTGAGGGCGCGGCGATTGAATTTCGAGAGATTCGCTTGAGGCCTATAGAGAACTGACGCTGGCGCGGGGGCCTTTGCGACTCACGGATCGTCTGCGGTGTTCACAGTGAGCTCCGGCGAGCGCAGCGTGAGCAGCGTCACTTCAGGCTTCACGCCAAAACGCACTCGGGGCGCCTGCAAACGTTCCATGCCCAATCCGCGGCTGATGTAGAGCCGTTGCCCTTCGACTTCGGAGAGGCCTCCGGCACAGATGTCGTTGGGCAGTTGCGACAACACCAGCGGTGGTCCGATAAAGGGAAACGACACCTGCCCTCCGTGGGTGTGCCCGGCCACGGTGAGGTCGATGTATGACTCTTCGGGCAGGGTGAGCACCCAGCCCGGGCGGTGACAAAGCAGCAGCCTGATTTCGTCTGTGGGTGGGCGTTCGGCGAAGCGCTCGACGATCTTTGGGGTGAACTGCCAGCCCTGGCGGCTCAGGCCGGCCCAGTCGGCCATGCCCAGCAGGGCCACCTTGCGATCGCCCACGGTGAAGCGCGCCACGGCGTTTTCGAGCAGGTGAATCTGTGAACCTTCGAGCAGGCGCGGGAGGCCGTCTTGATACTCGGCGTTGCCCCGTACTGCCCACACTCCGCCGGGAGCGTGGAGCCGCTGCAGCAGCTCTTGAAAGTCGGGCAGATGCTCGTCGAACTGTTGCACGGGCCCTTGGTAGAGATCACCAGGGATCAGAATCACGTCGGGTTTCTCGGCCATGAGTCGATCTACGGCTTGCCGTTCGTGCTCGCCGATACTCGTGGCTTGAATGTCCGCGAGAACGCCGATGCGCAGGGGCTGGCTACCGCCGTGGCGCGCTAGCAGGGGGATCTCTACACGTTCTAAGATCACCTCAAAGGGCGTAAGAAAGGTGGCCTGAACAGCGATGGGGATCATGGCTAAGCCCGCAACGGCAACGACGATGGCCGGGCCACTGACCTGGCGTCCGCTCCAGCGGCTGTACAGCGCGCCCAAGGCGCAACATGGCACCACCACTGCTAAGTCGAGCCAGGCAATGTGCGCCAAACCGAACCAACTGAGGCGGAAAGCTTGCAGGGCGAGGATCTCGACACCGTTGAGTAGCAACACCAGGACCGCCACCGCAGCAATGCGCCCGAGATTCATGGGCCCCGGGCGGCGCAGCAGCCACAGGCAGCAGAGCACGTTGAGTGTGGTGAGCACCGAAAAAGCGACGACATAGAAGGTGGTCATGGGCGAGTCGTGTCTGCGGCGTGAGGAAGGCTGTGCAAGGACGGTTCTGCGAGAGCCGAGCCGATGTACGGGGGCGAGCTGAGGGAGGTTCGCGGGCAGCGGGGCCACTCTCAATGCCCTAGGGAGGATCTCCC
>JBLIMM010000159.1:0-10323 GCA_047638635.1 Pseudohongiellaceae bacterium | reverse complement strand
ACCTGACCGAGCGCCGTCTCCAAGGCCTGCAGGGCCTGAGGATTGTGGAGCAACAGATCCGCGTCCCCCGCCGCCGCCCCGTCGAGCCACCAGAACGCAAGGTCACGAATGCTGCCCCGCACAAGGTCTTCGATCTTCTGGCGCAAGGACTCATCGAGCTCTGTCGACGACAAGAGCAGCACCACTCCTGCTCCCCCGTCGAGCAGAGACCAAGCCGCGCAGTATTCCAGCAGCGCACACGCCTGGAGGAGCGGCGCCGAATCATCCACGCCGTGAGCTGCCTTCTCAGACCCATCCATGATCGGCGGATGATAGCAGTGATCAGAGACAAGAGAGACTGAGCCGCTCGCCCGGGGGAGGCGGCCAGGGGAACACCTGCCCCGCGTGACTTTGGAACACAGGGGCTCTCGTGAAGTCCGGCAACCCGGACTTCGTCCAGAACTAGCCTGAAACTGCGGGGATCACCAAGCGAAAGCAGCAACCTTCGGCGAGAGGTTCGAACTGGAGGTCCCCGCCGAGTTCACTCGCCAGAGCCCGTGACAGGGACAGCCCCAGGCCGACTCCCGGTTGGGTCGCGTGCTCTTCGCGCTCGAAGGGTTTGAAGAGCAGCTTGGCGCCGACCTTACTCACACCTGGCCCGTGGTCTTTTACCGACAGCGCGACGGAGCGCCCCTGGCGCGAAACCTGCAGATGAAGCCGCCGGTCGTCGGCGTCCCCCGCGTATTTGGCGCCATTGTCCACCAGGTTGAACAACACTTGGCTGACCACTGCGGCGTCCGTCTTCATGAGCAGGCCCGTGCAGCCGTTGTCCTCTACCACCAGGCTCATCTGGGCATCGTGCACACGCCGCTCCAGCACGGGCGTGACCTCGGTCAGCAGCTCACCTACCGTGATGTCCTCGCGGCGCGAGAGTGCGTGGCCCTCTTCAATGCGTGCGAAGGCGAGCACGTTTTCGACCAGCCCCGCCAGGCGCTTCGACTCCTCGCGCAAGGTCTCCAGGTACTGCTGCCGCTGGCCCTCATCGCTGATCATTCCATCCGCCAGCATCTCTGTGTAAAGACGAAAGGTCGTCAGCGGTGTGCGCAACTCATGAGTGACCGCAGAGGCGAAACGCACCCGACGCTCACTCAAAATCAATGCCGCACGCAGACTCCAAGCCACGGTGAGTAACGCGCCGAGCACCGCAGCCCAAGTGGCCCAGAGCGACCAGCGGTCCCGAGGTGAACCAGGAGGTAAGAGCGCCACGTTCAGCTCACCGGGCAGCAGCTGCGCCGGCACTCCCGCCAGAGCCTGGCCCTGGGAGGACTCGCCACAGTGAAGCGTGGAGAGAGCCGTCAAGGAAGCCGCTGGAAACAAGTCATGCACTTCGCCCAGTAGGCTTGCTGACAGTGCTGGCCAGTCCACTACGAAACCTTGCAGCCTCGGCGTGAGACCACGCTGCACTTCACGAACGAAGAGCAGTTGTTCTGCGCCGGGACCAAACCACAACGGCGCGAACGACCCGACAGAAATACGCTGCCCCGGAGAGACATCCGCAGCTCCCCGGGGGCTGTCCTGAACATCCGCGTAGGTCTTGGAACGCTTGCCGAACTCGCGCTGATTGAGCAACGCTTGCTCGCTAGGAGCCGCGTCCCCCGATGACTTCAGCGATGACTTCAGCGATGACTTCAGCGATGAGGGCTCGGAGCCCTGCACAGCGACGTCCGCCGTGGATCCCAGCGCCAATTCCCCTTCGCGAGGCCCGGTGAGTTCCCCAGGGAGCCCCGGGAAAGGCTGGCCTGTGAGCAACGGACGCGCTGCCTCTGCCGCAGCCCGCCAGAGTTCTTGCTCATCGATCGCCGTGGCCAGCTTGGCCAAGCGCGAGGCCTTGCCGCCGGCGCGCTCGGGCCCGATGCAGGTGCCCAATGCCAGGGCGAGCTGGTTGGCCTGGGGCACTTGCGGCGACGTCAGCACACCGGGCGCATCCAGCTGAAAGTGCAGGGACACCAGAGGCGACGCAAACGTCAGCAACGGCGACTTGGCCAGGATGTCCCCCTCGCGAACCGGTTCTAGCAGCGCATCGTAGGGTCGCTCTAGCGGGTAGTAAGCGCTGTACTCGAAGTAGGGACGAACGGACTCGGTGGCGAGCCAAGGCCCCAGGCGCCCTTCCATGCGCCACAGCGCCAGGCGCACGCCCTCTTGCCGGGCAGCCTCGGAACGAGCCCCACTTTCAGCGGCCTCCAAGTCCAGAACCCGAACCGTCTCCCAGGACATCGCCGCCACCACAGCCGCGGCACAACCGGCAAACACGAGCCACCAGCGCTTCACGATCTGCCGACCTCCACGCCAGGACCCAAGGCGTAACCCCGGCCACGGACCGTGACGATCAGCTGGCCGTCATCGCACAACTTCTCTCGCAGACGAGCGATGTGCATGTCCACTGTGCGTGTGTTCAGTCCACGAGGGTCGAGCCCCCAGACATCGCGCAGCAGCTCATCACGGGGAACGGGGCGCTCGCCGGTGCGGGCCAAGTGTGTGAGCAAGGCCACCTCGCGATCTGCAAGCTGCCGTGTCTCACCATCTCTCAGCTCGACCGTATGCCGGGACAGATCGATGCGCCGCCCGCCCAAGCTCAGCTGGCCGCCCTCTTGGGGACGTTCCGGCGCGCGGCGCAACACAGCCTGCACCCGGGCCAGCAGCTCCCGGGCACTGAACGGCTTGACCACATAGTCGTCCGCACCGCCGGATAAGCCGGCCACCCGATCGTCTTCGCTCCCCCGAGCCGTGACCATGATCACCGGCAAGCGCGGGTGCTCATCCCGCAAGCGACGCAGTACCGACAGGCCGTCGAGCCCGGGCAACATCACGTCGAGCAGCACCAGATCAGGGAGCCAGTCGGTCACCACCCCCACAGCCTCGGCACCGTCGTCCGATGCGCGCACATCGTGGCCAGCAAAGCTCAACGCGTCGACCAGACCCCGCCGAATGGCCGGGTCATCTTCGACAACGAGAATGCGGGACGAACTCATCTGTGCAGCTCCTGAGGAATCGCCAGCCCAAGACGTGGCTGGCAGCAAAGGATCATACGTCCAGCACTACGTTCAGCGTTGGCTCCTAGCAGCCTGTGCGTAAAGTGCCGCGCGCCGAGCAGGCCTCGGTGGCGCCAGCTCTTCGTTGCCGAATCCTCAACGAATCCACTGATTCGAATCCGGTTCGCCGTCTCGATCTGGCACCACCGAGGCGCGCTCGCCATCACGGCACTTTACGCACAGGCTGCTAGGCGCCGTTGTCAGCCTAAACCTCGAACATCACTCGGGATTGGGCCGAGCGCTCCGCCGTTGAGCAGCGCTGCAGCCAGGAAGAGACTGAAGCTGAGCCCCAGGGGAGCTGCTCGGAGCCCCGTTCGAAGCAGATGCTGCCGTCTGTCTCTCCTGGCGCGAGATCGCTGATATTCTCTTGGCGGAGAAGACCCATGAGGAAGCCAAGGGTTGCCTTCGCGTCCACACGGGCCGGCTCGCCGGATCTTCTAGCAAGCCATGCAATACCTAGCGCCCGGCCGACCATCAGCCCTGAGCCCCCCTCAGCCTCACCCCGAGACCATGAATATGATCACCTTTCGAGTCGTCGCAACTCTCTGTCTTCCACTGCTCTGCGCCTGCGCCGCAGCGGACCGAGCTGCCCCGCCGTCGAGGCTGGTCGAGGGCTCGCCCATGTATGACGTTCTCCCGCTAGACGGCATCCCCGCCATTGATGCTCCTGAGTTCGTCGCTGCTGCTCAGGCCGCGGCCTTCATGGTCGACGACGAGCCGGTGATCGGCGTGGTCGGCGTGGTCGGCGTGGACGGCACGGCCAAGTGCTACTCGGCTTGGCATCTCGATGTCCACGAGATCGTGAACGACACGCTAGACGGCAACCCCATCGCCGTCACTTGGTGACCGCTGGCCTCTGCGGGAGTCGTGTACTCCCGAAACGAAGACGATGCCCAGACCGCCGCGAACGACGAGCCCACGGGCTTCGGAGTCTCGGGCAAGTTATGGAACGGCGTGCTGGTCATGTACGACCGAGCCCGCGGCTCCCTCTGGACCCAGATCGACGGCCGAGCCATCGAAGGCGAACGCCAGGGTGAGATGCTCAACCATGTGCCCTCTAGCTTCACCACTTGGGGCGCCTGGGTCGCCGAGCACCCCGAGACTCTCGTGCTCAACAAGCCCGAAGATGTCTGGGGCTTTGAGCACTCGCGCTACGACGCCTACCTGGCAGATCCCGATCGGGTCTGGATGCCCGAGCTCGCCGAAGGTCTAGGGGGAGTCAGGCCGAAAACCGTCGTCTTCGGTCTCCGCGTCGACGGCGCCCAGACCGCCGTCACCGAAGAGCTGTTGCTCAGTGATGGCGTGGTCAACGGGCTCGTGGGCAACACCCCTGTCGCCTGGATCCGCCACTCGCAGACCGGTGGTGTTCTCGGTGTAGAGCGACGCCGCTTGGGCAGAGTTTTGATTCTCGCCCCAGGGGACGAAGACGGCCTGCTCTTGGACACGCTCACCTACGAGGTGCTGAGGGCCGACCAGCTCACAACCCTCAGAGTCGACCGAGCCTTTTGGTACGCCTGGAAGCGCAGCCACGAGCACACGCTGTTGTTGCGGCGCTGACCATCTCAGTGCCTTAAGAGCGAATGCTCAGGGCGTCGCGCCCACCACTCCGTTGCTCGCGGCGAAGCCCACCGGTCCGGCGGCGTCGACGATCCAAGACTGCAGAAAGAGCTGGGTGCCGCCGGGGATTCCCAGGGGCCAGTTGCCAGCAAGGGCCAGACCACCGGCGCCATCGAGGGTCACAGAGGTGAGCTGTTCTGGCGTGGGTACCAAGATGCCATCCTTGAGCGGAGTGGCGAGCTGTGCAAAGCCAACCACCAAGACGGGTGCGCCGTTGCTACCCGGCAGAGCGTTGCCCAGGTCAAGCCAGGGGCTCGGGGCTAAACCCACATTTGTGTAGAAGTCGATCCCAGCAGAACCACCACCGAACAGGTCAGGCGCACCATAACCGTTCACGTCACCAACCGCTGCACAGTAGAACGCGTGTGTCGTCGGGATGATCAGTGCCGTGCTCAACCCAGCACTGCCGTCGTTCTCCAGAATATAGATGTCGAGACTGCTGTTGCTGGGCACCATCACATCGAGGTCGCCATCGCAGTCGGCTAGGTGACCATCCACGGGGAAGGATCCCACCGTGGTGGTCTGCTGGTTGGCGAACTGACCCGTCGAGTCATTCGGGAAGACCGAGACCGAGACCGAGTCGACGTTGCGGTTGGTGGTCAGCAAGTCGATGTCTCCATCGCCATCCATGTCGCCGTAGTCAAGGGCCCAAGTGCCCTTGTGCACTGGATAGGTCGTGGGAGCGTTGAAGGTGCCATCCCCCGGCCCATCAAAGATGTGCAAGCGGCCGCCGCTGCCAGGAAGCTCCCGTCGCCGCCCAATACAACGTGCTCGGCGGGAGCATCGAGGGGCCAGGTGGGCGCGATCGCCGAGTCGCCAGCGGTTGTCCCCGCTACGGAACCCGGGCGCCAGACCAGCAGGCCGGCGCCACCGTTGAGCAGCAGCCGCTCTCCATCAGGAAACCAGGCTATGGGAGTCCAGTCTCCGGACAACGTGGCCACAGACCGATCCACCTGGGCCGCAAAATGCCGGTACTCAAAACCCCGTCTTTCCTCAGGGGCCTCTTCTAGGAGTTGTCGTGCCGCAGTCGCGTCGCCCAACTCCACCGCATCCATGGCCGCCAACAACGACGTTCGGTACAGGCTCAGGCGTACGTCCGCCGTGGCCTGCTCGGCTACATCCCGCTGCTCACTCGCGTCGATGGCGTAGTTCAAGGACACCACCACACCTACGACCAGGGTCACGATCGTGGCAGCCAGCCCTGCCATCAAGCCTTGGTGACGCCGGGCGAACCGACTCATCTGATACAGCGTGCTCGGGGGCCGAGCGTTGATCGGACGGTTGCTCCGCGCCCGTTCCAGGTCGTCAGCCAGAGCGTCCACAGAGGAGTAGCGCCGGTCCGGTTGCTTCTCCAGCGCCTTGGCCACGATCACCTCGAGATCGCCGCGCAGGATCGGGTCGATCTCGCCCAGCAGCACCGGGTCCACATCGCACAGCATGCGTAGCGCTTCGGGGATCGGGCGTCGCTCCACCTCGAGCGGCCGGTGACCTGCGAGCAACTCGTACAGGATCACGCCCAGGGCGTAGACGTCGGCTCCCCCATCCACGTTGAAGCCGTCGCCCATGGCCTGCTCTGGGCTCATGTAGGCCAGCGTCCCCAGGATCTGCCCGGGGCTCGTGGCCAGGGTGGTCTGTGGGCTCGTCCCGTCGGTGAGTCGTGCGACACCGAAGTCGAGTACCCGGGGTTCGCCGAACCCGTCCACCAGGATGTTGGCCGGCTTGAGGTCGCGGTGCACAATGCCCTGCTCGTGGGCGTGAGACACAGCGGCGCAGACCCGTCCCACGAGGGCGAGACAGCCGTCACGGTCGAGGCTGGCGCCGTGCTCCGTGATCGGCACGCCGTCCACGAACTCCATGGCAAAGTAGGGCACACCGTCGCACACACCCGCGGCGTGGATGGCCGCGATGCCCCGGTGTTGCAGCTTGCCGAGCACCGCCACCTCGCGCTCGAAACGCCGCACCAGATCTTCGCTGGCCAGCCCGGCACGGAGCACCTTGAGAGCGACCTCCCGCTCGGGCTGATCTTGTCGGGCGCGGAAGACGCTGCCCATGCCGCCCTCGGCGATCAGCCCGATGATCTCGAACTCGGCGAAGCGCCCTCCCGCCCGGAGCCCAAGCTCTTCACGGGGACGGGTCGGCTCGAAGTACTCGAGCAGGTTCTCGTCCTCCATGAAGAGCTCGGGCGAACTGGCGTCCGCGTTCAACAGCAGCTGCACCTGGTCGCGAAGGTCTTGGTCGTCCGCGCACAGCCGGTCGAGCAAGCCCGGGCGCAGGGACATGTCGACGTCCGCCACCTGGTCGAAGATAGCGAGCACCTGCTCCCACTGCGATGGCGTCGGCGAGGTCTTCGGCGAGGACATCACAGTGGGTTCCGTGTCAGGGGCTTCCAGGTCTGGGGCATCCAGGTCTGGGTCTCGGCGGCGACCAGTCTACAGCTGCGCCGGTCAGTCCTGGGCGCCGAAGGTCATCGCGAGGCCCCGGGACAGGGAGATGCCGTTGACCGCGCCGGTGTCTTGAATGGCAACCTGAGCGAACAGTTGCACTCCATCTAGGATCGCGTCAGACGGGACGGCGAAGGGCAGGTCCAGGCCGCTCGAGGGCAAGGGCAACAGGATCGGGTCCAGTGCCGGGAGCAGCAGCAGCTCACCACCCTTGAAGTCCAGGGATGCCTGGGACAACCCCAGGAAGATGCCGCAGAGCACGGGTGCGCCTGCGGAGTTGCCCATCTCCAGCGCGGTGTTCGCACCCAGGAAGGGTTTGTCACTGAGCGTCAGGGTCGGCACGCCGTTGGTTCCCGCAAGGCCAGCGCCGTAGTTGCTCGACACGGCCGGCACGATGTCTTCGAGGACGTTCATGTCCTGGAGCCGCTTGCCGGCGTTGAGCATGGCCTGATAGGTCACCAGGAAGCTGGGCAGGTCCTCGTCGAGCACGATCTCAATCGGAGCAGGCGAGTGCAGGATGTCTGGGTTCGACCAGCGCGCGGCGTAGCGTCGGTTGCCGCTCTGATCCCGCCAAGACTCGAAGAAGTAGAGCCGCTGACCCGTGGCCTCGTGCTGCGCGTTCGTCGCCAGGAATGAGCTCTCGGACATGTTGGAGTGAAACCAGTATGTACCGGCTCCCACCTTCTGAAACACAGCGTCGACCCTGCGCACGCCGTCGGCGTCGTACCAGGTTTCGTACACCGTGGGGAAGCGAGCGAAAGTGTTGAACTGCATGCTCTGGAGTTGCGACCACTGGGCGTCATGGTCGATACCAATGTGCAGGTCTTCGGCGCCGCTCCCAGGACTAAAAACTGCCGTGTAGAGGCGAAGCCCGGACGCATCGAGAGAGGACGAGAGCTCCGTCAGCCGCCGGCCGCTGGCTTCCTCTGCGGGCTGGATGGCGTCGACGAAGCCCACAGGGACACCGATGAAGAGGTTGCTGGCCCCAGACTCCCCCGGGTGGAAGTTGTAGATCGAGTCATGGCGCAGCACGCCAGCCCCGTCGTAGTAGCTCTCCAGGTCGAACAGTTGAGTGTTCCCGCCGGTCAGGCTGTTGAAGGTGCTGGTGAGCTGAGAGGTGGTCTGTCCGGTGAACACACTGGGGATGTTGGGCACTCCCGCCTGGTAGACGGACAGGTAGGTCTCCGTGGCAGAAACGGTGTCCGCCAGGGGCAGGGCTCCCAAGCTGAGGCTCAGGGCTAGAGTTGACAGTAGGCGCTTGGGTATCTCGGACTCTCTCGTGCAGGTGATCGGCGGGCCGCGACGCGGCGTTCGGGGATCAAACACGACGTTTCCGAAGAGAGTGCTTCAGGAAAATCGAAGAAAGGCCGGCAAGGTCGCCTCTTCGTGCCTTTCGATTAGCAGCTGAGAACTGAAAACACCACTGCCCTCAGCCCTCGCCAACCTCGGGAGGCGAGAGCAGGTCACCGGCCTCGACGTGGGTTTCCACCGTTTCAATCACCACTCGGACCTCAGGCAGGAACTGATTCCCGAAACGTGAGTTGATGGCGAAGGGCAGCATCACCCCCTCCACATCGCGGTAGTCTCGATAGGCGATCTGCAGTCCCGTCAGCCCCAGGCCCGGTACGTTCTCTAGGCGGTCTTCGTCTGCGAGGCGATCCGTCTCCAGGTCGATCAGTTTCGTTGCAGTCAATCCGTGGGCTGACTCCGTGCGCACGAGCAGGCGAGCGTGCTCTCCTTGCACGATCGGCCGCAGCACTTGGATGGCCGCGGAGTCGTCACCCCACTCAGTGAGGCGGCGAATGGGATGAGCGGAAAGTGCCTGCACTCGCTCGTCCCCTTCGAGTTCCTTGGGAGGGGTGTCGTTGACACTTGTGATGACGCGACCGTCTGCAGTAATCCAAACCCTTTCGGTAGCTGTGTCCACAGAGGCCACCATTCTCAGCCGGAGCCCATCGAACAGCACATCAAAATCGCCGGTGGAGATGCCCCTCGCCAGTTCGATGGTGCCTGTCATGCGAACCACCCCGAGGGACTCAACCGCATCGAGACCGTGGGCCACGTGCAAGTTCTCGAGCACCGACTCGGCACTTGGCAGGTTGGGATTCGGGCGGTAGCGCTGCTGACGCTCGATGCCACTGGAGAAGGGGAACAGGAACGCCTCGCAGAGTCCGTCCACGGGGGGCTCGAACTCCAAGATGCGCGAGGGCTCTTTAGCCATGCTGAAATGCCCGCGGATCTCAGTAGGGATCATCGCGCTAGAGAACGCCCCCGGCCGTTCGATGATCAGACGTTCGCCGTCCCGGCGCACGACGTAGTACGCACGGTTGTTGGTCTCGTCCCAGTAGAGGCCTTCGTAGGGTTCTAAGTTCGCCCCAGCCAGAGCTTGTGCCTCCAGGCTCTGGCGATGGCCTTCCAGATCTCCGTCGATGAGCAGCCGCTCAAGCGTCCCTTCGAACTCGATGCCGGCGGTCGTGCCCCGGGACTGAGTGAACAACAGCACGATCAAGTCCCGCTCGGGCCAGACCCACGCATGGGTGCCATCGGATCCGCTATGACCGAAGATCGTAGGCTCAGCGATGCGGTCCCCATCTGCCGCGCCAGCTGCATGGGAGTAGAGCACCCACTGCTGCCCGTAGAACGGCGTGAGCTCGGAGAAGCCCGTGGGCGAGGGCAGTTCTTCTCGTGGGGTCAGCCCCCGGGTCACCGCATCAGGCGAAAGCAGATCCCGCCCGCCATCAAGCCACAGTGCGAGAAAGCGCGCGTAGTCACTCGTCGTCGAATACAGGCTCTGGGACGTCAAGAAGATCGGGAAAATCGGCGGGCTCGACAACGGCTTCCAGTGCGGGCTCCATGCCCCGGTACCACCGGAGTACGCGGTAGGGATGCGCTCCAAAACCGGCGAGTCGCTCTCAAGCAACGTCCAGGTGTTGTCCATGCCCAGAGGGTCGATCAACCTACGCTGCAGAAACGCCTCAACGGGTTCGCCCGTGAGTTCAGTAACGATCGCCCCCAGCGTGTCGCTGCCCGCGTCGCTGTACTGGAAGCTCGTACCCGGATTGAAGAGCAGTTCGGTGCCTGCAGCTTCTGTCGCCACGTCGCCAATGGCCCCATAGCTGGTCAGCGGCCGAGTGATCGTTGTGAAAGGCAGGCCGCTCGTATGAGTGAGCAGCTGTTCGATGGTGATATCGGCGGTA
>JBLIMM010000158.1:0-10491 GCA_047638635.1 Pseudohongiellaceae bacterium | reverse complement strand
TGGTCTGCAGCCACTGGGCCTGCGTACTGGGATGGAATGCTGGAGTACGACCAGGCGGATATCGATTTCTTGTCTGATCTCTACGACGGGGAGATCGCTTACGTGGACGGAGAGATTCGCCGACTCTGGGAGTACTTGTCCGAGGCTGGGCTGCTCAAGTCCACCGCAGTCATCTTCCTTGCAGATCATGGCGAGGAGTTTATGGACCATGGCAAGTATCAGCATGATCAGGTGTACGAAGAGTTGCTGCACGTTCCCTTGATCGTTCGACTACCCCCAGCTTTGGAGCGCGCTGGTTACCGGGGCAGGGTCGGGCAAGTGGTTGAGCTCATCGATGTGGCTCCGACGGTTTCGGAGTTGTTCGGTCTTCGTGAGGTTCCCACCCAGTGGACCGGGCGTTCGTTGGTTCAGCTGTTGGAGAACGCGGGGGACGAGGGGCTCAAGAATAGCCGAGAGTTCGATCGGCCGAGTTTTAGTGAGCTTGTGATCGACCCTGGGCCGAAGTACCACCGCACGGTGAACTGGGGAGGCTGGAAGTACATTCACGTTTGGCAGAAGGACATCGATCATACGTGGGAGTACCTCTTTCACCTGGAGGAGGATCCACAGGAGCGTCGGAATGTGGTGACTTCAGATGTTCCGGAGACGACGCGGGCCCTCTCGGCCTTGCGCCAGTTGCTGGAGGAACAATCCATCGCCAACGCTGAGGCCGGTGCGGCTGCGGGACCAGGTGGGGCCCAGGAGATCGACGGTGACATGCTCGAGTTGATGCTGAAGCTCGGGTACATAGGGGCGCCTGCCCAAGGGAACCGTTAGGGTCGACTGATGATGTTCTGTGGGCCCGCACCGAGAATGCCTAGGACCGCTAGGTGGAGAGCGAACCGTTGAGTTGGGATGCGGTTCTAGTGGACTTCGAGAACACCCTGGCCGATTTGTCCCGGGGAGCGCGAGTGGTGCCGCCGCCGGAGTATTACGGAGGGGGACCTCAAGCCGAAGTCATGCTCGACGGTGACGGGGCGCCTGTGGGCGAACTCCTCATGGAGTTGGCGCGGAGGGCAGTTCCGTGGGGTGTTGTGTCTTCGAGCCCTGTCGCTAGCGTGCTGCGATGGTTGTCAGCTCAGGGCTGGCCAACGCCACCGGTCTGTATTGGCTTTGGTGATACGCCGCTTCACCGGCCGTCGGAGTCTCCGATTTTGGCTGCATTGGGTCGGCTCGGAGTCGAGCCCAGCCGCTCGGTGTTGTCCATCGGTGACAGCGGCACAGATGTGGAGGCAGCGCACCGTGCAGGAGTGACCTCGGCGAGCTTGTTTGAGGACGTTCCCCTGCTCGCCTGTCCCGATTTACTACTGAGCGGGCTGGCTGCGGTCTTTGATGATAAGTTGGGCCAGCATTGGTTGCTGGGTGAGCGGCGTAAGGGACGGCCCGGTGTCTCGCTCAGTTGCCCCATGGGGCAATACGATCTGCACGTGGCGGGAATGGCCCTCGGCAGGCTGGTCCAGGCTGGGCCAGACGAACAATCGGCGGGGAATCGCGCAGGTTTGGCGAGAGAGTTAAGGCAGGGGCGTCTGGGTGCCTGGGCACCGGAAACCGTAGATCTCGCCCAAGCTCTGCTGATGCATGCGCAAAAGGGGCAGCCAGGTGGGACGCGCCTGACCTGGGTTCCGGACAGAGTGCCAATGAAAGGGCCGCTGGAACGATTAGCTCGACGGTTGGCGGGACGGGTAGCCATCCCTTGTCATTCCTTGCTTCGTCACGTGGCTGCGTCGCCGGAACAATTCACCTTGCCCCTAGCGGAACGCCGCACTGCGATGGTCGGGAAGTTCACCGCGACCGCCGCGCTCGACGGGGACACTGTGCTAGTGCTCGACGATACTCGGGTGACCGGAGCCACACTGGAGGAGGCCGCTCGAGCCCTGCGGGAAGCCGGAGCTGGGCACGTCGCCTGCCTTGCCTTGGGGCAAGTACCATTGGCTGGTGACGGGCCTATGGCCAGGTGGGGGCCGAAAGGAAACGGGCCGGAGAAAGGGCGGCCCGAATCTGGCGGGCAGTCGCTCTTTTGCTGACGAACGACCGTTAGAGAAACAGCCAGCCCAGCTCTCAACGCGACTTCGAGGAGAGCTGGGCTGTTGCTGGGGTGACGGGTTAGGGCGTCACGCTCTGTAGGCCATTGCTTGCTGCGAAGCCAACTGGCCCTTCGGCATCGACGACCCAGGTTTGCCAGTAAGCATTGGTCCCACTGGGGGAGCCAGCGGGCCAGGGAAAGGTGATGTCGATATCACCTGCAGCGTCCGCCAGGATCGGTCCGGCGAGGACGTCCGCATTGGGAACTAGGACGCCACCCTTAAAGGGAGCATTGAGCAGGGTCAAACCCAGAATGAAGTAGGTCGGGGCCGTGGGCAATGCATCGCTCAAGCTGATCGTCGTGCTGGACCCAGCGTTCAGGTCGCCTGTGCCTTCGAGAACCGGGACGACGCCGCCGGTGCCGGCCAATCCGTTACCAAGGTCTGTCCACGTGGTTGCACAGGTGGTCTCAGGGGACAGCGGGTTCTGAGGATTGGGGAAACCCGGGAGGAAGAAGTGCACGCGGTCAATGCGGAAGTTATTGGAGCGAGCACTGACCTCGAAGGTGTGGGTCCCTGCGGACAGCTGGTAGGTGGACTTGGAGTCTGAGCCGCTTGGGGGATCAAACCATGTTGCCCAGTTCCACGTGAGGTGGATGCTGGAGTAGCTCTTCTGCCACGTGCCGCCGTCCAGTCGAGTCCAACAGTCGTTCTCGAGTGTGAAGTCCGGGTCATCATGCAAGTTGTAGATGCGCATGTTGTAGAGACCAGGCGTTGTGACGGTCACCGTGTAGGTGAGCACGCCGTTGCCCGGTTGGTTGAAATGATTGGGGCCATTCCAGCGGTAGTACGAGTCGCCGGTGAAGCCGGGGAAGGCGGTCTCGGCTACCCATGCGCCAGTGGGCGGAGTCGACTCAAAGTCGATGACGATTTGCCCACCGTCTTCGCAGTACTCGGGTTGAGCTACGGCGGCCGGCGAGGCTGCGAAAACTATCGCTGCCACCAGGGCAGAGCAGAGGCTGAGACGGTTGATCGCCTTGGGTGTCAGGGCGAAAAGCAGGAAGGAAGCGGGCGTCATAGTGTGACCTCCGGTTGAAGTGTCGAAAGCTCGGGGGAGAGTATACAACAGTGCATTGCGCGTCTTCTGCCAAGATTGAAGGGCTGAGTCCTTCATCGGAATGGGAGCCAGCGGTCTGGATTGCGATTCTTGGAGACTCCGCAGACTTCACAGGAACAGAAGAGCCGCAGGTAGGATGATCTGTTCTGAGGGCGGCGCTTGTGGGAGAGATTCAGCGGGGCTGCAACCGTCCACGATTTGGCCTGCGCCTGACTCGGAGCTGCTTGTGCATCCAGGCGAGTCACGGCGGTGAACGTTCCCCGTTGAGCTTATCGACATCAGGGACGCCAGGCGCCGGTGGGAAGTCCAGGCACGGCGTTCTGCCCGCTCAGCCGTGGGGGCGGGGCGAGAACTGGTCGGGGTGACTGGATTCGAACCAGCGGCCTTCTGCTCCCAAAGCAGACGCGCTACCAAGCTGCGCTACACCCCGACACGTACGAGCGGCATTGTGCATCAAGCCAAACGTGGAGGCATGTTAGCCACCCAACGTTCCCGGGCAAGTGTTCGACTGAACAGAGATGACATCGACGGTACCGGAGCAGTGCCAACAGGGCCATCGCTGCCCAGAATGACGCTCCTCAGCAGCTCTTTGCCCGTGGATCCCTTCGGGCCTAGGCTAAATCGTTGCCCGCACCACGCCAATCACTCGCCCCTGAATCTCGACTTCCTTGACAAGGATCGGCGAGAGTTCGGAGTTCGCGGGTTGCAGGCGGATGTGGTCGCCTTCGTGGAAGAAGCGCTTAATGGTGGCCTTCTTGTTGCCGGTGTCCTCGTCATCAACCATGGCCACCACGATGTCGTTGTTCTGAGCTGTATCGGCAGGCTGAACAATGACCAAGTCGCCGGGGCAGATGTGGTCTTCAATCATCGAGTTGCCCTGAACCCTCAGCATGTAACAGTCGTCCATACGTGGCGTCATGTCGTCCAGGCTGAACTCTTCGGTGGACTGAACCGCCTCAATGAAGTCGCCGGCTGCCACCCGCCCCATGATGGGTAGCGTGTGCCGCCGGGTGCTTTGAGTAGGAGCGAGTTCCTGGCTCACCAGCTCAATGGAGCGTTTGCGATTCGCCTGTTTCTTGACGGCTCCCTTCTCTTGGAGCGCTTTGACGTGCTCGTATATCGTGACTTTCGAGACCCCGAAGTATTGGGACATCTCTTCGAGAGTGGGCGAGTAGCCCTTGTCCTCGATAAAGTCGCGAATGAAGGCGAAGACCGCCTGCTGCTTCTCGGTGAGAAACAACGCTCAGGCCAACAAGCAAGCGATGAACATCAGCGCCATAGCGCCGAGGGCGAACATATCGTGGGCGATGACTTCGCGAATCATCGCGAGCTGTCCTGTTGTTGCGCCTGTGTTCATCTGGAGTGGCCTTAGGTTGCGGAGACGGGCTATCCTGTGCTGTCGCTCGAGGGTCAAGAGGTCGATGGAACTCGGGCGAGGTGACCGTTGGGCCACCCAGGTCTCACGGGTGTTAGGTTAGTTTTACCCTAACATCGGCTGAACTCGGTGAATCTTAGGTGCTTTGTTAGGATTTCTTTTTGGTGGCCGTTCGGGTGAGTTCGCTCACTCCTCTGACGTAAACTCAGGGGCTTGTTCAGAAAAGGTGCCTATCTCCCGGTCTCGGGCCCAACCATTGGTGGTTCTTGCCTCTCCCAACTCTGCGATGTGTGGCTGGATGAATGACTGACCTTCTGTCTCAGTTGGATTTTCCGGGCCCAGCAGTGCCAAGGCAGTTGGTCCCCCAGGATCCGGGGCAGCTGCCAGCTGTTGAGGTGGAAGTCCTTGTTGTGGGAGGTGGTGTGGCAGGGCTCTCTGCCGCCATCGAGTCAGCTCAGAGGTGTTCAACCCTGGTGGTTCTCAAGGAGGGGCCGAAGGATACGGCGACCGCTTGGGCCCAAGGGGGCATCGCTGCCGCTCTGGCTGACGATGATGACGTCGGCCAGCATGTGGAGGACACCTGCCGGGTCGCAGCGGGATTGGCTCATCGCAGCGTCGTCGAGACTGTGATCGGGGCGGGCCCCGCACTGGTCGATCGCTGGCTGTCTTGGGGCGGTGAGTTTGACCGGGACGACCATGGCCGTTTGGCGTTGGCCCTCGAGGGGGGGCATCGGCGTGCCCGGGTGATTCACGCGCGGGGGGACCAAACTGGGTTGGAGATCCAGGAGCTGTTAATTCGCAAGGCGGCGGCTCTGCCGAGGCTCAGTGTGGAGCCTGCCACCTTCGTGCTCGACTTGATCACGGACGGGCAGACCGTCAGAGGTGTGCTGGCCTGGTCCAAAGAGCGGGGTTACCACAGCATTTGGGCTGGCTCGATCATTCTGTGTAATGGAGGCGTCGGCCAGGTCTTCCGGGAGACGAGCAATCCTCCTTCTGCCACGGGGGATGGCTTTGCTATGTCCTACCGAGCTGGGGCACTCATGAGGGGCATGGAGTTCGTGCAATTCCACCCCACGGTGCTCTATGTGGCCGGAAGCGGTCGCATCTTGGTCAGCGAGACGGCCCGCGGGGAAGGTGGCATTCTGGTGGACCGAACGGGGCACCGTTTTATGCCCGACTACCACAAGGATGCTGAACTCGCTCCCCGTGATGTGGTCAGCCGCGCCATCATGAAACACCTGGGTCTCGTGCGAGACACCCACGTCTACCTCGACATGAGGCATCTTTCGTCGTCGTTCTTGTCCCACCGGTTTCCTGTCATTCACGGGGCCTGCCTCGACTTTGGCATCGACATGGCAAAGGACCTGATCCCCGTACATCCCGCATGCCATTACATGGTGGGCGGTGTGCAGACCAACGACTTTGGGGAGACCTCGTTGGATGGCCTTTACGCTTGTGGCGAGATGGCCTCCAGTGGTTTTCATGGCGCGAATCGCATGGGGAGTAACTCGCTGCTTGAGGGCGCCGTTCTGGGCTTCCGAGCCGGGCAACACGCCTCCGAGAATGCCCGCCCCATTCAGCGCACCTGGGACGCAGAGGTCGCCGAGATGTCTCCGCTGCCCGGCTCTCTTGACCTTCGCGACATGGACAATGCACTGCGTTCGCTGATGTGGCGGCTTGTCGGTATTGAGCGGGACGCGGATGGGCTGGGTGCCGCGGATCGACGCCTCGCCGGCTGGAGTCGAGTGATGGGGCAGCGGACACTGAGGGATCCCTTTGGTTGGTCACTCACGAACAAGATTCAAGTGGCTCGGTTGATTACCCAGGCTGCGTTGACCCGCGGAGAAAGCCGCGGGACCCACTTTCGCCGGGACATCCCCGAGCTAAATGACGCTGAATGGCAGAGAGATCTTTCCCAGGTGAGACCCGGTACAAAGTGAAGTCACAACCCATCGATACGGCCGAGCGGCCTCCTGTTGCAGTTCTCTTCGGCGCTCAGAGTGAGAAGGGAGAGGGCACTCTCGACGAGCTTGCGGGCTTGGCGGAGGCCGCAGACGTTGGAGTCGCCGGCCGCCTGACTCAACGGCTCGAACGACCGCACCCCGCCACATACATCGGTAGCGGCAAAGTAGAAGAGCTGAAAGCGCTGATTGGCTCAGTCCATGCAGTTGTTGCTTTGGCCGATATGGACCTCAGTCCAGCCCAGGCGCGCAACCTGAGCCGGGCGGTAGGCGTTCGGGTGGTCGACCGCTCTGAGCTGATCATGGACATCTTTGCCAAGCGGGCACGCACGGCCCAGGCAAAGCTGCAGGTGGAGTTGGCCCAACTCAAGTACATGCTGCCACGACTTCGCGGGCAATGGGGCCACCTCGACCGCTATAAGGGTGGTGGGGTAGGCACTCGCGGTCCAGGCGAGAAGCAGCTCGAGACAGATCGTCGCCTGGTGAACCGGCGCATTGGTGATTTGGAGTCACGCCTCGATGTGTACGCGCGGCGCACGGAAACGAATGCGGCGGGGCGGAAGGACGCCCGTAAGGTGGCCTTGGCCGGCTACACGAACACGGGCAAGTCCACGCTCTTTAACGCGGTGACCGGTTCAGACGTCTTAGCGGCCAACCGGCTCTTCGCGACCCTCGATACGCGCACCCGCAAGTGGCCCGTGAAGGGCTGCGGCGACGTGATCCTCTCGGACACGGTTGGCTTTGTGCGCAAGTTGCCCCACCACTTGGTGGCGTCGTTTCACGCAACGCTCGAAGAGGTCATCGAGGCGGACTTGATCCTTCACGTGGTCGATGCTGCCGACCCGCACGTGGCCGATTGTGTGCAAGCTGTTTTAGAGACGTTGAAGCAGATTGGCGCGAGTCACCTGCCCATGATCACTGTGCTCAACAAGGTGGACGTGGTCGTCGACTCCATGGAAGTACAGAGCTTGCTGAATACACTCTCCGACGCGGTGCCCGTTTCGGCTCGAACAGGTGCAGGGCTCGATGACCTTGAGGCCCGGGTGGCTGAGCATTTCTTGGGAAATAGTCAGCTCTTTCGCATGCGCATGCCCCTCAGCCGTGGGCGAACCTTGGCCCAAGTGGGTGTGTTCGCGGACGTCCTCGAACGAGAGGCCGATGAGCAGCAGATCACACTGTTGCTGCGCGTGGCCGAGAAACGACTGCCACGTCTTCGCTCTTGGGCCCTCTCGGAGGAGTTGACCCTCGAGATGGTTTCAGGCACTCCGGCTACAGATTCCACCGAGAAGCTAGCCTAAGCCGTCGCCCGGGTCCTCAACAGCAGGGCCCCGATGGGGGCGGGCTCGCTTCTCCGACCGCAGAGCAACTCGGGATGCCAGCATTCAGCGGAGCAAGAGAATCTGGCCCGGAGCGAGCTCGTGAGGATTCGCGAGGCCATTGAGCTCTGCTAAGGGCAAGGCTTGCGTCGCATCGCCGAGTCGCTGAGCGGCAATGGACGACAGCGAGTCCCCTGCTTGGACGACGTGATAGTCCACGCCCTCAGTCAGGTTGCGCAGAGCCGTCGCATTGGGATCACCGAATTGAAGGACCAAGATGTCCTGATCCGCGGCTGCTGCGTTGCCCTGTGAGGAGCCAGGCCACACATCCATAATAAGAGTGGCCAGGGCTGCAAGGGCAAGCAGCAGTACCGCGGACAGCAGTTGCAGGCGGGTCAGGCGGGCACCCCTTGCTTTTGGCCATCGCTCGACTTCGCCTTACCCTTTTGTTGCGTTCCGGGAGCCGAGCCTGCGTCAGCTTTGTCGGCTAGCAGCATGAGCACGGGACTGGCGACAAAGATCGACGAGTAGGTACCCACCAGCACACCGATGATCATGGCGAAGCTGAAGCCCTCGAGCACGTTCTGACGCCCGTAGTTGAAGGCGAAGATGAGCACCAAGGCCAGTAATGTCGACATGGACGTGAGCAACGTACGCGCCAACGTCTGGTTGATCGAGATGTCGAGCACCTCCGTGAAGGACTTGCCCTTGAGACGGGGCAGGTTCTCACGGATACGGTCGAACAGCACGATCGTGTCGTTCAGCGAGTAGCCGATGATGGTCAAGAAGGCTGCGATCATGGCCAAGTCAATTTGGACGTCTACGAAGCCACTGAAGTGGGCGACGGCCACGATGCCAAGAGTAATGCTGACGTCATGAGCCAGGGCCACGATGGCAGCGATGCCATAGCGGTATTCCCGGAAGCGCACTCGGATGTAGAGCACGATGGCTATGAACGAAAGCAAGATGGCGCGAATGGCCGAATCCCGCAACTCGGTGCCAACCCGCGAGCCGATCATGGTCGACTCTAGGAAGGGCTGGCTCGTGTCGGGGACGTTGGCTGCATCCGTGAAGGCTGAGCGGAAGCGCTGAATGACCTGTTGATCATCTAGGTCTACTCGGGCCCACTGTCCGGTAACGCTGACCGCGTTGGCTCCAGCAGTTTGGACGTCCGGGTTTGACAGGAAGCCCAGTTGCCCGCGCACGGCATCGGCAGCGAGAGCCACCTCGCCGGGTTCGAAGCTGAGCGTTGCGGAGATGGCAGTGGTAGCAGCAGCCGTGTCTTCCGTGAGCGAGAGGTCGCTCACGAAGTCGGGCAACATGCGCTTGCCGAGAGCAGCTCGCAGGGGCAACTCATAGTTTGCCTTGAGGTCCTGCAGAGCAGCGTCTTCGCTGTCAGCCTGACTCTTGAGCTTGATCACGTACTGGGTGCTCTTGGAGCTCTCTCCCATGTCGTCGTCTACAGAGATGACCTGGGCCCGAGCAAAGGGTGAGTCAGCCAACCAGGTGGTGATCTCGCCCTGGGTTGCCTCAGCGGACAGGGAGACATGGGCCTTATAGCCGCCCAAGAAGTCGAGTCCGTACTTGTCCCGGTCGGTGACGAAGAAGGCCACCAAGCTGACAACGACCAGCACGGTTGAAATCATCAGGGCCTTGCGACCATTGGCCAGGAAGCCAATATTCGTGTCCTTCTTGAGCAGGCGACCCATGGCGATGTTGGCGAATCCACGATCGGCCAATGCGTCGTAGACGAGTCGACCGAAGACCAACACGCTGAACACTGAGGTCACGATACCCAGCATCAAGATGACGCTGAAGCCACGCACGGGGCCCGTGCCCACCTTGTAGAGAATGAAGGCGGTGACGAAGGTGGTGATGTTGGCGTCGAGAATGGTGGACATCGCCTTCTCGTAACCCAGCTTGATCGCCTGTCCCACACTCTTGGCCCGGTCAGCCTCTTCGCGCATGCGCTCGAAGACGAGAATGTTGGCGTCTACAGCCATACCCAGGGTCAGGATGAGCCCTGCGATGCCGGGCAATGTGAGGGTGGCACCCAAGAACATCAGCAGCCCTGTGAGCAGGGTCATGTTGACGATCAGGCAGACGGCGGCAATCACGCCGTTGATGCGGTAGTACGCCATCATGAAAAGGATGATGGCCAGGAAACCAGCGATCGACGCGTTGAGACCAGCGGAGATAGAAGACTCGCCGAGGCTTGGGCCCACGGTGTTCTCGTAGAGCAGCCGCGGCTTCATCTGCAGGCTGCCCGAGTTGATCACCGTGAGATACTCTTTGATCTCAGCGGTGGAAAAACCCATCTGCTTGCCGGAGCTGATGCGAAAACTGCTGCCGAGGCGGCTCGTAATGTTGGCTGGTTCTTGAGCCAAGCGTCCGTCGAGCAAGGTGCCCATGAGGCGCCCGATGTTCGGTTCGGTCCAGTCGCCGAAGGCCGCAGCTCGGTCAGGCCGAATGTCGACTCTGACGGCCCTGCCACCTTGCTCATCCGTGGACTGCCCCGTGCTAGAAACATCTGCGCCGGTGAAGTTGCGGTCTTGGCCCCGCTCAATCTTGACGAGCTGGAAGTCCTCAACGGTCAGTGGTGCCGTGAGCAAGAGCCCTTCGAGGGTGAACTCGTCAGTGAACTCATTCACGCCGCGACGGA
>JBLIMM010000157.1:0-10517 GCA_047638635.1 Pseudohongiellaceae bacterium | reverse complement strand
ATGCTGGCCCCCACCTACGAGCTGGACGTCCCCGCCTACGCAGCCAATCCCAACAACCGCTGTTTTCACTGCAAGACCGAGCTCTACAGCGTTTGCCGTCAAGTCGCTGACGCCGAATCACTGGCCACGATCCTCGACGGGACCAACGCCGACGACGGCAAAGAGTGGCGCCCAGGGCTCGCCGCGGGAGACCAGCTGGGCGTGCGAGCACCGTTGCGCGAATGCGGGTTGAACAAAGAACAGGTGCGCGCCGTGGCCAAGTCCCTCGGTCTTTCGAACTGGAACAAACCGGCCCTGGCCTGCCTTGCCTCGCGACTGCCGTACGGCACTCGAGTCACCGCCGAGCGCCTCGCCGCTGTCGATGCGGTGGAGCAACACCTGCGCTCAATGGGCTTCAAGGATGTGCGTGCTCGGCACCATGGTTTGGCAGTCCACTTAGAAGTCGACCCTGACCGAGTGTCCGAGCTCAAGCAGCGCAGCGGCGAATCCAAGCTGCTGGCCGTGGTCCGCCAGGCTGGTTTCGAACACACGGTGATCACCCCCGAGGGGTATCGTCGTGGGCGACTGAACGACGAGCTGACCTCCACGCCACGTCCGCCCCAGGGGAGCTAAACAATGGGACAGATCACGACACTGCTCAGCGCCGCCTTGCTCCTGTTGCTCTGCTCCTCGGCATCAGCGCAGTACGAAAGCGAAGATCCCCGAGCCGAAGGCGACCCGCGGGACCAGGGCACAGAGCCCCTCGAAGAGAACGATCCTCGGGACGCCGACGTCATCGCTCGGGACGCCGAACACATCGAGACTTTCTCGGTGCACAAATCCTTCGACGCGCTCTACGAAAAAGGCGATCGCCAAGCCTTGGCCACGGCCTTTGGTGAGTCCAGTTGGGAGCTGCTGGAGTACATCAACAAGATGTGCGAGCAGTGGCATCAGCTCGTTGAGCAAGGCGCCCTAGACGACCCCGAGCGGCTGGCTGTGGCCGACACCCTGCGCATGCGCTGCATCGACGTCTCACAGCTTGGCGACCAGGTGACCGGCGAAACCACGTTCTTCAGCTACACCGACCGGCAGTTCCACTGGGACACGGAAGAGCGCCTGGCCTTTCGCGAAAGCCAAGAGCAGCTGGCGCAGGCCCAGAGCCTGATGGACCAGGCCACTGATCGCAGCAGCTTCTCCCGGGCCCTCACGCCTTTGGAACGCTCTCTGCAGACCGCCCGATCGCTCGGGGACACATGGGGAAAAACCCAGGCTCTCGCGCTCATGGCCGAGATTTACGACGCAAACGACGATCCCGACGGCGCCGCCAGCATCATGCTCGAAGGCCTGCGCCTCGGCCGACAGATTCACGACCTGGACACGGTCTGGCTGGCCCTGTCAGTGCGCTACTCGGCTGCGGTCACCAACTCCCTGTGGAACGAAGCCCAGGCCGCCCTCGAGGACCAGTACACCCTGTCCGTCGAGCTAAACGACGAGCAGACCTCCGTGCAGGTCATACAGCGGCTGGTGGATTTGAGCAACTACGTGAGCACTGTGGGCAACTCCTAGATCCTGCTAGACTGGCCGTGACCACTCAGACGTAAGGGGAGTCGGCATGGGCCGCAAGATCGACTGGTACTACCGCCGCAACAGCTGCGCCACCTGCGCCAAAGCAGACGCTTTTCTTGAAGCTCGGGGCCTCACCCCTCGCGAGGTTGTCGACTCCCGGAAGTCCAAGCTGCCCAAGCGCGAAACCGTCCCCATGCTGCGCACCACACAACGGCTGGTGTCCATGAAGGGCAAGACGCTCCACGACTGGAATCTCAAGAAGAATCCACCCATGGAGATCGACCTCTTCGAGGCGATCATGGGGTCGACTGGCAATCTACGCACGCCAGCCCTGCGCATCGGCAAGACCCTCGTGGTGGGCTTCAACGAAACGGTGTGGGCGGAGCTGCTGGCATAAGCCACGGTCGCTGGGCCACCTGCGCCCCAGCCCGTCAGCGTGGCGCTAGTCTTTGGCGTGGATGGCCTTGTGCTCAGCAGCGGTCGAAGGTCGGGTATCTTTGCCTTTTTCGGCCGTGAGGCTGATCTTCGAGGCACCCTTCACCTTGGTGCAGTTGTCCGGGTGAAAGGGGATGATGAACCGCACCGGTCCACCCCCATCGCGCTCGAGGGGCTTTTTGCCTTGGCCGTAGATGATCAAGGCCGTCTCGGACGCCTCGCGCAGGGGCAGGCTCGCGGAGAACTTGCCGTCTTCGGACTCGACCGTGAGCCATTTGGCGGCCATCACCGGCCCTGCGATGTCGATCAGGCCCCGGAGGCGCACCGCCGTACCCTTCATGCGAGCGTCGATCTTGGAGACGTCAGGCACTTGATAGTCAATGTGCAGATTCGCCATGTCGTGGTAGCTAAACGCCGTCGGGCGGGCGCATTCGCCCTCAATGGTCAGAATGCCGTGGGTGTTCGCTGGGGCCTTGCGGAATGGCATGGGGTCAGAATCCGAGGGGCGGGAATACGTCAGTGCAAAAAGCAGCTTCGCATTGTGCCGACTGCAACGGGAAAGAGGCAGTCACTCTGAGCAAAATCCGCCCCTTCTCGTGGAAAGAGGAGTAAACTCCTGCTATTGTTCCCGCCCTTGGCCAAGAGCTTGTTTTTAGCCACCTTGCTGAGCCCCTGCCCCCGTCCCTGACACCATCCATGATCCGCTTCTCAAAAATGGCTGACTACGGTGTCCTCGTGTTGGGATATTTCGTCCGAAACCCTGACAAGCTCGCCCCAGCCGCCGAACTTTCCGAGGCGTTTCATATGCCTCGGTCGGTGGTCGCCAACCTGCTGAAGGGCTTTCGAGAAGCAGGCTTGCTCACCTCGAAGCGAGGCCTGCACGGTGGCTATCAACTGAGTCGCCCGCCCAGCGACATCAGCCTTCTTGAGGTGCTCAAGGTTGTCGACGGCCCAGTGCACTTGACCGACTGCGCTGCGAGCGAGCTCGCTGATGTCTGTGATTACGAAGACGTCTGCACATCCCGCAGCCCGCTCCTCGCTGTGAACCAACGCATCGTCGACATTCTCGACGGCATTTCCCTGGCCGAAATCATCGCCAGCAACGTACCTATCTCATCCGAACCCTAAAGCCATGACTCACATCTACCTCGACAACAATGCCACTACGCGTCTCGACCCGCGAGTGCTCGAAGTGATGCTGCCCTACTTCTGCGACGACTACGGCAATGCCGCCAGCAACAGCCACAGCTTCGGCTGGACCGCTGGTGATGCGGTCAAGCGTGCCCGGCAGCAAGTGGCCGATCTCATCGGCGCAGACCCCAAGGAGATCTTGTTCACCAGCGGCGCCACGGAGTCGGACAACTTAGCGCTGAAGGGCGCCGTGGAGATGCTGGCCAAGAAGGGCAAGCACATCATCACCAGTGTCATTGAGCACAAGGCCATTCTCGACACAGCTCATTACCTTGAGAGCAAGGGCTTGGCAGAGGTCACTTGGCTCACCGTAGACAAGAACGGGCTGCACAGTGCTGAGCAGATCGAAGCCGCCATCCGGGACGACACGGTGCTGATCAGCATCATGGCCGCCAACAACGAGATCGGCGTTGTTCAGCCTATCGCCGAAATCGGCGCCATGGCCCACGAACGGGGTGTCTGGTTCCACAGCGATGCCACCCAGGCCATCGCCAAGGTGCCCTTTGACGTGAGCGAGATGAACGTCGACATGGCCAGCCTCTCCGCTCACAAAATCTACGGGCCCAAGGGTGTGGGCGCGCTGTATGTCCGCAAGCGCAACCCTCGCGTGCGCTTGGCGCCGCAAATGCACGGCGGCGGCCACGAACGAGGCATGCGCTCGGGCACCTTGAACATCCCCGGCATTGTGGGTCTGGGCGAAGCCTGCCGAATCGCTAAGGAAGACTTGGCGAAAGACATGGCCCACAGCCTAGCCCTGCGTACACGACTTGAACTACGTATTCGCGGTGAGCTCGATCACGTAGAACTCAACGGCGACGAGAAGCAGCGCTTGCCGTCTACATTCAACATATCCTTCGCATACGTCGAAGGAGAGTCACTGATCATGGGCATGCCCGGCGTGGCCGTCTCCTCAGGTTCAGCCTGCACCTCCGCCAGCCTTGAGCCTAGCTACGTGCTACGAGCCCTCGGAGTCGGCGATGACTTGGCTCACAGCTCCATCCGCTTCTCGGTCGGGCGCTTCACCACTGAGGCCGACGTGGACCAAGCAGCTGATGTGGTCATCAAGACTGTCAAACGCCTCCGAGACATGTCTCCGCTCTACGAGATGGCCCTCGAAGGGATTAACATTAGCGAAGTGAATTGGGGCGCGCACTAATCCAGCAGCGCACGCTCACCGCAAACCAAACCGCAAACCAAACCGCAAACTGAACCAGGAGTCTCCACAATGGCCTATAGCGACAAAGTTCTCGACCACTACGAACACCCCCGCAACGTCGGCAGCATGGACAAGGGCGACACAACAGTCGGCACCGGCGTCGTAGGCGCCCCCGAGTGCGGTGACGTGATGAAGCTGCAGATCAAGGTCAACGCCGAAGGTGTCATCGAAGACGCCAAGTTCAAGACCTTCGGCTGTGGATCAGCCATCGCTTCGTCGAGTTTGGCCACCGAGTGGGTCAAGGGCAAAACCGTGGACGAAGCCCTCGAGATCAAGAACACGGACATCGTCGAGGAACTCTCACTGCCCCCAGTGAAGATCCACTGTTCGGTGCTCGCAGAAGACGCCATCCGCGCCGCCCTCGCCGACTATCGCGGCAAGCAAGAGAGCTAACTCAGAACCATGGGTGACGACAGCAACACTCACAACGTCGGTGAAAACACGGTCGACGAGACAGCCAGCTGTGATACCGATGCCGACGAGGCCATCGCGATCACCGCATTGGCCTCCCGCGAGTTCCGATTGATCCTCAAGCAGAAGGACTTGCCTGACGACACGGCCATGCGCCTTTCCGTGAAAGGTGGCGGCTGCTCTGGCTTCGAGTATCAGATTGATCTGGAGCACAACCCGGCAGACGAGTTCGACGTCGAGAGCCACCATCATGATGTGCGCGTCGTGATCGACATGAAGAGCGAGTTCTACATGTCCGGTACGACGATCGACTTCAATGACGGATTGATGGAGCGAGGTTTCACTTTCAAAAACCCGATCTCCAGCGGCACTTGTGGCTGCGGATCTTCCTTCTCGATCTGATCCGTCATGGTTGCCAGCTCACCCCAGATTTCCAGCAACACCTGCCCTCACTGCAAGCAGTCCTCCGTCAGTACCCTGGCCTGCCTGCAGTGCGGACAGATGCTGGAGGAGAGCGATGGTTGCAACCATTTTGTGCGCCTAGGGCAATCGCCCAACGATGCTTTTGATGCAGACAGCGCCGAAGGCGTTTACCTGGCCCTTTCGCGCCTGACTCACCCAGACTTCCACGGTGGCGACGACGCTGCGGGACAGGCTCTCGCTGTGGCCCACTCGGCGTTGCTCAACGAAGCTTGGCGGGTGCTCAACGACGATCAACTCCGAGCCGAATACAGCCTAGAGCTTCACGATCCCGGCGCCCTAGAACGACACAATCAACTGTCCCCCGCGTTCTTGATGGAAGCCATGGAGCTTTCGGAAGAACTCGAGTCTGCTCGGGAAACCGGCTGCGTCAAGACCATCGAGCGCATTCGCCGAGACGCTTATCAAGCCATCCAAGATCGGATGATCGGTGTCACCGCCGCTTGCACGGACACCATCGCTCGCATCGCCCGGGAAGCCCATCACCCCGGGGCCGAGAGCGGCACGCTACCCACTGCAATGCTCAACGCACATCACTGGAACACCGAACAGATCGCCACCCTGCTCAACCAGGCGCGAGTCTACCGACGCATACTCCGAGACACGGACTGACCAGGACCATATGACGAACCCGCCGACAGATGACTCCGTCATCGGCATCGACTTGGGCACGACAAACTCCCTCGCCGCCATCGCTGGTAGCGACGGCCCACGGATTCTCCGTAGCTCCGACAACGAGCCACTGATCCCATCGGTGGTTTCGTTTCTCGACAACGGCGAACACGTGGTGGGAGCCCAAGCCCGCGCCATTTCCATCGTCAATGCCACACGGACTGTGCACTCAGTCAAGCGACTCATGGGACGGAGCCTCGAGGATGTGGCTGCCGACGCCAAACATCTGGCTTACCCACTTGCCGCGGACGAGACAAACAACCTAGCCCGCGTCGTCATCGACGACCGCTTGATCACTCCCCAAGAAATTTCGGCGATGATCTTGAGCGAGGTGCGCCAAGTGGCAGAGACGGCCCTGGGTCGCCCGGTCCACAAGGCAGTGATCACTGTCCCGGCCTACTTCGACGATGCTCAACGACAAGCCACTCGGGATGCCGCCAAGATCGCCGGCCTCACGGCTCTGCGCATCGTGAACGAACCCACCGCCGCAGCCTTGGCCTATGGGCTCGACCCAAAGAACCAGGGCAATGTAGTGGTCTACGACTTGGGCGGCGGAACCTTCGATGTGTCCGTGCTCAAGATCACCCAGGGTGTGTTCAAGGTGGCAGCCACGTCCGGAGACACCCACCTGGGCGGCGACGACTTCGACCAGCTGATCATGGAGCGCATCCTGGCTCTGGTGGCCGAACGGACAGGAGCCGACTTGTCGGTGCAACCCCAGGCCTTGCAGCAGATTCGGCTCTCCGCCGAAGGTCTCAAGATGAGCCTGTCAGAGAAAGACCAAGCCGAGCTTGAGATCGATCTGGGTGACGACAGCTCGGTTCGCTACGCCATCACACGGGCCGAGTTCGAAGACGCGATTCGCCCCTTCCTCGAGCGCACTTTGAGCTGCTGTCGTTCAGCCATGAAGGACGCTGGGCTGAGCAACGACGACATTCGTGACGTGGTCTGTGTCGGTGGCTCCACGCGCATTCCTCTGGTGCGTGAACTCCTTGAAATCGAGTTCTCCCGCAAGCCCCACACTGAGCTCGACCCCGACCAAGTCGTCGCTTTGGGTGCAGCCATTCAGGCCAGTGTCCTCGCCGGAGGCAACCGCGACCTGCTGCTGCTCGACGTGAACCCCCTTTCGTTGGGGATTGAGACTGTCGGCGGCGCATTTGCCAAACTGGTGAACCGCAACGCTACCGTGCCTGCTCAAGCCAGCGAGATGTTCTCCACCTCCGTGGACAACCAGACGTCCATCGAGATCAACGTGTTCCAAGGGGAGCGCGAGTTGGTCCGCGATTGCCGCCAGCTCGGGGCTTTTAAGTTGCGCGGTATTCCAGCGATGCCCGCTGGCCTGCCCCGTGTCGAGGTCACCTTTTTGATCGACGCGGACGGCGTGCTCACGGTGTCTGCATCAGAGCAGCGCAGTGGTATTGCCACCACCATCGACGTCGTGCCAAGCCATGGCCTCACCCAAACTCAAGTGAAAGACATCGTCCGAGAGTCGATCGTGAAGGCCAGAGAAGACTTCGGCAACCGCGAGTTGGTCGAACTGAAGAACAAGGTCACCAGCCTGATCAACGGCACCCGCCGTGTGCTCGCCATGGAGGAAATGCCCTTCACCGACGAGCAACGGGCCGATCTGGCAACCGACATCACTCAGCTCGAAGTGCTGACAGCCGCCGAAGATGTTCCGGGCTTACGGGCCGCGGCAGATGCCTTTGGCGACAAGACCCAGGCTCTCGCTGACGACGCCATCGGTGCGGCAATCAAGTCTGAGTTGAACCGCGAGCGCACCCAACTACCCTCTTAGTCCAGGCAGAAAATCACTGGGCCACACCCGCGGAGTTTTGAGATGGATGAGTTTACCTGGACCGACACCGAAGAGATTGGCTTCCGTCTCTACGAAGCGCGCCCCACCATCGACCCACTCACGATTCGCTTCACGGACCTCCACACTTGGGTCTGCGAACTCGAGGGCTTTCAGGGAGCCACAGACAAGAGCGGTGAGAAGATCTTAGAAGCCATTCAGATGGCTTGGCTCGAAGAGTTTCGCGACAACGCCGACGCCTAAGATGCCCGCCTACGAAACCACCTTGCCCGTGCGTTTTGGCCAGGTCGACTACGCAGGGATCATGTTCTATCCCCGCTTCTTCGAGAACTTTCACGCGGTCTTCGAAGACATGTTCGGCGCAGTGATGGGCGTGCCCTACATGTGCCTGCTCACCGATCGCCGGGTGGGCTTTCCCACGGTCTCCATCGCCACAGACTTCATCCGCGCCTTTCGCTTCGGCGAACCCATGCGCCTGGCCATCGACGTGCTCAAGTTTGGCCGCACTTCGATCACATTTCGCTACCGGGGTTTTCATGGCGAAGAGGCCGAGCCGTCCGTGCAGGCCACAGCCACCGTGGTCGTCATCGACCTCGACACCTTCGACTCTCTCGTCATCCCAGACGACATACGAGCAGCCCTCACTCCACTTCTGGTGGACGGCGGCGCCAGCAGCTAACGGCTGTGCGCCACCCGCGAGAAGAGGCTGCGGGCGCAGCATCTCCACGCCCCGCGACACTCGCTCCGCGGTCAGCCACAGGAGCTCTCTGCACTCTCTCGCAGCGATCCCAGCTGGAGTCGGCAGGCCATGGGCTGCTATGGTCGGCCGCCCATGACTGATCACGCACGCACCAAACCCAAGAGCCCGCTCGGCACTCCTCTGGCCACGACTCTGCTGACCCTCGTGGTCACCATGATCTTGGGTGCCCTGAGCCCCCTGGCGCCAGCGCTCCACGGCGCCACGCCCTCCAACCCACCCATCGCCCCAGCGCAAAAGCAGACCGAGACTATGATCCGCTACCACGTGACGTTTCCCGAGTTGCTTGCCCACCGCGTCCACGTGACCATGTTCCTTGAGGGACTGAACGGCGACTCAGTAGACATCGCCATGCCCGTGTGGTCCCCCGGGAGTTACCTGGTGCGGGAGTACGCACGCAACGTGCTCGACCTCTCGGCAACAGCCAGCACGGGCGAGAGCTTGGTTGCCCAGAAGATCTCCAAGAACACTTGGCGCATCGAGTCAAACGGCACCACGTCTGTACAGGTCGACTACTCCCTCTACGCTAACGAGCTGTCCGTACGCACGAACGAAGTCAACGCCCAGCACGCTTTCCTGCAGTCACCGGCCACCTTCTTTCGCCATGGCGATTCAGCGGCGGGCCCCCACCAGGTCACGATCGACACCCCCACAGGTTGGGATGTCTTCACGTCCCTCAGCCATTCTGCTGACGGCTGGACTGCAGCAAATTACGACGAGCTCGCCGACTCTCCCTTCGAGCTCGGCGCCCACGAGAAGCTGACCTTCGAGCTGAACGGCGTGCCGCACCACATCGTCCTGGCAGGAGAGTCTGACCTAGACGCTGAGCAGCTCCGTGACGACGTGGCTACGGTCTGCGAGGAGGTCGCCTCGATCTTTGGGCAGATGCCCTTCGAAGACTACACCTTCATTTTCTTGCTGGTCGACTCAGGTGGCGGCGGGCTGGAGCACAAAAACTCCAGCGTGTGCATGTCCAGCCGCTGGGATTTGGTGAAGAAAAAGAAGTACCAGGGATTTCTTGGGCTGGTGGCCCACGAGTACTTTCACGCCTGGAACGTGAAGCGTTTTCGCCCCGAGGCGTTGGGACCGTTCGATTACGACACGGAGAACTACACCTCCGATCTGTGGGTGGCTGAAGGCATCACCAGTTATCTCGACGATCTCAGCACCGCTCGTGTGCGCTTCATCGACAAGATCGAGGACTACCTCAGCGACCGTGCCTCGGCCTTCCGCACCGAAGCAGACCGCCCTGGCTCAGAGCGCACCAGCCTAGCCGCCTCGTCCTTCGATGCCTGGATCAAGCTCTACAGGCCTGACGAAAACTCCACAAACAGTACCGTGTCCTACTACAGCAAGGGTGCCTTAGTGGCGTTCATGCTCGACCTGCGCATCCTCCGTTTCACCAAGGGCGAGCGGGGCCTCGCTGACGTTCTCCGCCTTGGCTGGGAGCGATACACCACCACCGATGTTGGCTTCCCTGCCGGCGCCCTGCTGGCCTTGGCCTCAGAGGTGGCAGGCTCCGACCTGAGCGAGTTCTTCGCTGACTACGTCGACGGCACTGTGCCCCTGTCACCGAACGACGACCTGGCCTGGCTTGGGCTCGCGCTCACCGTCATCCCGGAGGAGACCGAGCGACGTCTCCCGGAAGACGACAAGGGCTTTGCTCTTGAGCCATGGCTCGGAATCACCACGCGGACCAACGACGGCTTGGTGCGTGTGGACACCGTCCTCGAAGGCGGTCCAGCCTTCACAGCCGGCCTCAATCACGACGACTTGCTCTTGGCCGTGGACCAAATGCGAGTGTCGCCCTCGACTCTCAACGATCGCCTAGACCGCACCGCAGGAGCAGAGATTGCGCTGACCCTCTGGCGCGGGCAAGAGCTGCTGGTGATGCACGTCACCCCTGAGCTGCGACGCCTGTCCAAGTGGAAACTCAGCCCCCTGGAGAACGTCAGCGACGAGCAGCTCGCTGCATTCTCTAATTGGTGCGGCTG